>DASTLN010000325.1:0-11735 GCA_035714925.1 Dehalococcoidia bacterium | reverse complement strand
CCTCCTCGAGGTAGAAGCAGAGGGAGTCTGGGCTGTGGCCCGGCGTGTGCATGACCTGGAGCCGGACGCCGCCGCCAGGGCTGAGCGTGTCGCCCTCGCCGAGGGGCAGGACGTGGTCGGGGAGCTTGCCGTCAAGGTGGGCGGCGGTTTCGGCCGAGACGTGGGCTTCGGCGTTGAACTCCTCGCAGACCCAGCGCAGGTTGGATGAGTGGTCGAAGTGGAAGTGCGAAAGGGCAGCGAGTCCGATCTCAGCGTTCTCAGCCGCGGCGAGGTAGCCGCGCAGCATCCAGCGATAGCGTTCCTCGTCGGCGCCGGTGTCGATCGACAGGGTCTGGTCGTGTCCCACGAGATAGATCGTGGTGAACTGCGGGTGCATCGGGTTGGTCTCAGGGACCTGGACGGCGCGGACGCTGGGGCTGACCTGCATGGCTCCATTCTACGTTTCGTCGCGGGTGGCGAGAGCAAGCCGGATTCAGGCAGGCGGGTATAATTGCCGAACCCGCCGAACGGAGGAATGGTTGGACCAGAGTCTGCACGAGGCGCAGGCTCGCGTCAGGGTGCTGGTCCTGGGGCTGAGCGCGATTCTCGTTTTCTTTTCCGCCGTAGGCCTGTTTCTCTATTTGAAGCCGGGCGGCAACAGCGAGCCGACATTGGAAGAGCTGCCGCTGTTTGTGGCCGGGCCGCTGGACGGCTTCGAGCCGGGGACCGTGAGCTACTTTGAGCTGGAGCACGTCTACATCGTCCGCATGATGGATGAGGCGGTGCTGGCTTTGTACGACCTGGGGCCGGGCGCACAGGCGGCGGTGGAGCAAGGCAACGATGCCGCGTTGGAGTGCCGGGCGCAGTTCATCGAAGACGAGAACGGACTGACAAGCTTCGGGGATCCGCCGCGGGGCTTTGAGAACATGGTGTTCTGGGAGCCGTGCGCCGGCAACGTGTGGGACGCCGCGGGACGCCACCTCACGGGGCCCGCCGGCGGGGACCTTGACCGCTTTCCGGTCGGTGTGGTCGACGGAATTGTGCGGGTTGACGTGACCAGCAGACGGTGCATGAACGAAGTCAGCAGCGCGGCGCCGTGCATCCCGACGCAGTGATCTCGCTTCAGACGCGAGGCTCGAAGGCCGGCCATGGAACCTGTGCTCCGACACGGGGAGCCTGCGGTAGACTTGTTGGGTCATGATGCACGGTGGCAGCGCCCGCGACCTGGAAGCCGAGTACACGAAAGTCATGGATGACGCGCTGGAGACGCTGCGCTGGGCGCGCCTGCACTCCCATGAGCCGCAGACGAGCGAAACGCTGCGCGTGCTGCAGGCGAAGCTGGGCTACCTGGCGCAGTCGATGAGCTGGCGCGCTGATGGGAGCGAGGCCGAGGCTGAGTCGGCGCTCGGAGTGGCGCAGGGGAAGTCGTTCAGGGAGCAGTACAGCATCCGCCAGATGTGGGAAGAGATGTGGTGGTCGCACTAGGCCATTGCATGGCGGCATGAGGCTGCCGCTGACGGCGCACATAGAGTGATGGCTGACCCCACGGCTTACGAGGCTCTCGATCAGATACTCAACACGTCCGGTTGGGCGCGGTCGCCGGAAGATCGCGTGGTTATTGAGGGCGGCGATCCGGTGTTGCCGACGGCGTTCCGGCTGGGGACGGCGGGCGCGGCCGCGATTGCGGCGACGGGGGTGGCGGCGTCGGACCTTTGGCGGCAGAGGATCGGCCGGACGCAGGAGGTCGCCGTTAGCGTGCGCGATGCCGCGGCGGCGATTCGCAGCGACCGCTTCCTGCGCATCGACGGGGCGGAACCGCCGACGCCCTGGTCGCCGACGGCGGGCTTCTACGAGACGCGCGACGGACGCCGGATACAGGTTCATAGCAACTTTCCGAACCACCTGGAGGCCGCGCTGCGGGTGCTGGCCTGCGTTGGCGAGCGCGATGCGATGTCCAAGGCGATCGCGGGTTGGGATGCGTTTGAGCTAGAGGAGGCGCTCAGCGAGGCCGGGATGTGTGCCGCGGTTGTGCACAGCGAATCGGAGTGGCGCGAGGTGCCGCAGGCAGGCGTCGTCGCGGGCATGCCGTTGTCCGAGATCGTCAAGTTGGGCGAAAGCGCGCCGGAGCCGCTGCCGCCGGGCGATCGGCCGCTGGCCGGCGTGCGGGTGCTGGACCTGACGCGGGTGATCGCGGGACCAGTGGGAGGGCGGACCCTGGCGGCGCACGGTGCGGACGTGATGCGCGTAACGTCCGACCATCTGCCGGGCTTTCCGGGAAGCCTCGACATCGACATGGGGCACGGGAAGCTCTCGGCGAGCCTGGACCTGCGCAACGACGATGAGCGATGGCGCCTGCTGGGGCTGACCGACGAGGCGGACGTGTTCTTGCAGTCGTACCGTCCGGGGTCGCTGGCGGGCCGTGGTTTGTCGCCGGAGGTGCTGGCGGCTCGACGGCCGGGGCTGATCTACGCGACATTGAGCGCTTACGGGCACGTGGGGCCGTGGCGGGAACGTCGCGGGTTCGACAGCATCGTGCAGTCGATGAGCGGCATCGTACAGGAGGAGAGCGGCGACGGGCCGCCGCGGCACATGCCGGCGCAGGCGCTGGACTACGTGTCCGGGTACTTGCTGGCGTTTGGGATCATGCGGGCGCTGGCTCGCCGGGTGGAGGAAGGCGGCAGCTACCTGGTGCGCGTGTCGCTGGCGCAGACGGGGGCGTGGATCCAGGGGCTGGGACGCACCGAATTCACGGGGACGGAGGGCGCGGACGTAGACCTTTCAGACCTGCTGGTGGAGACGGAGACGCCGTTCGGTGTCTTGCAGCACCTGGGGCCGGTTGTGCGGATGTCCGAGACGCCGCCGCGTTGGGAGCGACCGAGTGTGCCGCTGGGGTTCAGCGCGCCGGAGTGGCCGGCGCGGTAGACGGGCGGCTACAAATTGATATCGAACGCCTGAGGATTCATCCATCGCTGGGACGGGCTTCGTAATCCTTATAGGAGGAGAAGCCATGAGGACTCCGAACGACCACCAGCGGTATCTCATTGAGGAGTTCGTCGAGGCATACCAGGAGCGGACGATGAGTCGCCGTGAGCTTCTCAGGCGATGCCTTCTGGCGACGGGCAGCCTGGCGATGACGGCGTCAACGCTGCTGCTTCTTGGATGCGGCAGCGACGATGCTGAGCCCGAGCTGGCGTCCCGCGAGCCAACCTCTCCTCCCGAGGCACCTGGTGAATCCACTCCCGCGCCAGCAGCGTCACCCACCGACGAGCCAGAGGGCGACTCCGATATCGAAGCGGGCGATATCACGTTTGCGGGACCGGCCGGCGATCTGCTCGCTTACCTCGCGCGCCCCGCGAATGAGGGCTCTTACCCGGCCATACTCGTCATTCACGAGAACCGTGGCTTGCTACCGCACTTCAAGGATGTGTCTCGCCGCTATGCACACGAAGGGTTCGTCGCGCTCGCTGTAGACCTGGCGTCGCGGCTGGGGGGAAGCGAGACGGCGGGTGAAAGCGTCGGTCAGGTCCCGCCGGAGGACGCTGTCGCGGACCTGCAGGCGGGGTTGGATTATCTGAAGCAGCAGGACTTTGTCAGGGCCGACGCGCTTGGCGTCACAGGGTTCTGTTTCGGCGGCGGCTACACCTTCGACCTTGCGGCGGCTAGCTCCGACATCAAGGCTGCCGTCCCGTACTACGGAACGGCTCGCCGGGCGATATCGATGGGTTTGGCCGAGACCGAGGCGGCGGTGCTGGTCATGTACGGGGAGACGGACAGCCGGATAACGGGCGAGCGGCCCGATGTCGAGGCGGCGCTGGAGCAGGCCGGCGTGCCGTTCGAGGTCATGGTCCACGAAGGGGCGGGCCACGCCTTCTTCAACGACACCGGGAGTCGCTATGACCCGGCTGCCGCGGACGCCGCGTGGATGGCCACGCTAGCCTGGTTCCGCGAGCACCTCGGCGCCTAACGTGCGGCGTGGGCCGTGAGGGCTACCAGAACTTCCACCAGGGCTTCTTCGGCGCTTCGCCGCTCATCATGTCGTGGCCCATGGGCTGCGAGTGGTCGTATTCAGCCTCGGCCTTGAGGACACCTGCCGGGTCTTCGTCGAAGTCGAGCTTGCAGCCGCGGCCGCAGAAGTAGTAGGTGACGCCTTCGTACTCAGAGCTGCCGCCGGCGGCGGTCGTGGGGTCGATGTCCATGTGGCAAACGGGGTCGTGGGCGGTCTGCGTGGTCATGGGAGCCTCCTCAAGATAAGAGTTCGATCTTAAAGCCCAGAGTCCAACCGCGGTATCGGTCGGGGGATTGACACCGGCTGGCTATGCTCTTATTGTACAACCAAATGGTTGTATCAGTGGAACCGACGGACCTTGTAGACGGCGTCTTTCACGCGCTGTCGGACCCCACGCGCCGGGATATCCTGGGGCGCTGTGCGCTGGGCGAGGCGTCCGTCTCACGGTTGGCGGAGGCCTATCCGATGAGCTTCGCGGCGGTGCAGAAGCACGTTGCCGTGCTTGAGAGGGCAGGCCTGGTGTCCAAGGAACGCCGTGGACGGGAACAAATCGTGCATACCGTGCCGGACGCCATCAGCGGGGCGCGACAAGCGCTCGATCAGCTGGAGGCGATGTGGCGGGGAAGAGTGGAGCGCATGGCCGAGTTGCTCGGCGATGGTGAGGAATCGAAAGGACAACGGAAATGACAGTTACAAGCGTTGAGAAGGACCTGGACAGCCTGACACTGACGGTTACGGCCGAGTTCGACGCGCCGGTGGAAAGGGTCTGGGATCTGTGGTCAGACCCCCGCAAGCTCGAGCGGTGGTGGGGACCGCCCGGCTATCCGGGTACGGTTGAGGAACACAACCTGGTACCGGGCGGGAGTGTCACCTACTACATGACCAGTCCGAAGGGGGAGAAGCACCGCGGCTGGTGGAAGGTCGAATCGGTCGATGCGCCGACATCGCTGGTGGTCATCGATGGGTTTGCCGACAAGGACGGCAATCCGATTGACGGCATGCCCGTTTCGACGATGCACATGCAGCTCATCGACGCTGGCGGACGGACGCGAATGGAGGTCCGCTCCGTCTTCGGTTCCAGGGAACAAATGGAGCAGGTCATCAGCATGGGCGTCGAGGAAGGCATCCGCCAGTCGATGGGCCAGATGGACGCGCTTCTCGCCGCCTGAGCCCATTGCCCGCAGTCCCTGTTATCGCGGACGGGTCCCTATGTTGTGGAGGCCTGCCCGCGATAGACTGGGACTGCTTATGCCGTCTGCCAAATCGAAGTCCACATTTGAGGAGCTGTACCGTCAGCTGGAGGAGAAGGTCGCGCTGCTGGAGCAGGGTGGGCTGAGCCTGGACGACTCGCTGGCGGCGTACGAGGAGGCTGTTGGGCTGGCGCAGAAGTGTCAGCAGATGCTGGACGGCGCTGAGCTACGGATCACGAAGCTGCGGGAGACGATCGCGGCGGGTGGCGAATCGTTTGCGGCGGAGGACGAGGCGTTCGTGCCGATCGAGGACGAGGACGAGGACGAGGTGTGAGGAGGTTGGACGGCGCTTCGAGGCGTGAGGCTCTCTCGATGGGGTGCCCCCTCACACTAACCCTCTCCCTCCAGGGAGAGGGGATTTCGCAGCGGGAGCTACGGGCCGTCGGTGTAGGACGGATCCTGCAGGTTGAAACCAGCAGCTTCGAGGATGAGGCGTGATGGGGTCCGGCGGAGTCTTGCGGCGTGTTTCGAAATGGACGGCAGGCCCCCACATCCCAACTCGCCCTCTCGGGGGAGAGGGGATCTCGTGGCAGGAGCTACGGGGCGTTGGTGTAAGGCGGATCCTGCAGGTTGAAACCTGCAGCTTCGAGGACGAGGCGTGATGGGGTTCGGCGGAGTCTTACGGCGTGTTTCGAAATGGACGGTGGGCCCCCTCACCCTGACCCTCGCCCTCAAGGGAGGGGGGAACAATGTACGGCCCTCTGGTCGGAGGATGGCCGAGGCGTTTGACATCGCCGTGAGATTGCCGAGGGCTGTCGCCCTCGCAATGACCAAGTGTTCATGAAGCTTCGGGCCGATTTTCATAGTCATAGCAACTACTCGCGCGACTCAGTGATTGGGCCGGAGGCGTTTGTCGATGGGTGCGTGCGGAAGGGCGTGACGTGCATCGCGGTAACGGACCACAACGAGGTCGAAGGTGCGTTTGTCATCGAGAGGCTGGCGGCGGAGCGGGCCGCGGGGCGATTGAAGGTGATCGTCGGCGAAGAGGTGAAGACGGCGGAGGGCGAGATTATCGGGCTGTTCCTCAAGGAACTGGTGGCGCGCGGCATGTCGCCGGAAGACACGATCGACGCGATCCACGCGCAGGGCGGGCTGGCGGTCATCCCCCACCCCTACGACATCTTCCGGCGCTCGGTGCTAACCGACGAGGCGATCGAGCGGGTGAAGACGAAGGTCGACGCGATCGAGGGGTTCAACTGTCGCAACATCCTGGCCAAGCACGACCAGAGGGCGCGCGACACGGCGGCGGGCGTCGACAAGCCAATCACGCTGGGGACGGATTCGCACTGCCCGTGGGAACTGGGCGGCGCGCTGCTGGAGCTGGACGACTTCGAGACGCCGCAAGAGCTGCTGCATTCGCTGCCGGGCGGGCGCATCGTGGGGCACCGGTCGAAGCCGTGGGTGCACTGGGTCAGCACGTACGCGAAGATCCGCTGGCGGCTGGGGTTGAAGCCGACGTACGTTTCGCCACCGCGGGCCGTTTCCGGGCGCTGAGGGGCGTCGCTTTGCGATTCGCCGCATACGGGCATACGAGCATACGGGCATGGGCGCTGGGTTGGGCGTTTTGACCGTTCGTCTTGCTGTGCTGGTGTCCGGTGGCGGTACAACGCTGCAGAACTTCCTCGACCGGATCGCCGACGGAAGCCTCGATGCGAGTATCGAGGTGGTGGTTAGCAGCAATTCGACGGCGTTTGCGCTGGAGCGGGCGAAGGCCGCCGGCATCGACGGGCATGTCGTCAGGCGGCGCGACTTCGAGACGCAGGAGGCGTTCAGCGATGCCGTGACGGCGGCGCTCGAAGGCTACGACTTTGACCTGATTGCGCTGGCGGGCTACACACAGCGGTACATCTTTCCCAAGCAGTACGAGGGGCGGGTGCTGAACGTTCACGGCGCGCTGCTACCGAAGTTCGGCGGGCAGGGCATGTGGAGACATCACGTCCACGAGGCCGTGCTGGCGGCAGGAGAAACCGAGTCCGGGTGCACGGTGCATATCGCGGACCACGAGTACGACCACGGGCCGATCCTGCTGCAGAAGAAGGTGCCGGTGCTTCCGGACGACACCCCGGAAACGCTGGAGGCTCGTGTGGCCGAGGCCGAACTCGAGGCGTACCCGGAGGCGATCCGGTTGATGGCGACGAAGCTGGGGCTTTAGGGGTTCGAAGCAGGCCACAGATTTCGCGGAGTAGCCCAGCAGGCTGGGCGCGTACCACCAGTGATTGCCGCGGCGTTAGCGCAGGCCGCCGTCGCCGGTGGCGGGGGGCTGGATTGTCGTGCCCTTTTCGTCGTCACCGGCCTCGTCGTCTACTTCGGCAGGGGGTGCCGAGCCGTTCCTCCTTATCGAGACGAGTTCGAGGATCGCGCCGTCGCCTTCCTCCTTCACCATGCCCACCCCGGGGCAGTAGTACTTGAACTCCTCGATATCGGGCTCGAGGGGTGTGAATTCGCGGGTCTTGAGGCAATTGGTGTACTTGCCGGCGGGGACGTTGACCGGCTCGCCGAGGGTGAGGACGATTGCCATGTCCTCGGCGATGCCGGGGGCGTACTCGAGAGTCAGAGTGACGCCAGCCCGGGGCGCCGCGGGCATGAAGAGCCCGGGCTCGTTGTCGCCTTCGCCGGCGAGCCATTGGCCGTCGTGGTTTTCGAGAACGCCATCGACGTAGTTGTCGACGGCCTCGCCGAAGTAGTAGACGTCGCCGTTGGCGTCCTGGGCGAAGTAATCGAGGGCGACCTCGACCAGCTCGCCGTCCTCGTAGGCGCGTTCCTCGAGGATCGCGACGGTGACGCCGGCGACGACCGTGGTTTCGGGGAGGAGCCGCGATTCGAGGCGGGTCTCTACGGCTTCGCCTTCGTCATCCGTCTCTTCGCCGATGAAGAGCTTGGGACCAACGAGCGACAGGGGGAGGTAGGTGTTTGTGATCTGCGAGGAGAAGTGCGTGGGGTCAATTTGCTGCGTTGCGGCGGCGGGAGTGATGGGTGCGAAGGATACAGCGGTAGCCAGGGCCAGCGCCGCGAGCAGCGCCAGCGTGATTTCACGCTTCATCTTGGTCTCCTGGGATGCGGCGCGCCGGAAGAGGTGTGGGCGGCCGCGCTAGGCCGGGGTCAGGTGTCGGGGTCGACGGAGACGGGGTTCCTCCGTCGAAGCGAGCTTCTTAGTCCTCGCCCATGCCGAGCACTTCTCCGGTGGCGGCGTCGACTTTGACATCGAGGTCGCCGACGTCGACGTTGAAAACGAGGGTGCCGTTGTATTGGTCGAGGTCCACTTCGCCGATGTCGCCTTGAGCGGCAGTTTGGGCGGCCGCGATGGCGTCCTGCAGCGAGATACTAGCCTGGGGGAGCAGGTCCTTGCCGTCATCGAGGACGCCGCTTTGGCCAGCGGAGGCACTGTTGGTGATGAAGAAACCGGCGGCGACAGCGGCGACGGCGAGGAAAACCGCTCCTATTGAGGCGTACAAACGCTGCTTTTTCATGATGTTTCCTTTCTTGGGTGACCTGGGCGGTCGCTGAGCTGTTACGCGCGAATCACAGCCAGCCGTCCGGGTAAGGGCGTCTGAGTTGCACGGCCGACAGTCCAGCCAGCGCGGCTACGAAGATGGCTGAAGCGGCCATGTAGAGGTCGTCATCTAACGAGAGGCCCTCATAGCCGGTGAACCAGAGAGCGGCCGATGCCAGCGAGAGGGCGAGGCAGAGCGCCGCGGCGAGGACCAGTCGCGGGTCGAGGCGCCTCGCCTGACGGTTCAGGAGCATGCCCCAGGCGCCGAGGAGCCAGACGAGGCGGGCGCGGCCGGACTCGACGGAGTCGCTTTCGGCGAAGAGGGCGTCGAGCCAAGGGCGGTCCGCGGCGGGACAGGCGGAGCGTGAAATGCGATAGAGGACGCGCGTCATGACGTGGCTCCTTCAGAGGAGGGACGCAGTGCTTCGACTACGGGCGCTTCGGTTGTAGAACGCAGCATGGCGGGCGCCTCTTGCAGACCCTGGGCCGTCAGCTTGTAAAGGTGTCGCGGCGGCTTGCCAGACTGGGGCGCGTCTTCCCAGCGGGCCTCCAGCCAGCCGTGCGCTGCGAGGCGCATGAGGATGGGGTATAGGGTGCCGGACTTGAGCCCGGTCTCCTTGCTGAGGTCGTAGCCGTAGTGCCACTGCGAAGTGGCGCCGAGGAGGGCCGCAATGACGGCCTGCGTCTGGCGTGATGAGTTCAGTTTGCGTGCCACGAGACTATTTTCTACATATGTAGAGTTTTGTCAAGCCGTCGAGTTGTTAAATCTTCGAGCAGCGGAATAGTGATATTCTGAGGCCCGAGTCCGCGTTGATTCTGAGGAGTGTTCGGAATGCTGAGCAAAGAAGACAACGAGCTGTTGAGTCGGGTGGGGCCGGGCACGCCGATGGGCGAGCTGATGCGGCAGTACTGGATACCCGCGGTGCGCTCGGACGAGCTGCCGGGACCGGACAGTGCGCCGCTGCGGCTGAAGCTGCTGGGCGAGGAGCTGATCGCGTATCGCGTGACGTCCGGCGTGGTGGGTGTGATCCAGAACTCGTGCCCGCACCGCGGCGCATCGTTGTTCTTCGGCCGCAACGAGGAAGAAGGCCTGCGGTGTGTCTACCACGGCTGGAAATTCGACGTCACGGGCGCCTGTGTCGACATGCCGTCCGAGCCCGCCGAGAGCAACTTCAAGAACAAGGTGCGCGCGAAGTCATATCCGACGTATGAACACGGGGGCGTGATCTGGACCTATATGGGCGCGCGCGAAGTGCCGCCGCCGCTGCCACAGATCGAAGCCTTCATCCTGGCCGAGGGGCCGCATCAGGTATCGGCGATCCAGCGGCCGTGCAACTGGATGCAAGGCTGGGAAGGCGAGATGGACACGGTCCACGCCGCGTTCCTGCACTTCGGCGCTTCGAAGCCGGAGGACCAGAAGCCGGGTTCGTACAACTTCTACCAGGCGAACCAGCGCCACGCCAAGTTCAGCGTCGTTGAGACGGAGTTCGGCACCTCTTACGGGGCGTACCGGCCGGCGGAGGACGACACGTACTACTGGCGCATGGCACACATGCTGTTCCCGTTCTACGCGATGATCCCGCAGGGCGAGATCGGCAAGGACGCGAAGATCGGCGCCTATGTGCCGCTCGATGACGAGCACACGATGCACTGGGAGATCTTCCTGCGCCCCGAGGTGCTGGGCGGGCCGCAGCCGGACCGTTCGGACGACCCGCGCCAGGGCGTGCGTGAAGGCAACCCGCCGGACGAGATCCAGGACTTCATCGCGGAGCGGCAGAAGGGCGGCCGTCAGCCGGCATCCGCCGGACCGGCGACCGTCGGCAACAACCTGGGGCCGCTGCCGAATACGACGGGCTGGCTGGGGCGCTTCAACCTGCCGCAGAGCCTGGACAACGACTACATGATCGACCGCGAGCTGCAGCGGTCGGGGAAGAGCTTTACGGGCATCCCGGGCGTGCGGCAGCAGGACATGGCCGTGACCGAGAGCATGGGGCCGATCTACAAGCGCTACAACGAGCACCTGGGGACGACGGATGCGATGATCATCCGGACGCGCCGCAAGCTGATCGCGACGGCGAAGGCGCTGCGCGACCATGGTGTCGTACCGCCGGGCGTCGACAACCCGGAGGTCTACCGCCAGCGATCGGGCGAGTGCATCCTGCCGCGCGACGTGTTCTGGTGGGACGCGACGAAGCCGATGCGCGAGGTGTTCGAGGTGGAGGAGATACCGCCGGCGTTCGTTGTGGCGAAGTAGCCACGGTTCGTTAGCAGGACGGCTCGTCCCTGTTGGGGCGGGCCGTTTCTTTGTGGGTTCGACTTACCAGAAACCCGGTTTGCGGCTGCGGAGCGGACGCAGGGCTCGATGACGCCGGGCGGGTGTCATGTGCATGCGGCTCTGCATCGGGTTATAGCCGGCGGAGTGCGCCCGGAACTTCGTCGCGCCGGCAGGTGAGGCGATGATCGAGGGTGGTTCCTCACGCCGGGAGCCGGGAGAACGCAGCGATTGCGGCAGCGAGTCCGAGGTCCGCAGGTCGAAGAGCGAGTCGATCGCCCAGAAGGTGATGACGATGAGAATGGGAAAGAAGCAGAGCCCCCACAGGACGAGGGACTGAAACAAGGTGAGCGATGTGAAGGATGAGATCACGGGGACGATGGTGAAGAAACTGAAGTGAACGTCCTTGAAGAAGGCCCAGCATTTGGCGATTGTCTTGAGGAAGGCCACCACCATGCGCTTGACCCGCAGGGCGCTGTGGACGACCGAATCGCCGACGGCCTGAGCGGAGTCGAGCACGGGTTGGGCATTGCTCCAGTTGGACAAATAGTTCTCTTTCATGCGGGGCGGAGTGAGAAATAAAACTTCAGGGATCGGGGGCATACTAGGTGTCACGGAGCGACATAACCGCAACATGAAAGGGGCCTTCGGGTTGCAGTTAGCTATCGATGGCGGCTAGCGGCCGACGACAGCCAGGACGAGGACGGCGCCCACGGTGGCGATGACGATCTGGCCGAG
>DASTLN010000324.1:0-2096 GCA_035714925.1 Dehalococcoidia bacterium | reverse complement strand
CGTGATCTTCATCCGAAGACGGACCGAGTCCAGCCAAGCCAGAGGGCTTCACGGGTCGAGGCTAGAACGCCCGTTCAGCCGTGAGCCTAACCCGGGGCTGAACCTGACGCGGATGAGCGTGCCGTCTCGCATGCGCGGTTGGCGGGGTGGGCCGCGCACCTATGAACGCAAGTCCATAGAGAACGCACGCGCTTGTCGGTAGAAGGATTGATAGTCGCTACAGGCAGTGATGCTTGAATAGCTTTCGTACCGGGTTCGTCGGTATCTTAGCGTACGTGATCGGTAGTGTTCCCTTTCGTTGACATCAGGGCTGAGGCACCAGGGTGGAACTGCACTGTCGGAGCGGTCTCCAGAGCCGCTCGTAGTCGTCAGGATTGTGACGCTTCGCCAGTCGGAGACGCATCAGGTTCGCGACACCTCGAATGGACCAGCGAGCGCCCACGTCAGTCCGTCGGTTGATCTCCCTCATCTGCCGCTCCACTACGCTCGTGGTCCGCTCTTGGGAGGGAGGTGAGTAGAGCACGTAGGGCTCGATGCTTCGCAGGAACGACTGTGCCTTGGGATAGCCGTCGAGGCGGTCAGCGAGGGTGAGCGCCCGCGGGTCACGCCGCGCCAGCATGCCGCTCAGCTTCCCCGCGATAGCCTTCCGCTCCTCGACCCGCATCCCCTCCAGCCCGAGCGTGTGGGCCAGCGTGTAGGGCACGTGCCACTCGCAGAGCTGATGTCGCGCCCCGGGATAGTACTCCGCTACGAGCTCGCGCACGCCCGTCTCCGCGTCGGTCACGACGAGGTCAGGCTCTCCGGCCGTGGCCAGCGCCTCCTGCCAGCTGCCCTCAGCGATGCCCATGCCGACGACCCGCTTCTGCACCGCCGGCCGGCCGTTCTCCTTTCGGCGGCCTCCGATCTGGAAGGCCACCGTGAGGTCTTCCCCGCGCGGTTTGGGGCCTGCCGGCACCTTCGTGCCGTCGCCGACCACGACCTCGAGCGGTTCCGCCTCGGTGAACTCGACCGCTTCGCCGCGCGCCTGCACGTGCTCGTGAAGGGTCTTCGGAGACGGCGCGTCACCCAGCCACTCCCGGCTCATGCGGCAGGTCTTCGCGTAGCTCAACTCGGTCACCCAGTCCACCAGCCGTCTCGTGAACTCCTCTACGATCCGCTGCCCCGGCTCCAGCCCCAGCAGCTCCGGAAACGGGCTCCAGGTCTTCCGGCAGTCCGGGCACGTCACCTGTCGCAGCCGAAAACGTACCGGCCCGTTGCTCGTCCGCACCTTCCGCGGTCGGCTCCCCCGGCGCAGCGTCGCCCCCGGCCCCGAAGACACCACCCCGCAGCCTGGACAGACGATCTCCCGTTCACTGCTCAGCACCGCCTGCAGGTGCTGCTCCTGCATCTGCCACACCACCTCGGCGACCAACTGCTCCGAAAACGCGTTCTTCTCCCTGAACATCCAGGCCGCCAGATCGTTGACCTCCATCCCCTCCGAACGTACCGTTACAGAGAGGCGGACCTCCGCCTCCACTGGAAGCATGGGGCACCTCCTTCACTTGGCAGGTGAGTTGGTGCCTCATGTTTCCTTTGTTTCCCGCCCATGTCAACGAAACTCGATACTACCTACAAGGTGGAGTCGAACAGACGCGACGTCTCTGCAGGGTCGGACTTCTGCTGCTTCCCCCTGGACGACAGATCGCGTCGTAGCTCCGTCACCGTGGACGCCAGGAAATCAAAATGGCCGGCTGAGTAGCCATCCTTTGCACACTGACTGCCAATCAGGGCGACCCTAGCTGCAGCCGAGCCGGTCCTTGTTTGTTGCGGTACGCGCTGCGCCAGGTCAGCAAGTGCGCGATCCAGGGACTCCCTCGCACCGATCAAGACAGCTGAGGGGTTGGGCGCCTGCATTCCAGGCCTGCGCAGGGCGACATGAGCCAACTCCAAAGAGTCCAGGGAAGAGCGAAAGCCGGGTTGAGTGTGCTGCAAGCCGAAACCAATTAGGAGGGTGCGTACCTCCTCGAACAGGGACGGCCGAAAGAGTATTGACCGGAGTTCCTCCGACGCCGCCTTTGCCTCCGGGCCAACCCAGGCTGACAGGACAGTCGGAGTCA
>DASTLN010000323.1:0-5858 GCA_035714925.1 Dehalococcoidia bacterium | reverse complement strand
TTCGAGGAGCTGGGACTGCCGCACACGCGCAAGACGAAGCAGGGCTACTCGACGGACGCGCAGTCGATCGAGGGGCTGCGCGGCGTGCACGACATCATCGAGATCATCCTGCGCTGGCGCGAACTGACGAAGCTGCGTTCGACATATATCGAGACGCTGCCGGGGGCCGTCGACCCGCGCGACAGGCGGATCCACACGACGTTCGATCAGGCGGTAGCGGCGACGGGCCGTCTGTCGTCGAACAATCCGAACCTGCAGAACATCCCAGTGCGCAGCGAGCTGGGCGGCCAGGTGCGGCGCGCATTCATCGCCCGCGATATCGGCAAGGACCCGGTGCTGCTCTCGGCGGACTACTCGCAGATCGAGCTGCGCATCCTGGCGCACATGTGCGAGGACCCGAGCCTGCTGGAGTCGTTCCGTAACGACGAGGACATCCACGCGGCGACCGCGGCACAGGTCTTCGGCGTCCCGTTGGACGAGGTGACGCGCGTGCAGCGCAACCGTGCCAAGGTCTTCAACTTCGGCGTGCTGTACGGGCTAACGGACTTCGGCCTGGCGCAGCGCGAAGGCATCAGCCGCGAAGAGGCCAGGCTGTTCATCGACCGCTACTTCGAGAAATACGCATCCGTGAAGGCGTGGCGCGATGAGATCGTGGCGCAGACGCGACAGGACGGCTACGCCGAGACGCTGATCGGGCGGCGGCGTTACATCCCGGACATCCACTCGTCCAACTTCAACGTGCGCATGGGCGCGGAGCGCATCGCGATCAACATGCCGATTCAGGGCACCGCGTCGGACATCATCAAGATCGCCATGATCAAGATCGACCGTGAGCTGGCGGAGAAGGGCTTCGAGACGCGCATGCTGCTGCAGGTCCACGACGAGCTGATCTTCGAGGGGCCGTCCTCAGAGCAAGAGGCGCTGCGTGAGATGGTGCTGCGCGTCATGCCCGCCTCGCTGGAGCTAGCGGTGCCGTTGAAGGTAGACGTCAAAGCCGGGGCGAACTGGGCGGACATGGAGTAGGGGTGAAGCCGATTGAGCTTCCGCCGCACGTCCTTAGTCGCCTCGTATCTCGCGGTACTAACCCAGCCGAAATTGAATCAGCGATTCGCGAAGCAGACTGGCAGGCGGCCCGATCTGAACGACTTCAGTGCCGGAAGGACTTTGCTTTCGATTCGATGTGGAATGGCCGTCACTACCTGACGAAACAAGTCAGGCCGATTTTTGTCGATGAGCCGGAACGAATTGTCGTTGTGACGGTCTATGTATACTTCTTTTGAGTTGGTGAAACGCGATGAAGATAACTTACGACCCCTCCGTTGACGCGCTCTATATCTCGTTCAAGGATGCAACCGTTACGACCGAGCACTGGACGGAGGGGATCGCCGCGGATTTTGACGCTGAGGGCCAGCTGGCCGGCGTCGAGGTTCTCGATGCTTCAAAGGTCTTTGGGGACCTGGGGACCATGAAGAATCTGGAGTTTGTCGAGTATCCCCTTTCCTCCACACCTCGGCCCGACTAGCTGGTGCCATCCGCGATGCTGACCATCCGCATCTCGCGGTGGGAGGCTGCTCGACTGACGCGCTACGCCTGCTTGCGGAACGACTGGATGGCGATGGTGAACATGAGGACGCCGAACGCCGCGACGATACCGAGCGATTCGAGTACCGACAGCGTGTGGCCGAATAGCTCGACGCCGACGACGCTCTGACCGGCGGTCGCGATCAGCTCCTTGTCGAGCCCGATCTCGCGGATCGGCGCGACGGCGTAGGTCACCGGGTTGATCTTGACCAGCACTTCCATCCACCCCGGCAGGTTGTTGACCGGGAAGAAAATGCCCGAGAGGAACATTGAGGGCATGATCGTGACCTGCGAGATCATCTGGAAGCTTTCGACAGACTTGACGCGCGACGCGATGGCAATGCCGACGCTGGTCATCACCAGCGAGAAGAGGAAGAGCACCGCGATTAGCTCGATGATGACCAGGACTGAGAAGTGCACCCCGAGGATCGGCGCGAAGGCGAACATGACGATGCCGTGCGACACGGCGATCGACGCGCCGCCGAGCAGCTTGCCGAGCCCGATCGAGGTGCGGCTGATCGGCGCGACGAGGATCTCGCGCAGGAAGCCGAACTCGCGGTCCCAGATGATCGAAACGCCGGAGAAGACGGAGTTGAACAGCACGGTCATGACGATGACGCCGGGGAAGATGAACTGACGGTAGTTGATCCCCTCGTCGAAGGTGTTGATCGTGCGGCCGAAACCCTCGCCGAAAATGACGATCATCAGGACCGGCATGACCATCGACGAGATGATCCGCGCCGGGTCACGCGAGTACGCGAGCACCTCGCGATACCACAGCACGCGGACGACGCGCAGCGAGCTGGCGTGGCCTATGCGCTGACGCTCCGGCGCCTGGCGGACTGCTGGCGTTTCGGTGATTGTCGCCATCAGCGGGGTCCTCGCCGGCCGGCTCCAGGCCTGCGGGCGGCGCCCATGCCCATGGGCCGTCGCATCATCATGTAGCGCGCCTGCTCTGCCTCGCCGGCCCCCGTATCGCGTATCTGGTGGCCCGTCAGCTCCACGAAGACGTCGTCCAGCGTCGGTCGGCGGACCTGGACCGTGTCGATCGGGGTTTCGAGGCGCGCGAACAGCGTCGGTACGAACTGGTCGCCGCGGTCGACACGGAACTCGAGCCCGTCGGCTTCTGCTCGCGGCTCGATCTGGAAGCGCTCCTTGATCTCCGCCCCGAGTTTCTCGTTGTCGGCGGCTGAGACCGTGATGACGTCCCCGCCAAGGCGCCCCTTGAGGCCAGAAGGCGTGTCGAGGGCGATAATCGTGCCGTTGTCGATGACGGCGATGCGATCGCAGGCCTCCGCCTCGTCCATGTAGTGAGTGGTGAGGAAGATCGTCACGCCCTCGGTGTCCCGCAGCGACTGCGCGTAAGACCAGAGACCGCGTCGCGACTGAGGGTCGAGGCCAACGGTGGGCTCGTCGAGGAAGAGCGCGGTCGGCGAGTGCATTAGGCCGCGTGCAATTTCGAGGCGGCGCTTCATACCGCCGGAGAACGTCAGGACGCGGTCGCCGGCGCGGTCCGTGAGGCCGACGCGCTCCAGCACATCCGCGGCGCGTGTGACGATGTCGCCGCGAGACATGCCGTAGACCTCACCGTGGAAGATGAGGTTCTCGCGCGCCGTCAGGCGGTCGTCGAGGGTGGTGTCCTGGAAAACGATGCCGATCTCGCGGCGCACCTGCGATGACTGGCGCTCGACGTCGTAGCCGCCGATCGTCGCACGGCCTGAGGTGGGCTTGAGCAGGGTGCAAAGCATCGAGATCGTCGTGGTCTTGCCGGCGCCGTTGGGGCCGAGGAAGCCGAAGATCTCGCCGCGCGGCACTTCAAACGAAATGCCGTCGACAGCCGTGAAGTCGCCGAAGCGCTTGCTGAGCTCGATGACTTCGATCGCGGGTTGACCGGCAGGTGTGTGGCCGTTGGATTCCATGACAGGAATCAGAATAGCATTCGCGACTAAACGGACAGCGAAACGTGCGCGGTCAGCCGAAGATGGCTTCGGGCAGCAGCGCCGCGACCGTGACGTTGGGCAGGTCGACGAGGTTGCTGATCCGTAGATCGACGGCGACGCTGCAGATGATGTAGGCCTGTTCTTTGCTCCAGCCGCGCTCCTGCAGCAGGTCGATCATGTTGAGCAGCGCGTTACGGGCCGCCAGATTGACGTCACCGCCCTCCTGCTCGCCGTCGGGATGCACCGGCATGCCGGTAGTGGCGATGAAGTTACGCGGCGCGGCCCATTCCGGCGGCAGGAAGTAGTCCGGATGTACGATGCGCGGCCAGCGGATGTTCTTGCGCTCTGCTTCGCCGCTGTGGACCTGGAATCGCACCGTGACCGTTGCGCTCATCTCGATCGCGGTGAGGCAGACCTCGCCGTCACCCTGCGCGAAGTGGGCGTCCCCGGCGGAGTAGAGCGCGCCGGGCACGAAGACGGGGACGAGCAGCCTTGAGCCCTTCGTCAGCTGCTTGGCGTCGATGTTGCCACAGTTCTCGCGCGGCGGCATCGTTCGCGCCGCGTTTAACGCGATCGCCTCATTGGACGGCACGGCATCCTCGAGCAGGGGCGTTCGCGCGCTGCCACCCCGGGCCACAAGGTCTGCCTCGCGCCGGTTCCACTCAGCCAGCAGTTCGTGGGACGGCGCGACGCCGGCGGTGCCCATAAAGCAACCATCAGGGATACGCACGCCCGGCATCTGCTCAGACGTGGCCCAGCCCTCCTTGAGGTCCCAGAACGCCGTAAAGCGCTCGGTCAACAGGTCGGGCAGGAAGCCCGTCCCGGGACCGCAGGACGTGTAGCCCATGGGCTGCGGCGCGATCTCCAGGTACTCGATCTCGAGCAAGTCGCCGGGCTGAGCGCCGTTGACGTAGACGGGGCCTGTCAGAGGATGGATGCGGCCACCACCGCGGATGCTAGTGGCGCCGGGAAACGTCTGGTTATCGGAGGCATCGCGCGTCTCGAGGACGACCTCTTCGCCGGGGTCGGCGGCGATGACCAGTGGGATATCAGGGTGCCAGCGGTTGTGGCCCTTCTCAGGCTCCTCGATCAACGCTTTGCTGCGGTCGATTTCGATGCTCTTCACGCCGCGCCTACTTTCATAACGCCTGCGAAGCGAACTTCGCGCCGTCGCTCAGGGCCTGCAATTTGGCCCAGGCGATCTGCGGGTGTGACCGGCCGCCGAAGCCGCAATCAGCGCCGGCCACGACATTCTCTTTCCCCACCACCGAGGCGTAGCGCTCGATGCGCTGCGCGACGAGGCCGGGGTGCTCGATAAGGTCGGTTGAGTGCGTGATAACGCCGGGCATGAGGATCTTGCCGTCCGGGAGTTTGACGTCCTTCCAGACCTCCCACTCGTGCTCGTGACGGACGTTGGCGCCCTCGATGAGGTAAGCCTGCGCCGTGACTTTGAGCATGATGTCGACGATGCTCCTGAGCTCCAGGTCGAAGGCGTGAGGACCATGCCAGCTGCCCCAGCAGAGGTGATAGCGAATGCGGTCTTCGGGGATGCCGCGTATCGCGTGGTTTAGCGCCTCTGTGCGCAGCTCCCAGTACTTGCGAAACGCCTCCATGCCCATCTGAATGCCGATGCGGTCCCACAGCGCCGGCAGCCACGCATCGTCGATCTGCAGGATCACGCCGGAGTCGGCGATCGCCACGTACTCCTCCCGTAGCGCGTCGGCGAAGGCGTAGAGGTACTCCTCATCCGTTTTGTAGTAGTCGTTGCGGCGATAGACTTCGAGGCTCGCCGGCGCTGTGGAGGTGAGGAACACCTCTTCGTCACCTGCGAATTCCTTGAGCAGCGCGATCTCGCGGGCCAGCTCTTGCTGGCCAGTGTACGTGACGGGGCCGGTGCAGACCCAGTAGGGGCGGCGGGTGGCGATCTGCTCGCCGGGCATGAAGAATAGCGTGCCCTTGTTGTTGGCGTAGTCGTAGAACTCGGAGAACTCCTCGCGGTCCTTGCCCCGCGCCACGAGCGGCATCTCGTTGGCGGGGCGCTGCTTCTCCTCGAACCCGCCGAAGCGAGTCTCGATGAACGAGAGCCAGTCGCCGCCCTTGGTGTACTCGCCCTCGTTGACGATGTCGATGCCGATCTCGCGCTGACGGCGCACGACATCCCGCGTGGCCTCACGCAGCTTCGCGTCGTCGTCAAAGGTTGTGTGGTCAACGCCGGGCAAGAAGGGGAGGCTGCCAACGTGGGTGGTGAGGATGCGGTCGGTGCTGCGCTTCATGGGTGCCTCCATCGTGAATGCGCCCGTAGCCTACACAAAGCAACGGCCCGTGTCGCGCGACACG
>DASTLN010000322.1:0-15179 GCA_035714925.1 Dehalococcoidia bacterium | reverse complement strand
CTGCGCCGGCGCTACATCCGAGCCACCGTCTCCCGCGTAGACCACGCTCTCAGCGCGCTCACGAAACGCCTTTGTCCAGAGGACCTTCCAGTCTGCGGATACGTCCTCACCCGCCGGGCCTGTATACCGCAGCAAGCGGCCAGTAGGACTCCCCGCCGTCCGGCCACCGTGGACCTCGATCTCGCGCTCGACGCCGGCCATCTCCAGGTAGTGGCGGATGTAGAACTCGAACCCGTACGACACGACGTGACACTCCATGCCGAATCGTCTCGCAGTCTCGATCAGGTCTGGCAGGCCATCGCGCGGCGGGTTGTTCCCAATAGCAAACGCCAGACATTCTCTATCTGACGCGGCCAGTCCAGCACTCGCTCCCTTCAATGCGTCAATTAACGCCGGGCTAGACGGGTCGCGCGCGAGCTCCTGGCTGGCAGCTTCGATTGCGCTGCTCCAAGCCTCGCCGGCAAAGCGGCGAAACAGGGCTTCGTTGACGTCGCCATGGACCAGCGTCCCATCGAAGTCGAGCTGCAGGATCGCGTGCCGGGTCTTCACGGCGTGAAGCCCTCCCAGGTGTTCTCGTAATACGTCGCGAAGGCGAGGTAGAAGAAGTCTACGGGCAGACCGAAGTGACGCGCGAACGATGCCGTCCACGGAGCGTCCAGGGACGTACCGCCCCAGAAGTCGAACAGCGCGTCGAGGCTCCGGCTGCGCAAAAGGTAATCCGTCGCCAGCACAGCCAGCCCCAGCCCTTCGCTGCCGGCTGCACGATACCCGATGAAGCTCGATAGCTCCTCCAGCGTCGCTTCGCTCTCGCCCGCATCGGCCGCGTATTCGAACAGCGAATCGTTATAGCTGCCAAGGTTGAGCTCCTGCAGCACCAGCCAGCTCACGACCTCAGCAGCGCCCTCCAGCAGCCAGAATGGACCCGTCGCCGGAGTCTGATCGGTTGGCCCAAGGAGCGTGCTGTCCGCGACCTCCTGACCGGCTCGTTCAAGTTGGATCACGTGGACGTACTCGTGCGCCACGGCTCGGAGTCGCTGTGTCGCATCCAGCTCCAGCCATCCAGCGCTGCCCGTGTTGATCACGATGCCGCGATAGCTCGCCTCTGCAACCTGCAGCGCCATCCGTCTCGCCATCCCCTGCGACCGCCACGTCTGCGCCAGGCTCCTATCATCGAATGCGCTCTCCAGCTGTGCCGGTGACGAGTAGGCAAAGACGGCGCTTGGGGGGCGCACCTCCGCGCCCGCGCTAAGCAGCTCGCTGGTCACCTCCACGGCGCGCGTGATCAGCGAGCGGTCGAAGTCGCTGACGCCGGGTCCAAAGTGAAACTGCAGCCCATCCGGACGCGGCGTTGCGGTAACTGTCGGCAGCGTCGGCGACGCCTGCGTCACGGGTGTCGGCGTGGGGGTTGAGCTGGCGCGCGGGGAGGGACTCGGGGCCCGCGGTGTCACCATCATCTCTAGACTCGACGTCGTCTGCGGGCCTGCGGTCTCAGTCCGCAAAGGCTGCGTGACAGTAGACGCCGGCGCGTCATCGTCGGTGCAAGCGACGGCCATCAAACAAAGGACGATAAGGGCAAAGGCGGGGCCGCTGTTCATCGGGGCTTATAATCAGTCTGCCACGGCAATGCCGGGTAGTGTAACGGTAGCACAGGAGCCTTTGGAGCTTCGCGTCCAGGTTCGAATCCTGGCCCGGCAGCCAGCCCCTTAAGCCACGTTTCGTGTAAAATCACCTCATTCCCCGATAGCTCAATCGGTAGAGCGAGCGGCTGTTAACCGCTAGGTTCGAGGTTCGAGTCCTCGTCGGGGAGCCATTCTCTTCTCGCAACGGTGAGTGCTCGTGTACTACGTCTACGTTCTCCGGAACGATGAGGGTCGCTTCTATGTCGGCCAGACCGATGACCTGACTCGCCGGCTGGCCGAACACAACGGCGGCACTGCTTTCTCAACACGCAACAGAGGTCCCTGGCACCTCGTCTACTACGAGGAGCTCACGACCCGCGCAAGCGCACTCAAACGAGAGCATCAGCTTAAGTCCGGCCGAGAGAGCCAGGAGTTGAAACGCAGCCTGGCTCAGGCGCCGGAGCGAGTCCTTCCGGGGAAGGATTAACCGCTAGGTTCGAGGTTCGAGTCCTCGTCGGGGAGCCATTCTCTTCTCGCAACCGTGAGTGCTCGTGTACTACGTCTACGTTCTCCGGAACGATGAGGGTCGCTTCTATGTCGGCCAGACCGATGACCTGACTCGCCGGCTTGCCGAACGCAACGGCGGCACTGCGTTCTCAACACGCAACAGAGGTCTCTGGCACCTCGTCAGCTCACGAAGAGGCTGTACGGCGCCGCCGGAATCGCCAGCCCGCCCGATTCAATCGCCGCAGTCACAGAGACCCCGCGTGATGGCAGTGGAGATGATCTACGCCTGCTAACAGTTTCCCACGAAGAGCATTCTTAGTTGGCAGCCGGCTGGGAGCCCGGCTGGAAGGACGAATAGTAGGCCTCACTCCGTTTGAGGATCACAGGGTCGTGGTCGCCACGGGTAAAGATCAGCTTCGACTCCGTCAGCGAGATGCCGTCAACGTGCTCGATCTCGCGCACCTCACCGGAGCAAAGGTGGACATATACCGTTCCGAACGATGCTGTTGCCACTGTACCGACCGTTTCTTTGCCGTTCATCGCCGCACCCTCCGTCGAGGCGACCCCCTCACGAAAAGGCTACGCGACATACCTTGCGTGGACAGGTGCCATTGAGACCGAAAATAGGGCCGTTTGCCCCTCCGATGCCGCCCGCGGCTATGATCCACTGGAGCTGCAAGCCTCTCCCGGGAATCCTGCGAATGCTTGCACGCATCCTTGTCCCGCTGTTGCTACGCAAACTCGGCCTCAAGGTGGAGACGCACCTGAGGCGCCCCCGACGATCGAGATAATCGCGGCATCTCGGTCTCTGGAGCGCGCGGAACGGACTCCCACGCAAAAGGCGAGGCTTTCGCGAGCCTCGCCTTCGTGTTCTTGACTTCGGACCTTTAGTTTCCGGACGTATCCTTGCCCGCCGCCGTCTTCGCGACAACCTTGACGCCCTTGATCGTGCCCTCGACGGTGCGGCGGACCCGCTGCCCGGCTGCCTCGCCGGCCTGCGCCGCAGCGGCCGCCGCCGCCGAAATGCCGATGTCCCTCGCCGCCTCTATCGCGTCTTCGACAGCGTCGCCCAAACGCACTGAATTCCCGAAAGGGCCTGCTTGTGTTTGCTGGCCTAACCCCAGATCTTGCGCGCCGTCTCGACCACAAGCTCCAGCTTGCGTCTCTGATCCTCCCACGACAGCAGGTTGCCCAGCAACGAGGACGCGAAGCCGCACTGCGGTGAAACACCGAGATTCTCAGCAGCCACGAATTTCGCTGCCTCGTCGATACGTCGCTGTAGCGCGTCCATCGTCTCCAGCTGCGGCTCCTTCGAGCTGATCAGCCCCAGCACGACCATCTTGTCCTTCGGCATGAAGCGCAGCGGCTCGAAGCCGCCGGCGCGCTCCGTGTCGTACTCCAGCAGGAAACGGTCGGCGTGCAGCCGGTTGAACGCCTCCTCGGCACAGGGCTCGTAGCTGCCCTCGCTGAGCCAGCTGCTGCGGTTGTTGCCGCGGCACATGTGCAGCCCCACGGTCGCTATGCCCGCCGCCTTCGCGGCGTCCAGCACGATGTTGTCCGCTTCAATCGAAGCCGCCAGCGCTTCTGCCGGCACCGGATTGGCGTAGAGCAACGAGTCGAGCTGTAGATAGCTGACGCCATCCTTTGCCAGGTCGCGCACCTCGTCGGCCATCAGCGACGCCATATCCAGTGCCACCTCGGCTGCCGACTCGTAGCCCTGGCTGACACCCGGCCGATACATTGCCGATGCGCGCAACATGGGGCCCGGCATCGTCATCTTCCACGGCCCCGGCGAATGCTGCGCCATGTACGCCGCCTCACCGCCCGTCAGGCGTCCCGTCCGCCGCAATTTCCCGCCGACCACGGTCGCCAGGAACGTGTCGAACTCCTCTGCCATCGCATTGGCGTGCTCGGCGTGCGGTCCCTGCCACAGGCGTCCCCGCGCGTCGGTGGGGACAGGCTGCCGCGTCAGCCCCTCCATACCCTGCGTCAGCGGGTCCAGGAACGTCTCGCGCCGGTACTCGCCGTCCGTGAAGATCTCGATGCCCGCCGCCTTCTGCAGCTCGAGCGCCTTGAGGATCGACTCGTCCTCGATTTCGCGCAGGCGTTCGGCGTCGATCTTGCCGGCGCGCTGCTGGCGCCTCGCCTCGATCAGCTCCGGTGGGCGCAGCATGCTACCGATGTGGTCCGCGTGCAGTGCTGTTACCATTTCGTCCGACCTCCGGGCCTAGCCCCAAACCTTCTGCGCCGTCTCGACGACCAGCTCCAGCTTGCGCTGCTGCTCGTCCCACGTCAGCAGATTGCCAATCGCGTTCGATGCGAACCCGCATTGCGGCGTGATCGCGAGGTTCTCGAACGGCACGTATTTTGCTGCCTCATCGATTCGCCGCCGCAGGTCATCCTGCGACTCGAGCGCCGGCTCCTTGGAGCTGATCAGCCCAAGGACCACCACCTTGTCCTTCGGCATGAACCGAAGCGGTTCGAAGCCGCCGGCACGCTCCGTGTCGTACTCCAGCAGAAAGCGGTCGACGTGCAGCTGGTTGAACGCCCGCTCAGCCACGCGCTCGTAGCTGCCCTCGGCGTGCCAGGCGCTGCGGTTGTTGCCGCGGCACATGTGCATGCCCACCGTGATACCACGGCCCTGCGCGTGGTCCAGCACGAGGTTGTCCACCTCGATCAGTTCGTCGAGGTACGCTTCCGGGTCCTCGCCGTCCTCAATCATCCGCGCCCGCACCACCTCATCCGTAATGCGCTCGACGTAGTGCAGCGAGTCAAGCTGTAAGTAAGACACGCCATCTTCGATAAGCGCGTCGATCTCTTCCTGCAGCATGCCGACTATCTGTTCGATGAACTCCCGCTTCGACTCGTAGTACTGGTCCGTGATCCCGGCGCGCCACATCTGCGAACCGACGGAGAGTGCCCCGGGCATCGTCATCTTCCAGTCGCCGGGGGAGTGCGCCTTCAAGAACGACGCCTCCTCGCCCGTGATACGGCGCACCTTGTTCAGGCGCCCCGCCACCATCGGCGTCATCACGTTGCCCCCGCCGCCGCGCATGCTCGTGTTCGCCAGCTCCCCGTTGGGGCCCTGCCATTCGCGCAGGACGCGGCTCGGCGGCGCGCCCGCTGGCAGCGGCTGCAGGCCTTCAACCGACTCACGGATCGCCGAGCTCCAGCCGGAACGCCGGTACTCGCCCTCGGTGAAGATTTCTAAACCTGCGGCCTTCTGGGCGTCCAGCGCCTTTAGCACGCTGGCGTCCTCGACCTCCTTGAGCTGCTCACGCGTGATCTCGCCCGCGCTGAGCTTGGTGCGCGCCTCCAGCAACTCCGGTGGCCGCAGCAGGCTGCCGACGTGGTCGGCTCGATAGATTTTGGGCATGATGCTCTTCCCTTCCTGGGTTGTCCGCGGGGTCAGGTAGCGACTTTGAAGCGGGGCAGGGTTATCTCTTCGTTGACGCGCTCGAAGCTAACCTCGACCGCGGTCCCAATCTCAATCGGCGCGCTGTCCTCGACGAGGTTGCTCGTCATGCGCAGCCCCTCGTCCAGCTCGACGACGAGCGTCGTGAACGGCACGCGACCCTCCAGCGCCGGATGGATCGCCTGATGGCTGATCGCGTAGGTGTAGACCTTGCCGCGTCCGCTTAGCAGCTGCCACTCCACGTCCGTCGAAGCGCACTGCGGGCAGGTCGGGCGCGGCGGATAGCGCAGTCGGCCACATGAAATGCACCGCTGCGCCCGCAGCTCTCGCTCGCGGCAGTAGTCCCAGAAGGCCTGCGTGTCTTCGTCCGGTACCGGCAGCGGCAGCGTGCCTTTCGGGCGCGTTTCCTGCACCATCTACGGCTCCCTCGTCAGCAGCACGGCGCCCGTCCCGACCCCGGTATCGACGAACGAAACGCCCACGTCCTCGACCTGCGAGGTCGACTCGCCGCGCACCTGGCGCACACCCTCGATCAGCTGGTTCATGCCCTGCAGGTACGCCTCAGAGAGGTGGCCGCCGGACGTGTTCACGGGCAACGAGCCGCCGTCCCAACTAATCTCCCCCGCCTCGACGAACTTGCCGCCCTCGCCGCGCTCGACGAAGCCGTAGTCCTCCAGCGCGAAGATCACGAAGGGACAGAAGTGGTCGTAGATCTGCACCACGTCCACGTCG
This sequence comes from Dehalococcoidia bacterium, assembly GCA_035714925.1. Taxonomy (GTDB): domain Bacteria; phylum Chloroflexota; class Dehalococcoidia; order DSTF01; family WHTK01; genus WHTK01. The sequence goes on along the minus strand of DASTLN010000322.1, from coordinate 8,906 downwards.
GACGGCTGCATCCCCGCCATCTTGAACAGCCGGGGCCCCGTCACCTTCGCCGACACGTCTGTGTATTCGCGGTCGCGCACGTAGCCGGTCTGCGTGGCGGCGCGAATGTACGCCGGCGGCTTCTTCAGCGTTCGCGCCCGCTCTGCCGAGGTCAGCACCAGCGCGCCGCCGCCGTCCGTCTCCAGGCAGCAGTCGAACAAATGCAGCGGCTCCACCACGAAGCGCGAGTTCTGGTGATCCTCAATCGTCAGCGGCGTCTCGTAAAACGTCGCGCGCGGGTTGCGGTTGGCGTGCTGCCGGATCGTCACCGCCGTCGCGCCGAACTGGCGGCTCGTGACGCCCGTCTCGTACATGCGGCGCCGCGTCATCATCGCCAGGCCGTGCTGCGGCACCAGCACGCCGAACGGCTCCGTGAACTGCGATGCGCCGCGTCCCTGCCGCCCCGTCACGTCGCCACGGCCGTAGCGACGGCCGGAGCGCCCGTTAACGCCGCGGAAGATCACGACGACCTCGGCGATGCCGGCCCGGATCGCCGCCGCCGCGTGACCGACGAGCGCCGCACCGACGTTCCCGGCCTGGTTGATCTCGCCGAAGAACGACAGCTCCTTGATCCCAAGGTTCGCGGCGACGTCCGCCTCCAGCGAGGTGTCGACCGACCATTTCATCAGCCCGTCGACGTCGCTCGGCTTCAGCCCCGCGTCGTCCAGCGCTGCCTGGATCGCCTGCAATGACAGCATCAGCTCGGTACGCCCGGAGGCGCGGGAGTAGTCGGTCTCGCCAATGCCGGCGATGGCCGTGTGGCCTCGCAGCTCGTTCGTCATCGTGTCCCCGTCTAGGCAACGCTGGCCGCGTATCCGCAGGCTGACGTAATATACAGCGCTAGTTAAGGGCTTGGCGATTGGCCCCGCGATGTTCGATACGCGCTTGCCCTCTGTCCTATGCCTATGTCCTTTGCCCTATGCACGGTACCCTTAGCAAAACTCCAACCCCAAACTATGAACACCCTCGGAAACACGACACCATGACCTCCCCACTCACCGGCATCCGCATCCTCGACTTCACACGGCACCAGCAGGGGCCTTCAGGCACCGTCCTGCTCGCAGACATGGGCGCCGAGGTCCTCAAAATCGAGGAGCCGGGCGGCGAGCCGGGGCGCCGCAGCGGCCTGCAGCCCGACGGCTTCAGCGCCTACTTTGAGGCCCACGACCGCGGCAAGAAATCGCTCGTGCTCAACATGCGCAAGCCCGAGGCCATCGACATCGTCAAGCGCCTCATCCCCAGCTGCGACGTCGTCACGGAGAACTACCGCCCCGGCGTCATGGAGCGCTGGGGCCTCGGCTACGACGACCTGGCGAAGCTCAACCCGCGCATCATCCTCGCCTCGGCGTCCGCCTGGGGCCGCGAGGGGCCGTGGGCCAACCGCCCCGGCTTCGACCACGTGGCGCAGGCGCTCAGCGGCATCATGGTCGAGCAGGGTGGCGGGCCGGACGAGGAGCCGCACGCGCTGTTTGGCGGCTTCGCCGACCAGATCGGCGGCATGACGCTGGCCTTCGGCGTCGTCAACGCGCTCTACGCCCGCGAGAAGACGGGCGAGGGCCAGCACGTCGACGTCTCGCTCATCGGTGGCCTCACGTGGGTGCAGTCGTTCTCCCTGACCCGATTCCTCCGCACCGGCAACCAGCCCGGCTTCGAGTTCCGCCGCGCCGCCACCTACACGCACTACCGCTGTAAGGACGGCGCCTACCTCGCGATCGCGGCCAACTCGCAGGACATGTGGGAGCGCTTCTGCGACGCCGCCGCGCCGCACCTCAAGACCGACCCCCGCTTCGCCGAGCCCTTCGGCCGCTTCGACAACAAGATGGCGCTGGTCGCCGTCTTCGAGGAGCTTTTCGCCACCAGGACCGTCAACGAATGGGCTGACCTTCTCGCCGCCGCTGACGTGCCGCACGCCCCGGTGCTGAAGTACGAGGACATCGAGAAGCACCCGCAGTTCCTCGAAAACGGCTACATCCAGGAGATCGACCACGCGGTGTTGGGCAAGATGCGCGTCCCGGGACCGGCGGTGCACATGTCGAAGACACCTCCGCGCATCCAGGGCGGCGGCCCGCCCCTCGGCCAGCACACCGAGGAAGTCTTGCTCGAGGCCGGCTACACCTGGGAAGAGCTGGAGCAGTTCAACCGCAACGGCGTCACCGCGCTGGAATAGCCTCGCCACCCAAGGCGCGCCACCAGCCAAGGATCAAAGCCACACCGCATCGGCGAAGCCAGCTATCCGCGTTCCTTCGCGCTTGTAGCTTGTAGCTTGAAGCTTGTAGCTGCCGGCCTACTCCAGCTTGCCGTCCTTCTTGTATTCCTGCCCCAAGCGCACGTAGAGGTCGGCGTTGCGCTTGAAGCGCACCAGTTGCTCCTCCGTGACCTGCCCCTTGATCACGCCCGGCACGCCGACCACAAAGCTGTTCGCCGGCACCTTCGTCTTCTCCAGCACCACGGCCCCCGCCGCGATGACGCAGTTGTCCGCGATCTCGGTCCGGCCGCCGTTGACGATGCAACCGTTGGCCAGTACGCAGTTGTTGCCGATCTTGTCGCCGTGACAGACAACCCGGTGCCCGATCACCACGTTGTCGCCGATCACGGCGCCAAGGTCGTCGCTGTGCACCACGCTGTTGTCCTGCACGCACGTGTTCTTGCCGATGATCACCTTGCCCGCGTCGCCGCGCACGACGGAGCCCGGCCAGATGCTACTCCCGGCACCGATCTCGACATCGCCAACCACGTAGGCGAACTCGCTGACGAAGGCGTCAGGATGAATCTTCGGCATGATGCCGCGAAAGGGCTTGATCATGGGGTCGTTGTCTTTCTAGAACCGCCGATGGCCGGAGCCACGATGATACGTAACCGAGGCCTCGAACCATGCAACCTCAGAACCTGGGAACTATTATCCGGCATCTTCGGCGTCAATCCATCGGTTGGAGGGTCTAAGGATCGCGCGAAGCGCTCAAACGTAGCCCTCTGGATTGACCAGCGCGTCGATCAGCCAGGGACGCCCTGAGTCGAGCGCCTGCTGCATCGCCGCATCGAGCGCCGCCTCACTATCGACGCGTATCGATTCGAAGCCGAGGCCGCGCGCCACCAGCGAGAAGTCGCTCTCGGCGAAGGCCGTGCCGATGCGCTGATTACCGCGGCGGTCCTGCTGCAGCTTGATCATGTTCAACCAGCGGTCGTTGAACACCACGACGACGATCGGCAGCCCTTCGCGCACCGCCGTCTCCAGGTCGCCGGCTCGCATCAAGAAGCCCCCGTCGCCGACCAGACAAACGACCGGCGTCTGCGGCTCGACCAGCTTCGCGCCCAGCGCCGCCGGGATCGAAACCGCCATCGAGCCCAGGCCGCTCGACGTGTGAAAGCCGCGCACCCGCCGCGTCTCCCAGAGGTCAGACGTCAGCACCTTGTGCTGACCGGCGTCGACCGTAAGTATGCCGTCGTCCGGCAGGCGCTCCCGAGCGATGCGGATGACCGCCGCCGGCTGCAGTCCGGCGCCTGTCGGGTGCAGCGCCGTCTCGCGCTGCTGGTTGTAGGCATCCACGTCTTCGCGGTTCCAGCCGGAGTGCGTCGTCACCGCCGCCGTAAGCGCCCTCAGGCTGCCCTCCAGGCCCGCGACCACCTCAATCACCGGCCGGTACGGTCCCTCCGTGTACGGCACCTCATCCAGCACCGCGACCGGTGCGTTGTAGGCCCAGCCCGAGTTGAAGATCTCGATCGGGTCGACGCCGACAAGCAGCAGCAGGTCTGCCTGGTCCAGCAGCGCTCGCTCGCTCGCCACGCCCCGGAACGTGCCCGCCGCCAGCCGGTGGTTCTCCGGCAACGTCCCCTTCGCCGCGAGTGTCGCCAGAACCGGCACGCCCAGCTTCTCCGCAAAGCCCAGGAATTCGGCCTCGGCGGCCTCACCGGCGCGGTTCACCTGCAGGCCCACGATCAGCGCCGGGCGCGTCGCGCCCTCGATCGCCGCCGTAAGCGACGCGACGCCTTCGTTTCCGTCGCCGGCCGGTGCCACGAAGCGGCGCGTCTCGCCCCGCACCGGCATGTCGGCGTCCGGCGCTTCAGCCAGCATCACGTCATACGGCAGGTCGATGTGAACCGGCCCCTGACGTCCCGCCATCGCGAGGTCAATGGCGCGCTCCACCGTGCGCGCCGAGTCCAGCGTGCTCAGTGTGAAGCTCCCCTTGGTCACCGAGCCGTAAAGCGCCGGCTGGTCAATCCGCTGGCGCGGCAGACGGCGGTAATCCGACTCCCCAAAGCGGTCGGTCAGGAACAGCGCCGGCGCGCGCTCCAGCATCAGCTGCACCGCCCCGTGTACTGCCGCGGCCGCCCCCGGCCCAACCCCCGTCGAGACCACACCAGGCCGGTGCTTCATCACGCCGTAGACGCCCGCCATCACCGCGGCGCTCGATTCGTTGCTGCACAGGACGTAGCGAATCTTCTGCTTCGACGCTGCCTCGATCAGCTCAACCGAGCTGAGGCTCCCCGGCACGCCGAAGATGCACTCGATGCCCGCCTGCGCCAGCGTCGCCGCGACCACGTCCGCGTAAGTCGTCACAAGCCGTAGCTTACGTCAGCACCCAATGTAGCGGCGACCTTGAGGTCGCCAACGACGCTACGCTACCTGAACGAACCCTCTGTTGAAAACGGCACCTTGTAGCGGCCTCAAGGTCGCCGCTACGGCCCGGGAATCACGCGCTTCCGCAGGTACAGCATCAGCGTCGACAGCGACTTCGCGTCCTCGATTTCGCCGGACTCGATGCGGGCGAAGGTCTCGTCCAGCGTCAGCGGCTCCAGCGTGATGTCCTCGTCGTCGTCGCCGTCCGCCTGCTCCGGCGTCAGCCCCGACGCCGCGAAGGCGTAGAGATACTCGTCGCAGAAGCCCGGCGCGCTGTAGAAGCCGCCCAGCGCCTGCCAGGTCGACGCGGCGAACCCCGTCTCCTCCGCCAGCTCTCGCCGCGCGCACGCGTCGGGTGCCTCATTCGGCTCCAGCGTGCCCGCCGGCAGCTCCAGCATTTCCTTCCCGGCGGCCCAGCGGTGCTGCCGGATCCAGAGGATGCGCTCGTCGGCGTCAACTGCCAGCATGACGACCGCGCCCGGGTGGCGGATCACGTCGCGCCGCACGTTCATCCCATCGCGCACCTCTACGTCGTCGACCTGGACCTCGATGACGCGGCCCTGGTAGACAGTGCGACGGTTGATCAGGATCGGAAACGGCTTGTGAGGGTGTGCACTCATAGATCTTTGACCAGCGCGATCTCGTTGCAGCTAGGGAACTTGGGACAACGGTAGCATTCGTTCCAAACCTTGCGCGGCAGGGTCATCACGTCCGCCTGCACGAAGCCGAGACGCTCGAAGAAGGTCGGCCGGTACGTCAGCGCGAACACCCGCTCGAGGCCGATGTCCGCCGCTTCCTGCAGCGTCGCGTTGACCAGCACGGAGCCCAGCCCCCGCGACTGCGCTGCTTCAGACACCGCCAGCGACTTCACCTCCGCGAGGTCGGACCACACGATGTGCAGTGAAACACACCCCAGCACGTCGCTGCCCTCGTGCACCACGTAGAAGTCGCGCAGGTTCTCGTAGACCTCACCCATCGTGCGTGGCAGCATGTCGCCGCGCTGCGCGTAGACGTTTATCAAGTCATGTATGGCCTGTGCGTCGCCGATTTCGGCCTTGATGGCGGTGAGTTGACTAGTCATCGATCCGAGCGCGTCCTTTAGTGGGGGTCCAGACGTTCCCCAGTTTTCATAATCAAGGCGCCATTATCACGCTGGGAGCTCCCGTGATCCAGCCGACGGCAGCGGCTGCGCGTTGCCACCGGGCCGGTGCCACCCCAGCTGCGCCGCCATACGCACGTAAAAGTCGTTGCGCGGCTTGAAACGCAGGAAGCGCGCCTTGTGCTCGCTCAGACTCACGCGTACCGAGTCCCCTTCGTGCAGCTCGAAGTCCGCCGTGCCGTCGACGCTCAGGACCGCCTGTTGTCCCGGCTCCAGCGTGATGTGCACCGTCTCGCTCCCCGGCAAAAGCACCGCATGCTGCGCCGAAAGGTGCGGCGCCACCGGCACGATGACCAGGTCGCTCGACTCCGGATACAGGATAGGACCGCCGACCGACACCGCGTACGCCGTGCTGCCGGTCGCCGTCGCCAAAATAACGCCGTCGCATCGGTAGTCCGCGATGCGTGTCCCGTCGACGTCCACGGCGAGCTGGATCGCGCGGCTCAGCGTGGCGCGGCCAACAACCGCCTCGTTCAATCCGTGCAGCACGACATCCTTGCCGGACACATCGGCTCGTAGCATCGCGCGTTCCTCGATACGGCCGCCGCCGCCCAGGACGTCGTCCAGCCGTTCGCGCACCTGGCTGCCGTCCAGCTCCGTCAGGAAGCCGAGGCGCCCCAGGTTGACGCCAAGAATCGGCGTGCCCGATTCGATCACGCGGTGGGCGCAGCGCAACACGCTCCCGTCGCCACCCAGCACGATCGCGAGGTCGCAGCCAACCAGCGTCGCACCATCGTCCTCTTCGTCCAGCAGCGCTTCGATTCCACGCGCCGTGATGTCCTCGCCCAGCTGCCGTGCGAGGTCCCTCGCGCCGCTCAGCCTGGGGTTGAACATCACCCCAACTCGTTTGGGCGGCTGCATCCCGTTCTCAGCCACGGGCATCGCTCCGATGCCCCAGTGTCACTTCGGCAAAACGGCCCTTGAGCCCCTTTAGCGGGGGCATGGGGGTGTCCCCCATCTTCAAAATGCCCTTCTCGCTCATCGCGGCCAGCCGTCCAGTCTCAAGTGCAGGAGAAACTCCCGGTTGCCCGCGGGCCCGATCACCGGTGACAGCGTCAGCCCCAGCAGCCGCAGCCCATTCTGCGACGCCCAGGCGACAAAACGCCCGACCACCGCGGCATGCACCGCGCGGTCTTTGACGACACCCTTCTTCCCAACCTCCTCGCGCTTCGCCTGGAACTGCGGCTTCAGCAACACGATGAGGTCGCCGTCCGGCTTCAGCGATTGGCACGCCGCCGGGATCACCTTCTCGAGTCCGATGAATGACAGGTCGAACACAGCCAAGTCACACACCTCCGGTAGCGGCGCCAGGGCGCGCGCGTTGGTTCGCTCCATGACCACGACTCGCTCGTCCTGCCGTAGCCGGTAGTCGAGCACCCCGTAGCCGACGTCAACCGCGTAGACCCTTCGCGCGCCGTGCTGCAGCAGGCAGTCCGTGAAGCCGCCCGTCGAGGCGCCGAGGTCGACGCAGGTCATGCCTGACGGGTCGAAGCCAAAGGTCTTCAGCGCGTGCTCCAGCTTGTCGCCGCCGCGGCTGACGAACGCGGGCCGTTCCAGCACTTCGACCGCCGCCGCATTAGAGACGAGGACGCCGGGTTTGGTCACGGGAGCGCCGTTAACGCGGATGTCGCCGGCCAGCAGGATCGCGCGCGCTTTCTGGCGGCTCTCCACCAGGCCGCGCTCGACCAGCAGGGCGTCGATTCGAGTCCGGGCGGCGGCCTTCGGCATGTCGGAAGCATAGCACCACGCAGGTTCGGACGCAGGCGTTAGGTCTTGTTTAACAAGAGCCTTTGCGGCCTTTCGTCATAATGGCAGGTGATGCGAATCGCTTTGCTCCCCTGCCTGCTTCTGATCGCCTTGCTGCTCGCCTGCTCCGGCGACGACGACGCCCCAGACGATGGCTCGCCCACCGCAACTCCCGAGAGCGCCGAGGCGCTCCTCGCGCGGGCCGCAACGGCCGTCGAAAACGTCACGTCCTTTCACTTCCGCCTCACGCATAAGAACGGCACGACGCCGTTACCCCTCAACCTCGCTCTCGAAACCGCGGAAGGCGATGTCGTCATCCCTGGACGCCTCTCAGCTGAAGTCGAGGCGAAGGCCGTCGGCTCGATACCCGTCAGCGTCGATGTCATCGCCATCGACGACGAGACCTGGATTACCAACCCGTTCAACCGCAGATGGCAACGCCTCCCCGGCTCCGGGCTGCGCGACTTCGCCGACCCCGAGGCGCTGGTCAGGTCGCTCGTCGCCGCGGTCGAGGACCCCCGCATCGACGGCGGCAGCACGATCGACGGCGTGCGCACCGTGAAGCTCGTTGCCAGCATCGACGCCGGGCTGCTGCGCGATGCGTTGGCCATCGCCCGCGGCGGCAACGAAGTCCAGGTCGAAGCCTGGCTGGGCGCGGAGGATGGCTTGCCTCGGCGCATCCGCATCATCGGGCCGTTATCCTCATCCGAAGACGACGACGTATCGCGTCAGATCGACCTTTCGCGCTTCGACGAGCCGGTCGAGATCAACCCGCCCTAACCATGCGCTCGCTAACGGCGCTCCTGACGCAGCGCGATCGCACGACCTGGCTGCTGATCCTGACAGCGCTCGGCGTTTTCTTCGCGGCCGATGACCAGACCTCCGTCGTCGCGATCCTGCCCGACATGGTGGATGACATGGGCGTGGCGCAGGACCAGTTCTACCGCGCCGCCTGGATCGTCAACGGCTACATCCTCGGCTACGTCGTCGCGATGCCCCTCATGGGCCGCATCGCCGACCGCCACGGTCACGCTCGCATCTTCGCCGCCGCGCTGCTGCTGTTCTGCGCCGGCTCAGCCTGGGTCGCCCTCTCAAGAGACCTCACCATGCTCTCGATCGCTCGCGGCGTTCAGGCCATCGGCGGAGGCGGCGTGGTCCCCGTCTCGATGGCGATCGTCACCGCGAATGCATCCACCTCGCAGCGCATCCTGGGTCTCGGCGCCATCGCTGCCGCGTCGGAGGCCGGCGGCCTGTTCGGGCCGCTCTGGGGCGGCGGCATCGCCGAGCTGCTGGGTTGGCGCGGCGTCTTCTGGATCAACCTGCCGCTCTGCCTCCCGGTCGCCTTCG
>DASTLN010000321.1:0-8681 GCA_035714925.1 Dehalococcoidia bacterium | reverse complement strand
GAACGAGAACTGGATGCCGATGCCGAACATCAGCAGGATGACGCCGATGTCCGCGGCGTGCGTGATGTCGTCGAGGTTGCCGACGGGCCCGGGGGTGTTGGGGCTGATGACAACACCGGCGACGAGGAAGCCGATAATGGTAGGGAGACGCAGGAGCTGGGCGACGGCGCCGCCGACCAGGGCGGCAACGGCGACGAGGAGAATATCGCGGAACAGCTCCGAGTTTTCCACGCCTGATTGTAACCGTAGGGTTAGAGGGGCGCGGTGGCTGCCGCAGGCCTCGCGACTAGAAGCCGGAGCCGCTAAACTTAGAGTTTGTATATGGCGACCCAGAAAACCGATTACTACGAGACCCTCGGCGTCGGCCGCGACGCTTCCCAGGACGAGATCAAGCGAGCCTTCCGCCGCCTTGCGATGGAGTTTCACCCGGACCGTAACTCGGAGCCGGGCGCCGAAGCGCGCTTCAAGGAGATCAACGAGGCGTACGAGGTGCTCTCCGACCCGGAGAAGCGCGGCACGTACGACCGCTTCGGTCACGCCGGCCTGGACGGCGCGTTCAGCAACAGCCGCGGTTTCGAGGGCTTCGGGCCGTTCGGCGGCTTCGGGGACATCTTCGACGCCTTCTTCGGCGCGGCGAGCCAGCAGCGGCGCCGGACGCCGACGCGCGGCGCCGACCTGCAGGTGGCGATCGACCTGACGTTCGAAGATGCGGCATTTGGCACGTCGAAAACGGTCACGATTAACCGCACCGAGCTGTGCAGCCAGTGCGACGGCCTGCGCGCCGAGCCCGGCACGGAGCCGGAGCGCTGCCCGGTCTGCGAAGGCCTGGGCGAGGTGCGGCGGGCGCAGCGCAGCGTCTTCGGCCAGTTCATCAACGTAACGGCCTGCGACCGCTGCCGCGGCGAGGGCTGGATCATCCCCAAACCCTGCACCAAGTGTCGCGGCACCGGGCGCGAGCGCGTGACGCGGACGCTGGAAGTCAACGTACCGGCGGGCGTGGACAACGGCTCGCAGATCCGCTTGACGGGCGAAGGCGAGCTGGGTACCAACGGCGGGCCGCGCGGCAGCTGCTACGTGGTGCTGCGCGTCGGCGAGCACTCGATCTTCGAGCGCATTGAGGACGACCTGCACGTGCAGCTCAACATCAGCTTCGCGCAGGCGGCGCTCGGCGACGAAGTCATGACGCCGACGCTGGAGGGCGAGGAGAAGGTCAAGATCGCGGCAGGCATCGAGAGCGGCGAGGTGATCACGCTGCGCAACAAGGGCGTCGCGCGGCTGCGCGGCGGCGGCCGGGGCAACCTCTACATCCACGTGCAGGTGACGACGCCGAAGAAGCTGAGCAGCGAGCAGAAGAAGCTCCTCGAGCAGCTATCGCAGTCCATGGCGAGGGACGACGGCGACAAGGGGCTGTTCGAGAAGGTCAAGGGCGCGTTCGGTTAGCACAGCGTTGGACGAATCCGAGGCCAGCGGCATTCTCAGCGACACGGTTTCACGTCTCCGCGCGCTCTCCTACGCTGAGCTGACGCAGAAGCAGTCGGCCGACGTCGATGCATACGAGGTGACGGGCGCCTCGGGCGCGCACTATCAGATCGAAGTTGAGGCGTTCTGGGACGACCCGCGCCGGAAGGGCGGCAACGTGCGCGTGATGGCATCGATCGACGACGGGAATGGCTGGAGGTCGATCGCTCCGATGACGACGAGCTTCATCGTGGCGCCGGATGGGAGCTTCGTTGGCGAACAGTGAGTCCGGGTGGACGGAGCTTTCACTGCGGGTGCGGCCGGAGTCCGGTGAGGCGGTGACCGACCTGCTGCAGGAGATCACGGGCCGCGGCGTGATGATCGAGCCGCCGATCGAGGCGCTGGGGCCGGATGAGGGCTATACGCTGGACGAGACGGCGCCGCTGCGGCTCGTGGGCTACTTCCAGGGCGCGCTGTCTGAGGCGGAACGCGACGACGCGATGCGGGTCATCGCGGACGCGGGGCTGAGGGAGGCGCTGGCGGACGAGCCCGTCTGGGGCACGATCCGCGAGGAAGACTGGGCCGAGACCTGGAAAGAGCACTACGACATCGAGCGCGTCGGCAGGCTGGTCGTGCGGCCGGCGTGGCGTGAGTACGCCGGGGCCGAGGGCGAGGTGGTGATCAGCCTCGACCCGGGGATGGCGTTCGGCACCGGGCAGCACCCGACGACTCGGATGTGCATGGAGGCGGCCGAGCAGCTACAAGCTACAAGCTTCAAGCAACAGGGGCTGGGGCGAGTGCTGGATCTGGGGTCGGGGTCAGGGATCCTGGCGATCGCGGCCGTGGCTTTGGGAGCCGGGTGGGTGCTGGCGGTTGATACGGAGAAGCAGGCGGTCAAGGCGTCGATTGAGAACGCGGCGCTGAACGGGATGCAGGACAGGATCACGGTGCGCGAGGGGTCGATCAAAGCGGTGGGCGATGACGGGCCGTTCGACTTGATCTTCGCGAACATCAACGCGGCGGCCGTGACGGCGCTGGCGGCGGCGATGGCGGGGCAGATGAAGGCGAGGGCGTGGCTGTTCGCGGGGGGCGTCATCGCGGAGCGGGAGGCGGTGGCGCGCGCGGCGCTGGAGGCGGCGGACCTGCGCATCGAGCGCGTGATGCAAGAGGGGGACTGGCGGACGTTCGTCTGTCAGAGGCCGTAGCGGGTTGTGGCTACTGCGGAGCGGTGATCGGGGCGACCTGGAGCGCCTGCAGCAACGCCGCGGAGTCGGTAACCCAGCCGAACAGCATTTGAATCACGAGAAGGCTCGCCTCATGGTTGGTCCGTGCCAGGTCGTTGCCAATCGGTTCCGCGGTGCAGTCGCGCAGTAGCAAGCACTTGTAGTCGCGGAAGAACGCGTCTCTGAGCGTCGATTCGACACAAACGCTCGTCGTAACGCCGGTGAATATCAGGTTGCTTATTCGGTGTGCCTTGAGGACGGCATCGAGCTCCGTCTCGAAGAAGCCACTGTAGCGATGCTTTGACATCACGACGTCGTGAGACTGAGGAGCGAGCTCAGGGACGATCTCTGTGTTCCACGTGTCCTTGATAAGGACGCGACTGTTGCTGGCATCCGGGGCGTCGACCGTTTGGCCCACGCCCAGCGCGAGGTGCCTGACGAGGTTGGGCGCCTCCGGCCCGCCGGCGTTCGAGAGGTCGGCTTCGAATTCCATCTTCAGGTAGACGATGGTCATTCCGGCGCGCCGGGCGGCATCCAACACGCTCGCGGTGGGTTCGATTACGGCGCGTCCGGGTGCGATGTCGAGCCCGGCACGGCCAAACATGCCGTCTTCAGAGAGAAAGTCGTTCTGCATGTCGACGACGATTACGGCGGTTTCGGTGGGGTCAATCGCCAGCGGTTGTGGGTCGGCGCGGACCGTGGTCTTCATGCGGCTCCTGCTTCCGGTACGGATGTCGGCAGTATGCATCGTCTCAGAAGCGTTGGCAACGACGGCTACGGGCCGACGGCGCCGCTTTCGAGCCACAGCCTACGTCGATCTCGACGCCGCGGATGATGATCTCCCAGTGGAGGCGGCGGGGCTGCGCATCGAGCGCGTGATGCAAGAGGGGGACTGGCGGACGTTCGTCTGCCAGAAGTAGGGTCAGCCCTCCACGAGATCGATGGTGCCGTTGGCGCGACCGACATCGGCGATGCGGTCCATGAGGAGCATCGCCACGACGAGCCAGCCGAGGCCGACCAGCAGCTGCAGACCGGACTCGTTGAGGACCGTCGTCGTGGCGCCATCATCGAGCAAGGCGCGGATGGCGCGCAGGCCGTGAGTCAGCGGCAGCAGCTGCGCCACTGCCTCTAGGGGGCCGGGCCAGAAGCTGATCGGGACGGTAACGCCGGAGAAGGCCAAAAGCAGCGTGGTCACGTTGGTGCGGATGAAATTCTGCGCCGCCGGCCAGGGCGCCATGACGCCGCCCAGAAGCAGCGCGGCGCTGTAGGCGCTCGCCACCGTCAGGAGGATGATCGGAACCGCGATCAACGCCTCGGTCAGGGGGAATGCGATGTTGAAGACGTAGCGCAGGATTGCGAAGGCGAGTAGCGAGGACGCAACGCCATTCAGCATCCAGACCGACGTACGGCCGACGATGGGCGGGATGATGCTCGCGGGCGCGGCGACCAGCAAGGGATAGGTGCCGTCCCAGCGGTCAGCGGTGAAGAAGCCAGAGGCCCAGAACGCCGAGGTAGAACCGACGCCGATCATGCTGCCGATGACGAGGAATCGCAGCACGTCCGGCGAATCGATTAGCTTGCCGAGGAGAGAGAAAAACACCGCCTCCGCTCCGACACGGGCGCCCCAGGTGACCAGCCAGAAGCGCCAGTCGAGGACCGCGCCGAAGTCGCCGAGGCCGACGAGGAAACCAAAGCGCAGAGTGCGCAGGTAGACCATCATGAGAGCCCCAGCGTCCCTTCTCGCTCGTGGTGATCAAGCATGCGGTTCACCAGCCAGGCGCCCAGCAGCGCCCCGATTATGCCCAGCCCCGTCAGCGCGCCGAGCCGAGGCAAGACGTTGCTGATCGGCTCGGCGGCAACGGCGTCACGCAGCAGATCGGCGGACCAGTAGAGGAAGACGGCGCGGCTGAGCGGCTGGATCCATTCCGGGAGCAGCGTAACCGGGACGATCACGCCGGCCAGCAGCATCATTGGCCAGTAGGCGACGGTGGACTGGAAGGTGCGGCTGGAGCGTCCGTAGCAGAACGTTGCCGTCGCGGCGACTGCCGTGCCCGAGGCGGCGAACAACGTCGCCAACAGCGTGGCGACCAGCGCGACGGGGTGATGCAGCGCAATGTCGATGCCGAAGAAGAGCCAGCCGATCAGCCAAGACACCGCCAGCGAAGGGATGCTGATTGCCATGACGACCGTCACGCGGGCGGCGAGGATGATGAAGTACGGCGCCGGCGTGGCGACCGCCAGCTCCAGGGTCTGGCCGTCGCGGTCGCGGGCGAACAGCTCTCCGGCCTGGAAGATGCCTTGCATCAAGACCGAGATCAGGAAGGGCGCCACGAGGGCGAACCCCGCGAGGTCGATGCGGCCGGTGTTCTTCAGGATAGCGAAGAGAACCACGGCGTAGAGCGGCCCCATGAGCAGGACGCCCATGCCGTCGAAGGGGTGCTTGCTGATGAGAAACTGGGTCCGCAGCGCGCCGCGGACAGCTCGCAGATACATCAGCATGGCTACGCCCTCACCTGGAGACCGCGGTCGCCCATGATATGGACGTAGACCTCCTCGAGGCTGGGCCGTGAGGTCTGGATCGATGTGACGCCGGCGCCAACGAGCAGCTGCAGGGCGGGCGCCATCGCTTCGGCCTCGAGTAGCTCGGCTCGCAGCGCGCCGTTGCCCATTTGAGTGACGGAGGCGATACCGTGGAGCTGTCGTAGCTGTTCCTGGAGCTCTGCTGAGGCGCCCTCGAAATCGATACGTTCGTACTGCGCGACGAGCGTGCTCAGCGTGCGTGGCGTCTCAGTCGCGACGAGGCGTCCGCGGTCGATGAGGGCGACGCGGTCGCAGACGGCTTCGGCCTCTGCCATGTCGTGCGTCGTCAGCAGAATGGTGCGGCCTTCGCCGCGCAGCTCCATGATCAGGTTGCGAAAGTCACGCGCCGCCAGCGGGTCCAGGCCGACCGTAGGCTCGTCGAGGAAAAGGACGCGCGCATCGGCCACGAGCCCGCGCGCCAGGTGGAGCCGCTGCTTCATGCCGCGCGAGTACGTCTCAACCTTCGAATCGGCGCGCTCCGTGAGGCCGACGCGGTCTAGCAAGGCCGCGACGCGCTGCTTCGCGGGGCCGGCCGGGACGTTGTAGAGAGCGGCCCAGTACTCCAGGTTCTGACGCCCGGTCAGCCGCCAGTAAAGGCCTCGGTCGCCGCCAAAGACGATACCAATCTGCTGCCGGACGGCCTGCATCTGGCGTACCACGTCGTGGCCCAGGACGAAGGCGCTACCGCTCGTCGGGAGGAGGACCGTGGAGAGGATCTTGACCAGCGTCGTCTTGCCGGCGCCGTTGGGCCCCAGCAGTCCGCGGATCTCGCCCTCTTCGATCTGCGTCGAGACATCGTCCAGCGCGACCACGTCGGGGTTGCGGTCCCCACTCTTATAGACGCGCCTCAGCTCGATGGTCTCAACGGCCAGCATGTTCTTCTCCCAACTTCTGTTTCGAGCGCCTTGAATTGAAAACCCACCAGGACTGCTGTCGTGGTGGGTTTGATGACCTCCGGCAGATTAGCGGGGTGCTATGCAGACCCCATCGACGGACGACCCACACACGAGAAGACGGACGCCCAGGGACGTACGCGTTCGGTATCGATACGTTTCGTCATCGGCTGACTCCTCTGCGCGTGATGCGTTCACGCGATGGCAAATCCTACCCTGCGCCTTCGCAAGCCGTCAATCGTGTGGTGGAGACCAGGGGATGCTGCTACGGGCCGACGGCGCCGCTTTCGAGCCAGAGCCTGCCGTCGATCTCGACGCCGCGGATGATGACCTCCCAGTGGAGGTGGGGGCCGGTGACGAGGCCGGTGGCGCCGATGGCGCCGATCAGCTGACCGGCGGTCACGGTCTCCCCCGCCGTGACGTTGATGGCGCTGAGGTGGTGGTAGCCGCTGATCAGGCCGGCGCCGTGGTCGATATAGATCGTGTTGCCGCGTACGTCTAGGTGGTCGGCGAAGGCGACGACGCCGTCGCCCGCGGCGTAGACGGGGTCGCCCTCGTCGCCGAGGAAATCGGTGCCGTGGTGGTAGCCGCTGACGGGGCCGTTGTTGTAGCTGCGCGCGACGCCGTAAGGGCTGCTGTACGGACCCCCGGCGGGCCGCGTGAATGCCCCGGACCACATCTTTAGCGGCGTGTAGGCGGAGAAGATTCCGGCGCGCACGGCAAGCTCATTGTTGACGGTGCCCGGGTCGAGCAGCTCCGAAGTTTGCGGGTCGAGATCGATGTTTTCGACCGGGTAGTCGAAGTCAGTGATCTCGATGCTCTGTGCGAGCGAGATAGTGTTGCCGCCATCAGCGGGGGCGTAGTCGACGGTGAGCGGGGCGAGGCCGGGCTCGGTGAAGGCGCCGATGCCGACGAGGGCCCACCAGCGGTCGCCATCCTGCAGCATCGGGTACTGCAGGCCGCCGAAGTACACCGTGGCGTTGAGTGCGGGCTCGTAAAGGTAGATCACGCTGTAGCCGCCCTGCCGGAGCTGCGGCGGCTGGAAGGCGAGGCCGGTTGGGATGACGCTCGGCGGCTGCGGCGTTGGTGTCTCCGGGGTGGTAGCAGGCGTGGCTGAGGCCTGCGGCGCCGGTGAGGCGGTTTCGGCGGTGGGTTGGACGTTCTCGGCGGCCGGCGTGAGGGTGGCGATTCGGATGCCGTCAGATGAGCCGGAGACACCCGGCTTCGTCGCCGCATCGGAGGAGCCCCCGTTGCAGGCGACCGCGAAGGCAGCGAGCGCAGAGAGTGCGGCTGCGCAGATGAGGCGGTACGAGCGGGGAGGTGTCATCAGTCCTCGATCATACCGGGTGGCGAAGATCGAGGGTGTCTCAGATGCGTTGCAGGCTTAATGGTTTGGTGATAACTAGCACCGATGCGCTTTGTTATAATTCGCGGCGAGTCCAAACGCAGCCTGCCAAATTGTATTGGTAGTCTGCGTTTTCTATAGTGGACATAGAGGCTTCTGTAATCTGCGTGGGGAGCGCTCTGCCCTCCGGGGTGGGCGGCAGGTCAGCTTCGGGGGGAGTCACGAGTGGAAGACCCTAAAATCATCGCGGAACGGATACTGGACAACGTTCAAAAGGTCATCATTGGCAAGGAAGCCGAAGTCCGCCTGACCGTCGTCTGCCTGCTTTGCGCGGGCCACCTGCTGATTGAAGATGTGCCCGGCGTGGGCAAGACGATGCTGGCGCGAAGCCTCGCGAAGTCGACCGGCTGCGAGTTCAAGCGCATTCAGTTCACACCGGACATCCTGCCCAGCGACGTGACCGGCGTCTCGGTTTACAACCAGAAAAGCGGCGACTTCGAGTTCAGGCCGGGGCCGATCGTTGCAGAGATCGTGCTGGCGGACGAGATCAACCGCGCGACGCCGAAGACACAGTCTTCGTTGCTGGAGGCGATGGAAGAGCACCGCGTCACCGTAGACGGCGTGACGCGCGACCTGCCGCGCCCATTCATGGTGCTCGCGACGCAGAACCCCATCGAGTACGAAGGCACGTTCCCGCTGCCGGAGGCGCAGTTGGACCGGTTCTTCATGCGCATCTCCCTTGGCTATCCGACGCGTGATGAGGAGGTGGCGATCATGGACCGGCGGGAGTCAGCGGACCCCATCGACCAGATCACGGCGGCGTGCGCGCCATCGGACATCCTGGAGTTGCAGGTCAAGGCTGACGAAGTCTACATCAACGACCTTGTGAAGCAGTACATAGTCGACCTCGCCAACGCCAGCAGGGACCACCGCGACTCTGCGCTCGGTGTCTCGCCACGCGCTTCGCTCAACCTGATGAAGGGAAGCAAAGCGAAAGCGATGATCCACGGCCGCGACTATGTGAACCCGGACGATGTGAAGGGCATCGCCACGGCAGTGATGGCGCACCGCGTGTTGCTTTCGCCGTCAGCGAGGATGCGCGGTGTGACGCAAGAGGCGATCATCGACGAGATTTTGAACGCCGTGCCGGTCCCGGGCGGCGGTGGAGGGCGTGCGGCAAGC
>DASTLN010000320.1:0-2417 GCA_035714925.1 Dehalococcoidia bacterium | reverse complement strand
GAGGCTGATCCGGCACGACCGCGCCCGGTCGAACCACCGTAGGCGGCGACCTGCGGAAGCATCGATCTGGACGCGTCCGAAAGCCCGATACCGATCGCCACCCGCGTCACCATCCAGCGCGACAATCAAACCCGTGCCCGTACCGGCCATCGAACGGGGTGGTGCTCGCGTCTGATGGCGGCGCGCTGTTCCATGTAATCAGCTTGGTGAGTATGCGCTCCCTCACGGTCGCGGCTCTGACCACCCGAGAACGAGAGCTTGACGGACCACTAGTCCTAAAACAAGCGGATTCTTCGTCGCATCGTCGGGCGCCATCTTAGCGGGTTGCGGCTGGGTGTCGGCGGGGGCGCGGCGGCGCGGCGCCACGCCCGCCCGGCGGCGGGTGGCGGGGTCGGGATGTCGTCGGGCATTGGGGTCTGCTCGTTTCTGGTTTCGGTGGGCCGCGGTGGCCGGAGCGTCCGTACTCCGGCATCAGGGCAACGCGTTCAGCAGCGCAGCGGACAGCCCAGCGCCGCCAGGCCGCGGACGAACACCGTCTGCCAGCGGTTCCACGCCAGCAGGCGGTAGACGACCCGCCGGCCGGCGCGCACGATTTGGCACGGCACGCGGATGAACGCGTTCACGAAGCTCTTGAACTCCATGCGCAGCACGCGCTGCTTGTCCTGTCGCTGCTGGGCGGCCCAGCGGCCGCGTTCCGGCAGCAGCAAGGCGAACCAGGCCTTGAGCGTCCAGGCCAGCGACGCCATCACCATATAGGCCCAGTTGCTGATCAGATTGTCCACCGGCATCGCCAGCGCCTGCAGGCCCTTGAGCTGGGCGATGAGATTTTCCTGATTGCAACGGCGGTTGGCCTCGAGGCGCCAACTCCGCCGGCGACGCGCTGCGGTCGTTGGTGATGTAGAAAAAGTAACGATAGTCCTCGAACAGCACCTGCGGCCCACGCGCGACCGAGAGCTTCTTCCGCAGCACGATCACACGATAGTCGCGCTGGCAGGCCGTCGGTCGATAGGCGAACTCGGCCACCTGCTCGCCCAGCAGCTTGAGGTTCTGGCACTCCTTCTCGACCACGATCCGCTCTTTGACGTTCTCGGGCCGCGCGCGCGGCGTAGTTTTCACTTCGTAGCGCGGCGCACGCGCCAGCGTTTTCCAGGCCGATTTCGCCAGCCCGTTGGCCCGGACGATCAGGTTCCGCATCGCGTCGATGCCGAACACGAACGTCACGTCGCCCGCCTGATCCCAGCGGTCCAGATGGGCCGTCTGACTGAAGTCCGTGTCGCCGCGCATGCGCACCCGCCCAAAGCCGGCCCGGCGGCACAAGGCGATGGCCCGGTCCAGGTACGCCGCCGCGCCCTCGTGCGACGGGCGGTTGCCGCTGCGGTTGCTCAGGTACAGCGGCTCCTGCGTGTTCGCCAGCGAGACAATCAGCGGGTGATAGCCCCACGTGCCGTCGTGCGCCAGACCGATGCCTTGCTTGCATTCGCCGCCGGTGGCCGCCAGCGCCCCGTCCACGTCGAGCAGCGCCTGCTCGAAGAAGGCCGCCGGCTGCCGGCGCCACACGCCCACGCGAACCGCGTTGATCGCGTCCTGCAGCCGCTCGACGTCGGCCGCCGCAAAGCGCCGGCAGAAGTCGCCAGCGGTCGTGGGGTCGGGGATGCGCTGCGCGCCCAGCGCCTCCAGATACGCCTCGTCGTTGCGCCGCAGCTCCAAATCCTCCAGACACGTCCCGCCGCACGCGGCGTTATAGGCGATGTTCAACACGTGGTCCGACTCGTGATACGGCAGGTGCGCCTTGAGTAGCTGCAGGTCCCCGTCGATCGCGTCGATCAGCCCCGTCCGCCGGGCCAGAACGTGCAACGCCCCAATCCCGCCCGTGCCCAGTCCGCGAACCCGATCGGACACTTCGTAATGAATGTTGCTGGCCCGCATCATCGGCTCGCCTTGCGCCGTCCAAACCCGCGCGCGCAGCCGTGCCGCGATCCGCCGCTTGCGATTCATCAGTTTTCGGTGTCTACTGTGGCTCACTCGAAATGCCTCCGTGCATGAGGATTCTTCACACCTCAAGTATTGCACGAAACCCAGCATTTCGAGTGCTTTTTTACGCTCAAAATCGAACCGCTCGAGAGGTTCACGCTTGTTCAGGGACTAGTCGCGGGTCATTCGGGCTTACGCGAAACTGATCAGCCGCAGCGGGTTCTCCAGCGATTCGATCACGTCGCGCGTGAAGCGGGCCGCGTCGGCCCCGTCACAGATGCGGTGGTCGAACGAGAGCGACAGCGGCAGCAGCAGGCGCGGGACGATGCTCTTGTCGTCCATCACCTTGGGCTGCCATTGCCCGCGGCCCAGGCCCAGGATGCCGACCTCCGGGTAGTTCACCATCGGCGTGACGAACGCGCCGCCCAGGGCGCCGACGTTGGTGA
>DASTLN010000319.1:0-17995 GCA_035714925.1 Dehalococcoidia bacterium | reverse complement strand
CTTCCAGCCGTCCATCTTCTTCAGCACGTAGTCGCCCACCTTCGTCACGCGCTCCGCCAGGTTGGTCTCGATCATGAAGTTCGTCACCGCCAACGCCACCGCCGTCGTCAACGGCTCGCCGCCGTACGTCGAACCGTGGTCCCCGGGCGTGAACGCCGAGCAGCTTTCCTTCGACAGGATGGCGCCGATCGGCACGCCGGATCCGAGCCCCTTCGCCAGTGTCATCACGTCCGGCTCAAAGTCCATGCCCTGGTAGGCGAACAGCGGGCCGGTGCGGCACATACCCGTCTGCACCTCGTCGGCCATGAGCAGGATGTTGTTCTCGTCGCACCACTTGCGCACGGCCGGGAAGTAGGAAGGGTTCGGCACGTTGACGCCGCCCTCACCCTGGATTGGCTCCAGCAGGATCGCGGCCGTCTGCGGCGTCGTCGCGTTCTGCAATGCCTCGATGTCGTTGAACGCCACGTGGATGAATCCGCCCGGCAGCGGCCCGAACGGCTCGCTGTAGCGCGGCGTCCCCGTCGCGGTCACCGACGCCAGCGTCCGCCCGTGGAACGAATCCGTCGCCGCGATGATATCCGTGGCGCCGTTCTTGTGCTCGCGGCCCCACTTGCGCGCCAGCTTGATCGCCGCCTCGTTCGCTTCGGCGCCGCTGTTGGAGAAGTAGATGCGGTCGAAGACTGAGTTGTCTTCCAGCACCTGCGCCAGCTTCAGCTGCGGGATCGAATACACCGCGTTCGAAACGTGGATCAGCGTCCGCGCCTGGTCCTCAATCGCCTTGACGACGACCGGGTGGCAGTGGCCCAGGCTGTGCACCGCGGGCCCGCCGAAGAAGTCCAAGTACTGCTTCCCGGCGTCGTCCCAGACACGCGAGCCCTCACCGCGCTCAAGCACGACCGGCATACGACGGCCGGTGGTCATGAACACGCGGCTTTCGATTTCCTTCCAGTCGGGCATGGGGATGACTCCTTACTAAAACAATCACTGCGGGATTCGCAATCCCGCAGCTACACCGCAACTTGATTTCCCACACGGGGAGCCGATTGTAGCACGTGGCCGCCGCGTATCCTCCAAGCGTCTATAATCACGTTCACGATGGACGCGCCACCTGTCCAGTACGTCAAGACCAACGACGGCTACAGCATTGCCCACTCCCTCATCGGCGCCGGCCAGCCCTTCGTCTTCCTGGGGGGACCGCTTAGCCACCTCCAGCTCGAGTGGCGTCTAGACGACACCCGGGCGTGGTGTGAGCGGCTCTCAGAGCGGTTCCAGCTGATTCGTTATGATTCGCGAGGTCAAGGTCTCTCGACGCGTGGCCTGCCAAAGAGCCACTCAGTCGATGACTACGTACGTGACCTTGAAATCGTTGCCGATCATCTGAAGCTCGAGCGCTTCATCCTGATGGCCGGCGGCGCTTGTCACATCGCTGCGAAATATGCGCTCAAGCACCCCGCGCGCCTCGCCGCGTTGATCTTCCTGGGCGGTTGGCTCACCTACGGGACGGGCAGCAGTACCAGCGCGATCCTTGCTCTGGCACGGCAGGACTGGGATCTGTTCCTCTACAACTTTGTCGCGAGGTCCTTGCCGCCTGATCAGGCGCAGATCTGTTACGACATGCACAGGCAATCCATGACGATCGATGACTGGGAGGTGGGCTGGCGGGCGATGTGGGACTCTCGCATCGAAGACCTCCTGCCCATGATGACAACGCCGACGCTGGTGATCCATCCCACCAGTGACGAGACGTTCCTGCCGCTCGAGACGTCCACGAGGTTTGCTCAGCTGGCTAATGCCCGCCTGGTTGTCATGGAGGGAAACCTACGGGTACCCGAACTCGAGAGCGGCTTCAAAGCGATCGACGACTTTCTGGCGAGCCTCCCGCCAGCAGAGCCGCAGCCTGCCGCGCCAAGCACCTCGCCTGGCAGCCTCTCCGCCCGGCAGGCCGAAGTCCTGCGTCTCATCGGCGAAGGCAGGACCAACCGCGAGATCGCCGGAGCGCTCGTGCTCAGTGAACGCACCGTCGAGCGCCACGTCGCCGATGTCTACGCCAAGATCGACGCCGCCAACCGCGCCCAGGCCGCCGTCTACGCCAAAGAACACGGCCTCGTCTGAGCCCGCGTATAATCACGCCTACGATGGACGCGCCGCCTATCCAGTACGCCCGCACCAGCGACGGCTACGACATCGCATACAGCACTGCGGGCACTGGACGGACGCTCCTCACCATGCCCTACCCATTCAGCCATGCTCGTCTCTCCTGGACCGCGCCCGGCCTTTGCGAGACGGGCGTTAACCTCGCACAGAAGTTCCGCGTGGTGCACTTCGATGCCCGCGGTCAAGGTCTCTCCACGCGCGGCCTGCCACCGTCCCATCGCATGGAGGATTACCTGCACGACATCGATTGCGTCGTCGGGGCGCTGAGGCTTGACCGCTTCCTGCTCTTCGGCAGCGTGTCCTTCTGGCGTGCCGCGGTGGCCTACGCGGCGACGAACCCCCACCGCGTAGAGGCGCTGATCCTGCTGAACCCGGATGGGAGCCTGCCGCCAAGGCCGCCGGAACCCTGGAACGGACGTAGTGGAGACAACTGGGATTCCTTCTTGATCATGGCCGGTAGCGCCTTCAGCGCCGCGCCTCTCGACACGTCCGGCCGCCTAGCTCTACGAGATCACATGAAGGAGTGCGTTGAGCGGGACGATTACCTGAAGATGGTCGAGGCCACGCGGTCCTGTGACCTGCGGCAGTGGTTGTCGCAGATCAACGTGCCGACACTCATCATCAGTCAGCGCGGCCCCTGGAACGATACGACGGTGCCGGAGATAACGGCCGCCATTCCCGGGGCGAGTCTGGCCGTGGTCGATGATTACGGCAACATGCTCTACTCGCCGACGGACGGGACTCCTCCCGGCGTGGTCGCGATCGAGGATTTCCTGGCGACAGCCGGCCCCGCCCGGCCCGCAACGGCGCTCCCAGCCGCACTCTCACCTCGCCAGGCCGAGGTACTGCGGCTGATTGCACGCGGACTCACCAATCGCGAAGTTGCGGAGACGCTGGTGCTGAGTGAACGTACGGTTGAGCGGCACGTCGCCGACGCCTACGCCAAGATCGGCGTCGATAACCGCGCCCAGGCCGCCGTCTACGCCAAAGAGCACGGCATCGTCTGAGCCCGCGTATAATCGCGCCTACGATGGATGCGCCGCCTATTCAGTTCGTCACCAGCAGTGACGGCGTCAGCATCGCCTACGGCGTGACCGGCGCCGGGCAGGTACTCCTCGTGCCTCCCTTCATCCACAGCCACGTTCAGCTCAACTGGCAGAACGACCTGGTGATTTCTAGGCGCAATGCAATCCTCTGCAAGCTTGCGGAGCGCTTCCGTGTCGTAACCTTCGACAATCGGGGACAGGGGCTGTCGTCGCGCGGACTTTCGTCCGGCCTGACCCTCGACAAGTTCAATCTCGACACGGAGGCGGTGGCATCCCAGATCGACGATGCGACCTTCGTCTTCGTCGCCTGCGCTCGTGCCGGCCACCTAGCGGTGCGCTACACCGTGCGACATCCCGAACGCGTCGCCGCCCTGGTGCTCATTACCTCCCAGGTCTCCATGCAGACGCTGCCTTCCGGGCTTTTCGACTTGCTGCCAAGCGAAAACTGGGAGTTCTTCCTTCAAACCCAACTGCTTCCTGGGCTATCGCCCGAGGACGTTCGCAGCGGCACCGCGATGCTCAAGCAGACCGCGACGCCTGCCGATTACCGCATCACCTGGGACACGTGGCGTCACTCGGATATTTCGGATCTCTTGCCACAGCTCCGTGTCCCGACGCTCGTCCTGCACGCGCGCGAGTTCCCGTTCATTCAGCCTGAGGCGGCGACAGAATTCGCCTCCCGCATTCAGGGCGCCACGTTAGCAATGCTCGACGGCTATGACATCTTCGGTAACGCCGACCAGGCCTCTAGAGCAATCGAGGCCTTCCTCGCGGACTTGCCCAGCCCACAGGAGGCGGCGTCCGCCGCCAGCCTGTCAACGGCAGCCCTCTCGCGCCGCCAAGCGGAAGTTCTGCGTCTCATCGGCGAAGGCAGAACCAACCGCGAGATCGCGGGAGCGCTCGTGGTCAGCGAACGCACCGTTGAGCGCCACGTCGCCGACGTCTACACCAGGATCGACGTCGCGAACCGCGTCCAGGCCGCCGTCTACGCCAAGGAGCACGGCCTCATCTAGAGGCCGCGTATAATCGCGTCAACGATGGATGCGCCGCCTATTCAGTACGTCCCAACCAGCGATGGCGCCAGCCTCGCTTACTGCGTGAGCGGGTCGGGCAGGACGCTCGTGTTCGTGCCGCCGGGATTCAGCAACGCTCAGCTCGTCTGGCGTTTCTACCCCGACTGGATGTCGGGACTCACGAACCGCTTCCGTCTCATTCAATACGACCTGCGCGGCGAAGGACTGTCCACGCGCTCCCTACCGCCCGACCTATCGATCGACACGTACGTACGCGACCTTGAAACCGTCATCGATTCTCTGGAGTTGGAGCGCGTCGCCCTTTGGGCCTTCGGACCCCGCACCCACATCGCCTTGCGCTACGCGTTATCTCACCGTGGCCGCGTCGACGCCTTGTTGCTGCACACCTGCTCCGCGGCCAACTCGGCCTGGGATGCTCCCGTTGTGACCTCGGCCAACCAGTGGGAGCACCTGGTCCGCTCACTTGCGTCCATGAATTCGCGCGGCCTCTCGCAGGAGGAAGAAGAGAGGCTGGTAGAGGACTACAAGAGCTGCTCCACAATGGAGTTTTGGCAGGCCCATCGCATCTTCTGGGAATCCGACCTAACCCAGGAGCTAACCGCCCTCCACATCCCAACCCTGGTCTTGCACCAACGCGAGCACTACATGTTGAAGCCCGAGGAGTCAATGAAGCTGGCGGCGATGATACCGGGCGCACAGTTCTCCTTGCTCGACACCTGGAACCTCTTCGGCAACGCTACCCAGGGGCTCGCCGCAATCGATCAGTTCATCGCCAGCCTTCCGCGGCAGGCGGAAGCAAGCCGGAGCGAGTCTTCGGAATCTCTCTCAGATCGCGAGCTCGAAGTCCTCCGCCTCCTCGCGCAGGGCAAGTCCAACCCCGAAATCGCGAAGGAGCTCTTCATCACCCGCAACACGGTCCAGAACCACGTCTCCAGCATCCTGATCAAGACGAACCTCAGCAACCGCGCCCAGGCCGCCGTCTACGCCAGAGACCACGGCCTCGCCTGAGCGCTAGAATGGCGCGAAGACCTCTCGGCGTCCCGCAGAATCGGCCTGCACGCCGAGTGAACTGAGGTCGGCGCTATGACTGAATTACATCAGGAGATTCGGTACTGCATATCCGCCGACGGTACGCGGCTCGCCTACGCGACCATGGGCAGAGGTTCGCCACTGGTCAAACCGCCGAACTGGTTTGGTGTCGAGTATGAGCTGGAGTCGTTGGTATGGCGCCATTGGGTCGAGGAGCTTGCGCAGACCCATCAGTTGATCCGCTATGACCAGCGTGGCTGCGGCCTCTCCGATGGCGGTGAGGGAGAAATTTCCTTAGAAGCGTGGGTGCAGGACCTTGACGCAGTCGTGGAAGCGGCAGGCCTCCAACGATTCCCGCTGATCGGTGTGTCTCAAGGAGGCCCCGTGGCGGTTGAATACGCCGTCCGTCACCCGGACCGCGTCACGCACCTGGTGCTCTGTGGGGCAATGGCGCTGGGCCCGGCGAAGAGCAGCGTACCTGACGAAGTTGCTCGACACGACGCATTGATCACGCTGGCTCGCGAGGGTTGGGATCAAGAGAGGTCAACCTTTCGGGACCTGTTCGCGTCGATAGCGTTGCCCGACGCCACAGCCGAGCGAAGGCAGGCTTTGAGCGATCTGTGCCGGAAATCCACATCGGGCTCCGTCGCCGCCAGGATACTTACGGCAATTGGCAATGTTGACGTCGTCGACAAGCTCCCTCAGGTGACGGTGCCGACTCTCGTCCTACACGCAGTGGATGACCAACTCACTTCCTACGACCAGGCCAGGACGTTTGCGGCGCTCATCCCAAAGGCCCGTCTTGTGCCATTGGATAGCTCGAACCATGCACTGCAGTCAGACGAACCCGCATGGCAGGTCTTCGTTGCCGAGATGCGCGGGTTTCTCAGCGAGCCGCCAGCGGCAAGCCGGATGGACCTACGCGAGACGGAATCAGGCAAGAGCATCCTCTCCCAACGCGAGCTCGACGTCCTCCGCCTCCTCGCGCAGGGCAAGTCCAACCCCGAAATCGCGAAGGCGCTCTTTATCACCCGCAACACCGTCCAGAACCACGTCTCCAGCATCCTGATCAAGACGAACCTCAACAACCGCACCGAAGCCGCCGTCTACGCCAAAGAGCACGGCCTCGTCTGAGCCCGCGTATAATCGCGCCTACGATGAACGCACCGCCTGTCCATTACGCCAAAACGAGCAACGGCTACGACATTGCCTATACGATGGCTGGTAGCGGGCCGCCTTTCGTTCTGTGGCCTCACCCCTTCAATCACCAGCAGCAGCTCTGGGATGGCGTCTATCGAGAATTCTGGCTCGAGCCACTGGCAGCACGCTTCATGCTCATCCACTTCGACGCTCGAGGGCTAGGCATGTCCTCACGCGGCTTGCCCGAAGACCACACTATCGAGCGCTACTTGCCAGATATGGATACGGTCGTGCGTGCAGTAGCTCCAGACCATTTCGTGGCCATGGCTTCGTACGGATTCTGGCGCGCAGCTGTGAGGTATGCCGCCCTGCATCCAGGCATGATCCGGGCTCTCATCTTGTTCAATCCCGATCCGCCCATGGGTCCCGAACCAAACAATGCCCATTCCTTTGAATCGCTAGCGACCATGGAATGGGAGACCTTTCTTTTCATACAATCGTTGAGCTATGTCCTGGTCCGTGCACGAACAGGATCCACTGTCGACCAGGTGAAGGCGGCGGTCACTCAGACCGACTACGTCAGAATGCTCCGCGCTGGTATGACTGACGATGCGCGGCCCTGGCTTACTCGCGTCCAGGCGCCTACGCTGATCATCAGCGAACGTCCTCCAGGCGTCGCCGAGGAATACAACATGGCCGTGTCGGCCCGCCAGATCGCTGCAGCCATACCCAGGGCCCAACTCGTCACTGTTGAAGGCATGGGGGAAGCGTTTTACTCAGACGGATCGCAACCCTCGTTGGCGATCCGTCTCGTCGAGGAGTTCGTGAGAGACTTGCCTGCTCAGTCTCAGCAAGCAACCAGCGTTAGCCCTGACTCAATCGAAGGCCTTTCAGAACGCGAGCTAGAAGTCCTGCGCCTCATCGCTATAGGAAAGAGCAACCCAGAGATCGCGAAGGAGCTCTTCATCACGCGCAACACGGTACAGAACCACGTCTCCAGCATCCTGATCAAGACCAACCTGGGCAACC
The DNA here is from genome assembly GCA_035714925.1 of Dehalococcoidia bacterium. GTDB lineage: Bacteria > Chloroflexota > Dehalococcoidia > DSTF01 > WHTK01 > WHTK01. The sequence goes on along the minus strand of DASTLN010000319.1, from coordinate 10,563 downwards.
GCACGGAGGCCGCCCTCTACGCCAAGGCGCACGGCCTCGTCTAAACGTCCTTACGCCTAAGCGCACCTCAACTATTGCCTCCGGCCGACTCGCCTGAATCTGGCGCTAGTTGACCTCAACTACTCGGGCCCTTTTCGGGCCCGATTTTGCCTCCTGAAGAATCGCTGAACCGGTGGATGGAAGCGCCTCCTTGCGAAACGACACTGCCTTCAGACAGTTCCACTGGGACTTACCAAAAGCAAGGAGAAAGAAAATGTTCTACCGCAACACCAACGACAGCAAGCACAACAACATCCGCATCGCCTCGCTGGCCGCGGCGCTGGCACTGGCCACCGCAGCCGTCATCGGCGGCAGTAACCTCCTCAAGGAGGACAGCATCGGCAAGAGCCCCTCAGCGGTCACCCCGCGCGTCGAGCGCACAGCGCCTCAGTTCAGCACCGCCGCTGACGCTGTCTTCGCCTCTCAGGGCATCCGCGCACCCTCGCAGTTCGGCACCGCCGCCGACGCGGTCTACGCCGCCCAGAGCATCCGTCCGCAGACGGCCTCGGTCGACGTCAACAATGGCTCGCACCTGGGTCTCGGCCAGCCGTCGGTCGGTCAGTCCTTCGGCACCGCCGCCGACGCTGTCTACGCGTCGGTCGGTCTCGCTTACGTCCAGCGCGCCTCGGTCCCTGACGCCGCCATCGACGCTCGAGACCAGTCCCTGGGCATCGGCCAGCCCGCGGTCGGCCAGTCCTTCGCCACGGCCGCGGACGCCGTCTTCGCTGCCGAATCGCTGCTCGCTCAGCAGGAAGTTGCCTCCGTGGCCACTTCCCTCGACACAAGCGACTTCCTCGGCCTCGGCCAGCCCGGCGAGGGCACCAGCGCCGAACCCCAGTTCGGCACCATGGCAGACGCCGACTACGCCAGCCGCTAGGCGGTGGCGATCTTCAAGGCCACGTCCCAGTGGTTCGAGAGGCCGGGCTCCAAGCGCCCGGCCTCTCTCTTTGCGCCCGCCACAGCGTCGATTCCGCTAGACTCGACGCAGACACAAACCAAGCGCGGAGGTCGCCATGTTCCACGACCGCTACGGACTCCCCCTGAGCACGACCTCCCAGACAGCCGCGGGCGCCTTCATCGGGGGCGTCGACCTCATGCTCTCGAACAACCCGGACCCGGCAGATCGCTTCCAGGCCGCCATTGAAGCCGACGATGGCTTCGCGATGGCGCATGTCGCGCTCGGCATGCAGCTGCAGCTGCGTATGGACGCCCCCGGGTCAAAGGTCGAGCTCGACCGCGCCCGTGACCTCATGGCAGGCACTTCTGAGCGCGAACAGTCCTTGATCAACGCGGTAGCGCGTCCCGGCTTCGTCGGACGCGGCGGGCCCATCGAGGCATTGCCCCTGCTGGAAGAGCACCTCCGCGGCTTCCCGCGCGACTACCTGGTCGCCAATCGCTACACCCAGACGCTCTTCTTCAGCGGCCAGCCCGAAGCCCGCGAACGCGCCCTGGGCCAGCTCGAGAAGCTCGAGTCCCGGCTCTCAGACGACTGGGCTTTCCTGGGCGGCTTCTCCTTCCTGCTCGAAGAGCACGCCCGCTACGACGAGGCCGAGCGCAACGTCACTCGCTCCCTGGAGCTCTACCCCCGCAATGCCATCGGCGCCCACGTCGTCTCCCACGTCCACTACGAAAACAACCGCCATGCCGGCGGCAGCGACTGGCTCGGCACCTGGCTGCAGGACTACGAGCGCCGCGCCGGCCTGCACTGCCACCTCTCCTGGCACCTGGCGCTCTTCGAGCTCTCGCAAGGCCATTACGCACGCGCGATGCAGATCTACAACGAAGACATCGCGCCCGCTACCGGCACGCCAATAAAGCTCGCCGACATGTCATCTTTCCTCTGGCGCCTGCAGCTCTACGGATGCGCCACAGAGGACCTTGACTGGGAGGCGATGACGCCGCTGGCCGAGCCCTCTGCCGCGTCCCCGGCCGCCACCTTCTTCGCCGCCCACGCCGCGCTTTGGGCCGCCGCCCGCAGCGACGACGCGACGATCGCCGCTCTGGCGAACAAGCTGCGCGACATCGGCGAGAAAGGCCATCCCATCGCCGCTAGCGTCGTTCGCCCACTCGTCCTCGGCATCGCCGCCTTCGCCCACGGCGATTACGACGAAGCGATAAGGCAGATCGAGCCGATTGCCGATGACCTCGTACGCATCGGCGGCAGCCACGCCCAGCGTGAAGTCTTCGAGGACACGTTGCTGGGCGCCTACCTCCGCGGCAGCCGGTACGACAAGGCGGAGACCATGCTGCGCCAGCGCCTCTCCCGCCGCGCCTCCGCCCGAGACCTCCTCCGCCTCGCCGAAGTACGGCAGGCAGTGGGAGAAGCCACCGACGCCCGCGGAAGTCTCTCCCAGGCGAAGCAACTCTGGCCCACCGCCGACGCCTCGAACCCTGAGCAGGAACGGCTGCGCTCGCTTGAGCGCGCCGGCGTCTACTAACGCGCCGTCGCCGGTAGCACCGGCGTATCCGGCGCCTTCGCCCACATCGCCAGCCCGACCGCCACAACCGCCAGCATGATGCCGACGCCGAACAACGCAGCGCGCTCACTGCTCAGGTCCGCGATAACGCCCAGCACCAGGCCCACCAGGTTGTTCATCGCCCAGCCCAGGTTGGTCAGCGCGATCACGCGCCCGAAGTACTCCGGCCGCGTCGCCCGCAGGATCGAGGCCATGATTAGCGTCTGAAACGCCCCTACGGCGGCCCCCACGAAGAAGATCGCGACAACACCCAGAAGGAAGCTCGGCATCAGCGCCATGACGGAGATGCTCAGCCCCATCGTCACGCTGCTCACGAACAGGTACTTCTTCAGGTCCGGAGAGCTGGTCTTGGCCGCAACGAACAACCCCGCCACCAGTCCACCCAACGCGTGTGTCCCGAACATGACCCCGAAACCGGCGTTGCCCGCGCCCAACACGTCCTTGGCGAACGCCGGCAGCACCACCATGATCGAGAACCCCAGCAGGATCACGACGATGAACGAGACAAGCGCCTCAAGCAGCCGCCGCGTCTCGAATACGTGCCGCAACCCCAAGCGCATGTCGTCCAGCATCCCGGCCCGGGGACTTGCGGCGGCGCCGAGTTCGCCGGCGACCGGCGCAGCCTGTGGCCCGTCAGCCGGGGAATGGGGGTGTCCCCCATCTTCCAGGTATCCCCGGTATCGGGCGGTCGGCACGAAGGCAATCGTCGTCAGCGTCCCAATCATTACCAGCGCGACGGCCAGATACGCCCCCGCGAACCCCGTCACCTGCCACGCGACCAACCCCGCCCCAACGAATGGCGCGAACGACCGCGTCAGGTTTAGCGCGATCTGGAACAACGCGGCCCCGTTGGCCTGGCGGGCGGGCTCCACGGTCACTCCCATACAGGCCGTGATCGCCGGCCAGAAGAACGCAACGCCCGTGCCGAACATCACGACCGCGGGCACCATCAGGCCCAGCGTCAGCGAATCGGTCAGAAGCAGCGTCGCCAGCATTAGCGCCATGATCAGGATCAGCGACTGCGTCAGCAGCAGCAGCAGCCGCTTCGACATCCGGTCCGCCACCGCGCCCGCAAACGGCGTCGACACCAGGATGGCTGAGCCGATTCCGAAGGAAATGACGCCTACGGAGCTGTTGTTACCCGTCAGGTCGTACGCCACGACGTTGTGCGTCGTAAAGCCCAGGTGCAGCGCCGTCAGCATCAGCGAAGCGTTGAGCCATAGCACCCGAAACGCCGGCGATCCCATGGCGTAAAACGTGGAGCCTGGCCCTCCGCGCCCGGACGCCGCGGCGCCGCCGGCAACTGGGCCGTCGCCCGGAGCGCCGCCATCGGTTGTGCTCGTCAAGTACGTTGCGGGCTACGGGGTTCCGGTCAGGGCCACGATCTGCGCAATCAGCGCCTCAGCCTGGGCGATCTCTTCACCGTACGTGGCGAAGTCGCCATTTTGCAGCGCCGCCTGCGCCCGTTCGAAGGCGTCCTCCGCCTGGCGCGCCAGCTCAGCGACGTCGTCCGAAAGCGGCAGCGGAGTCGGAGTCGTGGTCGGCGGCGTGCCGTTGGTCTGAGTCGGCGTCGGCGTCGCGATTTCACTCGTCGGTGTCGGCTGCGTCGACGAGCTGCCTCCGGTCGGCAAGCTCGACGCCCTCTCCCCGAAGACGACCGCGATGCTCTCCTCCAGCGTCGGCTCCATCGCGATACGGTTGCCGTTCACCACCACGACGCGTTTCAGCTCCGGCAGCTGGCTGGTCTCGGCCTGCAGGTAGATCGGCTCGACGAACATGTTGCCGTTGCCGATCGGGATCATCAGCAAGTTGCCGCGGATCACCCTGGAGCCGGACTGGTTCCACAGACTGATCTGCGACGAGATGCCGGGGTCCTGGTCAATGCGCGACTCGATTTGCTGCGGCCCGAATACCAGCGAGTCCGTGGGGAAGCGGAACGTCACGAGCTTTCCGTAGTCATCGCCGTCGGAGCGAGCGGCGACCCAGGCAATCGTGTTCTGGCGGCGTGCCGGTGTCAGCGGCATGATCAGCACGAACTCTTCATCCGCCTCGCCCGGCAACTTCATGATCACGTAGTACGGCTCCACCGGGATCGGCGAGCTGCTTTCGCCAAACAGCTCCGTTGGAATGTTCCAGACGTCTTCCTGGTTGTAGCGAGCCACCGGGTCGGTGATGTGGTAGATCCGATAGTTGTTGAGTTGCGCCAGGAACAGGTCCTCAGGGTAACGCAGATGAACCCGGAGCGATTCAGGCATCTCGTCCAGCGGCGTGAACAGCTCCGGGAATATCTTCTCGTACGTCCTGATGATCGGGTCGTCATCGTCCACCAGGTAGAACATCGTCTCCCCGTCGTAGGCGTCGATTACGACTTTGACGCTGTTACGGATGTAGTTGTAACCGGCCGGCGCCGGCTGCGAGTATGGGTAGCGGTCTGTGGTCGTGTAGGCGTCCTGGATCCAGAACAGCCGCCCGTCAGCAAGCACCAGATACGGGTCCTCGTCTAGATCGAGGAACGGCGCGATAGCCTCTACGCGCTGCTGGATATTGCGCCGGAACAGCACCCTGCTGTCCGACTTCAGGCTGCTCGAAATCAGCATATTAAGGTCGCCGAACTCCCAGGCGAATGCTAGTCGGTTGATGATCGAGCCCAGCGACGCGCCGCCATCGCCTTCGAACACGGTCTGGGCGATCGTCTCACCGGTCTGGTAGTCGAACTCCTCCGCCGTAGTTTTGACGATGACGTAGTGGTCAGGCTGCTCGCCGTAGTAGATCTCGGGCCGCGTTACTTCCAGCTTGCCCCGCACCGGGATGTCCTGCAGAAAGAAGGTTGGCAGGCCCTCCTGCACCACCTCGTTCACCGGTGACATGACGACACCGTAACCGTGTGTGAACTGCAATCGCTGGTTAACCCAGCTCCGCGCGTCGGCAGGCAGCCGGTCCGACGAAAGCTCGCGAGCCGCGATCATCACCTGGCGGTTCACGCCGTCTATCTCGTACCGGTCGACGTCGACATCGAGAAATTCATACAGGGGCCTGAACGTCTGAATCTGGCCATACGTATCGAGCAGCGGGCGTACATCCAGCAACCGAATGTTGTTCACCGTCCCTTGATTCGCGTCGAGTTCGCTTCTGGAGACCTCCGCCTCCGCCGGGTACGGCCGTTCTTCGATCTCGCTAAGCCCGAAGGCTTCGCGCGTCGCTTCGATGTTGCGCACGATGTATTGACGCTCGCGATCCAGTTCGTTCGGCTGGACCGTAAAGCGTTGCACGCTGGCCGGGTACAATCCGCCACCCACCGTCGCTACGAAAGCCCAGGCGACCGCCGTCCCGATCGGTACCATCACGCTGCGCCCGAATGTCGTGGCCAGCAGCGCCACGCCCGTCGCGGCCGCCAGCGCCATGCTGACGTAGATGAACGGCAGGCGCGCGTGAACGTCCGTATAGGTCGCGCCGAAGACCGCTCCCGCGTCGGAGAAATTCAAGTCGAAGCGGTCCAGCCAGTAGCGCCCCACGAACAGCGCCACGATGACCAGCAGCAGCAGCGACAAATGCACCCGGCTCTGCCGCGATTCCGTGCCGTCGCCCAGCATGAGGAAGCGGAACAGGTACAATCCCGCCACCGTCAGCGTCGTGATCACGGCGACGCCCATCAGCCAGCCGTAGATGAAGCGCAGCGCCGGCAGGTCGAAGACGTAGAAGCCGATGTCGCGACCGAACTGCGGATCCTCGATGCCAAACGACTGCCCGTTCAGGTAGACGAGGATGATGTCCCAATGCGTCGCGGCGATGGTGCCGAAGATCAGTGCCAGGAAGACGGAGCCGGCGATCAACGCCAGTAGATAGACTCGTCTCAACCCCGCCGCCTCGGTCTCATCCAGGCCAAGCGCCGGCGTCCGCAAGATCGGCCTCGCGGCGTAGTACGCATTGCCGGCGAAGTACACGAGGAAGAGGCCTGCACCGCCCAGGAAGAGCCATGCCTGCGTCCCGATTACCTTGGAATAGACGGTGCGGTAACCGATGCCGTCGAACCACAGCCAATCGACGTAGATGCTCTTCAGCGTGTTCAGGATGATATAGGCCAGGATCAGGACGACGCCGATGATGATCCAGCGGTTGTAGTTGCCGAAGGAGCGGAAGTCGATGCGCTGCTGCCCGCCACCCCGCCCTCTGCCACCGATGCGGAACGGCGGCGGCGGCGGCCCCAGGTCCCCTTCGTCGTCCCGTCGCGGCGGGAACTGGAACGTCACGTTAGGCCGTCACCCTGGTACCCGCCATCGCGCCCTCAAGCACTGCACGCAGCGCGTGCGCCTCGCGCCCGTCCACGATATGGCAGCGCGTACCGGCTTGACAGGCCCGCGCCCCTGCGCGCAGCTTCGGGATCATTCCGCCGGTCGCCGCCTTCGTCTCAATCAGCGTCTCTATTTCCAGCGCCTTCAGCTCCGTGAGGCCATCGCCTGAAGCGTCGCGCACTTGCGCCACGTCGGTCAGGAAGATCAGGTCGCCGGCGCCCATCGCCGCGGCGATTTCGCCTGCCACAGTATCTGCGTTGACGTTCATCAGCTTCGTCGGCTCATTGGCCCAGAAACCTACGGACGAGATCACCGGCATGTACCCCGCCATCAGCAGCGTGTCCAGTGGCTCGCGGTTCACCTGCGTCACCTCACCCACAAAACCCAGCCTCGTGTCCGCCTGCTGCGTCGGCAGCAGGCCACCGTCGACACCGCTCAAACCCACGGCCCGCGCGCCCAACGCGTTCAACGACGCCACGAGCTGCTTGTTGACCAGCCCCGCGAACACTGCGACGACCACGTCGATCGCATCTGCCCCCGTCACTCGCAACCCATCGATGAACTCGCTCTCGACTCCATGCGTCTTTAGCCACTCCGTCGCCGCGCTGCCACCACCGTGCACCACGACCAGCGTGTGCCCGGCCTGCTTCAGCGCCGCAATGTCTTCGAGGCTAGTGTCATTCCGGCCCAGCGTGCTGCCGCCAATCTTGACCACGATAGGAGTCATAGCTGCGCACCGCGTGCCCCTTCAGCGGGGGCTTGGGGGTGTCCCCCATCTTTCAAGGTTCCATTCTGGCCCAGCGTGCTGCCGCCAACCTTCACGACGATGACTTCATCCATTAGTCGTAATTGTCTAGTGATTGCAGCAAACTAGCAAACGGTGTGTAAAACGGCGATTTCGTCCTGCCACCAGCCTTTGACAATCAGCCGGCCGCGCTTGATCCCCTAATGGTTGCTACGAAACGGCAGGCAACCTATCGACGCCACATCGAACGCCCGTTTATATGTCGCTGAGGAGCTTGCCAATGCTCCTTGAATCTCACGCGGCAGCCTCCCGCCGCTACGCAGTGGCTTACGTCCGGTAGTCGGCGTTGATGTGCACGTAGTCGATCGTCAGGTCACAGCCCCACGCCGTTGCGCTCGCATCGCCTGCACCCAGCTCGATGCCGATGACCACCTCGGTCCGCTTCATCTTCTCGTGGACGTCCTCTTCGTCGAAGTCCAACACCACGCCGCGGTCGAACAGCGGCACGCCCTGCAGCGTCACGCTCGTCTTGCCCGCCATCACCGGCGAGCCGCTGCGCCCGGCCGCGACCAGGATGCGCCCCCAGTTCGGATCGTTTCCCGCAACCGCCGTCTTCACCAACGAGGACAGCGCCACCGTATGCGCCACATTGCGCGCCTCGGCCAGCGATGCGGCGCCGCCGACCTCCACCGTAATCAGGTGAGAAGCGCCCTCACCGTCGGCTGCCAGCTTGCGCGCCAACTCTGTGCAAAGCGCCAGCAGCGCCTCGCCGAACTGCCCCGCTTCCGGCGTGCCGGACCGGATCGTTTCACCACCCGCCGCGCCGTTGGCCATGACCAGCAGTGTGTCAGAGCAGCTCGTGTCGCCGTCGACCGTAACCATGTTGAACGTCGCGTTAGCCGTCTCTTTGACCAGCGCATCGAGCAAGGAATGCTCCACAGCGGCGTCTGTCGTCACGTAAGCCAGCATCGTCGCCATGTTGGGGTGGATCATCCCGGAGCCCTTGCAGCAGCCGCCCAGCGTGTACAGCACGCGGTCGCCGTCCTTCACCGCCACCGCGACTTCCTTCGAGACCGTATCCGTCGTCATGATCGCCCGCGCGAAGTCTTGCCCGCCGTCCGCGCTCAGCTCGATTCGTGGCACACCCGCTTCGATCTTCTCCAACGGCAGAAGCACGCCGGTAACCCCGGTCGAGCACACGGCGAACTCCTCATCCGCGACACCGAGCTTGCGCGCCGCCAGCGCTGCCATCGCCTCCGCCTCCGTGATCCCGGCGTCGCCGAACGGCGCGTTGGCGTTACCCGAGTTCGTGATCACACCGCGGATGCGGCCCGCCGGAAACCGCTTCTCATTCACGTAAACCGGTGCCGAACGCACCGTATTCGTCGTTAGTAACCCGGCCGAAACGCTTTCGCGCTCCGAGAACAGGATGCCGAGGTCCAGGCCGCCCGCCTTCGGTCCGCTGGCGTACATGCCGGCGCAGACCGCACCGGCCAGGAAGCCCTTCGGCGTCGTCACGTGCCCGTCCGGTATCTCTGCAATTGTCATGTCTTCATGCTCCTCGGCGAGACAAGCCTGTCGCTCTGGGCGACAGCGAAGAATCTAAGCGTCCCGGAGGCCTGTAGCAATCCGGACGCAACGCCGCCAGTGATGGCTCGTCTCGATAGCTGATAGCTATGGATCGGTGGTTAGGTGTTAGACGGCGACCAGCCGCGCCATACGTGCGCGTGCGCCATGCCTGTAGAAGTAGGCAACCCTAAACGTCATGGGACAGCCCCAACATCAGCTCAAGGTTCTGCACCGCCTGCCCGGCTGCGCCTTTGCCGAGGTTGTCGAGCACCGCGCAGACCACAGCCTGCTGCCGCTCCTCGTTGCCGAAGACGTGAATCGTCAGCTTATCGCTGCCCGTCAGTGCCTCGGCGTCGACCTGCGGCATCCCCGAGAGGTGTCTTGCGACGGCATGCTCTTCCGCCGACTCCTCCATCGAGGCCACGTGCACGCCCTGGTCGGCGTCTTTGCCGGCGTAATGCTCGGAGAGCGCCTCGTGGATGTCCTTGACCTTCGGCGCGCCGGGCAGCGACCACAGCTGCAGCGGCAGCGAAACGATCATCCCCTGCGCGAAGCGGCCCACACTCGGCACGAACAGCGGCCGCCGGGTCAGCGACCCGTGTTCCTGGATCTCCGGCACGTGCTTGTGCTCCAGGTCCAGTCCGTAAAGGTAGAACTCGCTGTCCGTGGCATCCGCTGAGCTATCGTCTTCAAATGCAGCGATCAACTTCCGCCCGCCGCCCGAGTACCCCGAGATGGCGTTGATCGTCACGGCGTGTCCCGCCGGCAGCAGCTCGTTGATCACCAACGGGTGCAGCATCGACACGGCGCCCAGGGCGTAGCAACCCGGGTTCGAGACCCGCGCCGCCTTCGCGATCTCCGCCGGCCGCGTCGCCTCGTACTCCGGGAAGCCGTAGGTCCAGCCCGGCGCCGTGCGGTGCGCCGTCGATGCGTCGATGATCCGCGCCGCGCCCTTGACCATCGCAACCGCCTCTCGAGCCGCATCGTCCGGCAAGCAAAGGATCGAAACGTCAGCGGCGTTCAGAAGCTCGGCGCGCCGCGCGGCGTCCTTGCGCTCGGCGTCGTCCAGGTGCAGCAACTCGATGTCCTCGCGCTCGCCCAACCGCTGCGCGATCTGCAGCCCTGTCGTCCCCGCTGCTCCGTCTATGAATACCTTCGGCGTCATGATCCCACTATCTATTTCCACATTTGAAGGCGCAAGTATAAACGAGCAACAAGCGACAAGGAACCAGGAACCAGCCCCAAGGTCGGCTCACAATGCATGAACCCGACAACGTCACCTTGTTGCCTGTTACTTGTTACCTGTTACTTTCCTGTGCATCCACCTGATCCGCAGCAGGTTCAGCAGCTCGCCCGCCGCCCGCGGCAACCGCATGTGCGAGCCCTCGACGGCGCTCCAGGCCACCGGTACCTGCACCGTCTTCATCCCCAGCCGTCGTGCCAG
>DASTLN010000318.1:0-2682 GCA_035714925.1 Dehalococcoidia bacterium | reverse complement strand
GAATCACGGCGTACGGAGAACAACGAGATCGTGAGCGTGGACCTGGCGTTCGCGCTCGAGCCAGCCTTCGGCGGCCGGGAGTTCGACCGGCCGTTGGAGGTCGGCGCGTATCCGGGCGGTCGCATGTTTGTGGCGCAGCAGCCGGGCACCGTCCTGCTGCTCGACCCGGACGGCTTCGAGCCGGCCCCGTTAATCGATCTCAGTGAGCGGGTTGAGATTGAATTCGGCGAAGGCCTGCTCTCGCTCGCTCTCGATCCCGGCTTCGAGCAAAACGGCTACCTCTGGGCCTATTACTACGCCGACGAGCCCGCGCGCAGCATCCTGGCGCGTTACGAAGTCAGGGATGACGTCGCGGACCCCGACACGGAGCTGGTCGTGCTCAACCTGCCGCAGCCCGGTTCGAACCAGAACGGTGGCTCCATCCGATTCGGTCCGCGCGACGGCATGCTGTACCTGACGCTGGGCGACGGCAGCGCGTCGTTCGACCCGTTTGAGAACGGCCAGGACCCATCGACGTTGCTTGGCGCCATCCTGCGCATCGACGTGAGGAACGCGAGGCCGGAGGAGTCGTACGTTGTGCCGGACGACAACCCGTTCGTTGGCCGCGACGGGTTCGCGCCGGAGGTCTGGGCCTGGGGCGTGCGCAATCCCTGGCGCGCCGCCTTCGACCCCGAGACGGGCAAGCTCTGGGGCGGCGACGTCATGTCGGGTTCGGGCGAGGAGGTCAACGTTTTCGAGCGCGGCAAGAACTACGGCTGGAACGATCAGGAGGGCTTCGACTGCCTGCTCAGGACCCCCTGCGATGGCTTCGCGGACCCAGTCGCCGCTTTCAATCACGAGACGGAACGCTGCGCCGTCACCGGCGGTGTCGTTTATCGCGGCGAGGCGATACCGGCGCTGCGCGGTCTCTACCTGTTCGCCGACTTTTGCACCGGTGATCTGATGGCGCTGGACGCGGACGACCCGGACGAGATCATGCTGATCGGCCGGGTAGAAGGCGGCTTCGTCACGTCCTTCGGGTTGGACGCGGCGGGTGAGGTGTACGTGACGAGCTTTGAGACGGGGGTGTGGCGGTTGGTGGCGCAGTAGGCGAAGGGGAGGAGGTGCGACCCCTCACCCTAACCCTCTCCCTCAGGGAGAGGGGATCAGGTTTGAGACGGGCGAAAAGCGTTCAGCGCGATGGAGCGGGCTTTCCCGCCTAGCGCAGGTGCCAGCGTAGCGGGGAGACGAGTTCGTCTGCCTCGAAGGGGCCCCAGGAGCCGGCCGGGTAGAAGCCGAGCGGCGGCGGGCTGTCCAGCGCCGGCTGCACGATCTCCCACGCACGCAGGACGCTGTCGCTGCGCACGAACAGGGTGCGGTCGCCCTCGATGGCGTCGCGGATCAGGCGCTCGTAGGCTTCGGCGGGCTCGCCGCTGAACTCGGACTCGTAATTGAAGTTCATCGAGACCTGCTTCACGTTGATCTCCTGACCCGGGACCTTGGCCAGGAAAGTGAAGGTGATCTCCTCCTCAGGCTGAATGCACAGCGTCAGCGTGTTGGGCGAAACGTGGTCGACCGCGGTTGCCCCGAAGTAGCTGCGCGGCACCGACTTGAAGGCGATCTCGATCTCAGTGGAGCGATAGGGGAGTCGCTTGCCGGTGCGCAGGTAGATCGGCACGCCGGCCCAGCGCCAGTTATCGATCTCGATCTTCGCGGCGGCGAAGGTCTCGATCTCGGAATGAGGGTCCACCTTCTCTTCGTCGCGGTAGCCAGGGACCTGCTGCCCGTCGACACGCCCGCTCGTGTACTGGCCGCGGACGAGATTGGCGGGATCGAGCGGTTGGATGGCCTGGAGTAGCTTGACCTTCTCATCGCGGATGGCCTCGGCGTCGAACGAGGCGGGCGGCTCCATGGTCAGCAGGGAGAGCACCTGCAGCAGGTGGTTCTGCACGATGTCGCGCAGGGCGCCGACCTCCTCGTAGAAGTAGCCGCGGCCGTCCATGCCCGTCGATTCCGCCACCGTGATTTCGATGTGCTCGATGGCGTCGCGGTTCCAGATGCGCTCGAAGACGGAGTTGCCGAAGCGAAAGACGAGGATGTTCTGCACTGTTTCCTTGCCAAGGTAGTGGTCGATGCGGAAGATCTGCGATTCGTTCAGCACAGAGCTGAGCTCCTGGTCGAGACCGCGGGCGGACTCGAGGTCGCGGCCGAAGGGCTTTTCGATGAGCAGACGGGTGCCTTCTACGAGGCCTTGTTCGGCAAGGCCCTGGGCCGTGGAGCCGAAGTAGCTGGGCGGGATGGCGAGGAAGATCAGACGCTCCGCCTGCGTCAGCTCCTTGCGTAGCTGCGTCAGGTCGCCGTCCGGCAGCTGGATGTAATCGAAGCGGGCGGCGAGGCCGGTCCAGGTCTCGTCGTCCCACTGGGTGCGCGCTTCGTCTTTGATCGCTTCCTCCGCCATACGTCGAAACGCTTCCTGGCTGAAGGGGCTGCGCGCGGTGCCGACGATGCGGCCGCGCGTGGGCAGGAGGCCCTGGGTTTCGAGGTCGTAGAGGGCGGGCAGAAGCTTGCGGCGGGCAAGGTTACCGGTGGCGCCGATGACGACGATGTCGAGGTCCTGGTTCATCGTTCCTTGACAGCGTGGCCGCCGAATTGATTCCGCAGCGCGGCCAGCAGACGCCCGCCGAAGGGCTGATCCTGCCGCGA
>DASTLN010000317.1:0-13702 GCA_035714925.1 Dehalococcoidia bacterium | reverse complement strand
CCTCTGGGTCTGGCGGTTCTACTCCAAGGGCGGCGTCACCAGCGGTTCCATCGGTCTCGGTACCGACGGCGGCCCAGCCGCCGACGCCGACATCGACCGACTGACCGAGGCGGCGATCGCCGAGTTCGACTCGGAGAAGCGGCTGGAGATCATCCACGACCTCCAGCGCGTCGCCAGCGGTCACGCCTATGCCATAGCGCAGCCCGGCCGGGCCGCGGAGTTCTGGCTCGCGCAGCCCTCGGTCCGCAACTTCTTCGTCTTCCAGAACGACTCGCGGACGGTGCAGCAGGGCCTCCACAGCCTCTACAGGATGTGGCACGACGAGACCAAGGCCTAGGCCAACAGCGTTTCGCAACGCGAGCAAGGAGCCCTTCTTCGGAAGGGCTCCTTCTTTTGTCTCGCTCCCAGCCTTAGAATGCACTGCACCCCGCGGTCGCCCCGCCCTAGATGATGAGATCCCCATGAAACGCAGCACAGCCCGCATCCTGACTACCCACACCGGCAGCCTGCCGCGGCCCTCCGACCTCGTCGACATGCTCCGCAAGCTCGACGCGCGTGAGCCCCTGGATGACGCCGCCTTCAATCAGCGCGTCCGCAGCGCCGTTGCCGAGACCGTCGACCGCCAGCGCAAGGCCGGCATCGACGTCCTCAACGACGGCGAAGAGGGCAAGGTTGGCTACTCGACCTACATCAAGGACCGCTGCGCCGGCTTCGAGGGCGAGAGCCGTTCCACAATGGTCCAGGCCGAGGGCAAGGACTTCCCCGACTGGGCCGAGGCACGCGCCCGGCCAACCATGACCCGCCCCGCCTGCAACGGCCCCATCGCCTGGAAGGACTTCGACGCCGTCAAGCGCGACATCGATAACCTCGCGGCGGCCGCCAAAGCCAGCGGCGCCGAGGAGGTCTTCATGAGCTCGGCCTCGCCCGGCGTCATCGCCGCCTTCCTCACCAACGAGTATTACCCCAGCGAAGACGCCTACCTCGACGCGATCGCCGATGTCATGCAGGACGAGTACCGCGCCATCGTCGACGCCGGTTTCATCCTGCAGCTCGACTGCCCCGACCTCGCGATGACGCGCCACAACCGCCACGCCGATAAGACGCTGCCCGAGTTCCGCAAAATCGTCGAACGCAACATCGAGGTCCTCAACCAGGCCACTAAGGACATCGCGCCCGACCGCATCCGCGTCCACCTCTGCTGGGGCAACTACGAAGGCCCCCACCAGCTCGACGTCGAGCTCAAAGACATCATCGACCTCGTCCTCAAAGCACGGGCAGAGGGCATCTCCTTCGAGGGCGCCAACCCCCGCCACGAGAACGAATGGCGGGTCTTCCGCGACCTCAAGCTCCCAGAGGACAAGGTCCTCATCCCCGGCGTCATCGACTCCACGACGAACTTCATCGAGCACCCGCAGGTCGTCGCCGACCGCATCGAGCGCTACGCCTCGGTCGTCGGCAAAGAACGCGTCATCGCCGGCACCGACTGCGGCTTCGGCACCTTCGCCGGCGGCCGCACCGTCTTCCCCGACATCGCCTGGGCCAAGCTCGCCACGCTCTCCCAGGGCGCCGCGCTGGCAACGAAGGAGCTGCAGTAGCGGCCATGGCCTCTGCCAACGCTACGGCCGCCCCTTTAGCGGGGGCCCGGGGGTGTCCCCCGACGTTGGCGGTCTGCAAACGCCCCGATCGCCCCTTTTGCGAGGGTTCGGGGGTGTCCCCCGACTTCAAAATAAAAGGAGAAGCAGGATGGCAATCGTATTGGTGCACTTCAAAGTCGAAGACCAGGCGAAATGGCGCACGACCTTCGAGGAGCACGCTTCGCTGCGTCAGTCCGCCGGTTGCACCGGCACGCACATCTTCTACAACGCCCAGGACCCGAGAGACGTCTTCATCAACATGCAGTGGGACACCGCGGAAAACTTCCAGAAGGCCGTGGGCGGCCCTGAGATGCAGAAGGCCATGGCTGACTCGGGCATGATTGGCGCGCCCGACTTCTGGATGCTCGAAGACGGCGGCCGCACCGCCAGCTAGTCGGCGAACGAGGTTCTTGTGGCTATCGTTCTGGCACGCTTCAAGGTGCGTGACTACGACATCTGGCGCCCCCGCTTCGAGGCCAACGGCGAAATCCGTAAGGCCGCCGGCTGTCTCGGCACGCACATCTTCTACAACGCCGCCGACAAGACCGACGTCACTGTGAACTTCCAGTGGCAGGACGAAAAAAGCGCTCGCGCCTACCTCGACGGGCCGCGCGCAAAAGGCCTGCGCGACGAAGGCGGCGTCATCGAATTCGGCTTCTGGGTCGTCGAGGACGGCGGCCGCACGCCAAACTGAGCCGCTGGATCCACCGACGTAGCCGAGGCTTTCCAGCCTCGGCGTCGAGCGCAATAACCGCCTCAGCGTCCCGTCTCACCCCAGGATGCTGAGGTAGGCCTCCTCCAGCGTCGGCTCCCGCTCCAGCACGCTCTCGAGCTGCTCCTCCGCGATCAGCGCCAACACGGCGTCGCGCACGTCGGCGTTGGGGCGTACCTGCACCGTCAGGCGAGTCAGCATGCCGTCCGGCAACGCGCTGGCCCCAACCACCCCCGGCAGCGCCGTAATCGAATCGACGAGGCCGGCCGGCGACTCGCGCAGCTGCAGCTCGATGACGCGGATCTGGCTGACGCGCTGCTTGATCTCGCTCGGGCTGCCGCTCGCCACGATCTCGCCGTGGTCGATCAGCGCCAGGCGCTCGCACAACACGTCTGCCTCGAACATGTAATGCGTCGTCAGCAGCACCGTCTTGCCCTGCGCCGCTAGCTGCGGGATGATCGACCGCACCTCCTGCGCCACCTGAGGGTCCAGCCCGATCGTCGGCTCGTCCATGAAGACGACCTCCGGGTCCGTCAGCAGCCCGCGCGCGATGTGCAGGCGCTGCTTCATGCCGCGCGAGTACTGCTCCACCAGCGTGTCGCGCCGCTCGAACAGCCCCACCTTCTCCAGCAGCTCATCCGCCCGCCGCTTAGCGAGACGTGGTTCGACGTGGTTCAGCGCCGCAAAGTACTCCAGGTTCTCTTTGCCCGTCAGCCGCCCGTAGAGCCCGCGGTCGCCGCCCAGGACGAACCCGATGCTCCGCCGTACCTGCGACGTCTGCTTCATCACATCGAAGCCCTGGACGCAGGCCCGCCCGCCCGTCGGCGTCAGCAGCGTCGAGAGGATACGCACCGTGGTCGTCTTGCCCGCGCCGTTTGGTCCCAGCAGCCCGAAAACGCTGCCGCGTGGCACGCTGAGGTTAAGGCCCCGCAGCGCCACGGTCTCGCGCTTGCCCCCCATCAGCGACCGCTGCGTAAAGGTGCGCTGCAGGTTCTCACAAAGGATTGCTTCATCCATCGAATACCTCCCTGCCGTCACTCGTCGTAGGCGCCGGTGCGCCGCTGAAACGTCTCTATGACTCGGAACATGGCGTAGCCGACGACCACGTAGCCCAGCGCCACCAGCGCCTCGAGACCGATGTCCCCGGCAATGCTGCCGATGCCTGACCCCTCGTAGGCCTTCCGCGACCCCTCCAGCGCGTGAGTCACCGGCATGACCTCGCCGGCAAGCCGCAGCACGCCCGGCAGCTCGCTACGCGGGATGATCGCGCCGGTCAGGATGAAGAAAAACGACATCATGCCGTAGTAAATGAAGTTGAAGCTACTGATCGACATCGCCAGGTTGCCGCCGCACAGCGCAAAGCACATACCTGAGACCGCCATCATCGCGTAGCAGGCCAGTACCGCCGTCCAGTTCGCCGGCCCCAGGTCGGCGCCCAGTAGCAGCGTCGCCGTAAGCAGGCAGGCAGCCAGGCTCATCGCCGCTGTCGGGACGTGCAGCATGCCGCGTGACAGGAACATCATCAGCCGGCTACCCCGCGAGGCGAACAGGAAGGGCAGCGTGCCGCCGTAACGCTCGTTCGTCAGGCTCTGGATCACGCCGCCCGACAGGTTTTGCGCCACGCCGTTCGCGGTCATGCCGATGATGAACGCGGCCGCCGTCGCCTCGTCCCGCGCGAACCGACCCATCAGGCCAAACATCGCCACGTAAACAGAAGGCGTGACGATGATGACTGCGACGAAGGCCGGCCAGTTCAGCCAATTGAACAGCGCCTTGTAGGAGCAGACGCTTTGGATGTAGAAGTTTCGCAGCATCACAGCGTCCCGAGATTGCCGCGCCGCCGCACCCGGCGCTCCGCCACGACGAAGAGCGCCACGGTCGCCACCGCGTAGACGGCGCAAAGCGCCAGCGCGATGCCCCAGTCGGCCAGCACGTCGACGAACGCGCCTCCTTCGATCGACCTCACGATGGCCGACATTGCCCAGGAGGTCGGCAGCCCTTGCGCGAACACGTCCAGCGGCGCAGGCAGCAGGCCTGTTGGGAAGAGGAAGCCCGTGATCACGCCGCCCAGGGGCATGAGCGAGCTGATGAAGCCCGCCGTCGTCCCGCTGATGAATGCCAGAGGCGCGAACAGGAAATGCGTCGCCACCAGCGCCACGACTGCCAGGACCACCGCGATCACCAGCAGCGGCACGCTGTCGATCGACGGCGTACGCCCGCCCACCAGCAGCACGACGAAGAAGGCGTACGTCGCCGGGATCGAGATGTAGGCAATGAGACCGAGCGCCTTGCCAAGCATGATCAGCGGCAGAGGCGTCCGCGTCGTCATCATCAGGTCGAGCGTCCCTGCCCACGCCTCGCTGGTCAGCGACCAACCGATCATCGCGATGCCCATCAGCCACATCGTGTACAGCGAGAAGCCGATGAAGACGTACGACGTCGCCTCCGGGTTGTCGCCACGCCCTGCCGCCCACGCCAGCGTCACCGCCGGCCCCGTCGACCCGACAATCGGGCCGATGATGAAGCCGATTCGCAGCTGCTCCTTGACTCGCTGTCGAAACGATAGATACATCGCGCGCGCGTAGGGACGTAGACGTGGCCGGTCGCTCCCTCGCTCGGGAGAGCCCATGCCGGCCGTCGGCTCCCGGTTTGCCACCGGCGCAAAACCAGACATCGAAGCTCCTTAACAAGAACGCCCACCGCGACGATTCGTGGTGGGCGTTTTAACGCCTGAATCTGGGAGACGCGCTCAGGTCTCCCCCACCACGCACAGTTCGCTACGGGCCCGTCCCGTGCCAAAGAGAAGAATGCTGTTCATCAAATACATCCTCGCCGCCCTGTGCGTCTGCGACTGCTTCCGCAGATTGGCAAATCATAGGCCTCGCGCCGTGCCCCGTCAACCGCCCCGCCGCCATCAGGAGCACTCGTAAGTCGGCTTGGCCGCGCGTAGGCTGAAAGACGCGCCTGCCCTACACTGCTCCCGATGAATCCTCCCCAGTTCCGCCGCGAAACCCTCACCGCCATCGAAGCCGTGCGCGACGCGCTGGATGTGGCGCTGGAAGCCCTCGGCACCGCCGGCGTCTCCGTCAAGGCGGGCCGCGACCTCGTCACAACCGCCGACGTCGCTTCCGAGGACGCCATCCGCACTGCGCTGTCGTCGGCAGGCCCAATCCCCGTCATCGGCGAGGAGCGCGGCGGCGATCTCCCGGCCGGCGGGTCGCCCTACTGGCTCGTCGACCCGATCTGCGGCACCGGTAACTACGCCGCCGGCACGAAACTCTGGTGCGTCAACGTCGCGTTGATCGAGGACGGCGTCGTCTCCATCGGCGTCGTCGGTGATCCTTCGGACCGTGAGGTCCTGGTCGCGGAGCGCGGGCGCGGCGCCTGGGCGCTGCGGGAGGCTGGTCCTGTACGGCTCGCCACCTCTGCCGCCGGCAGTACCGTTGTGATCGAGGAGGGCAAGTCGACCGGCGCTGTCCGGGAGCACGCCGCACGGCTCATGGCCGAAGCGGTCCGTGCCGATCGCTGGGACTTCCGCTCCCTGGGCACGACGCTGGCTATGCCATACCTCGCGTCCGGGCGGGTCTCGGCCTACGTCGTGATGTACGTCTCATCGCCCCTGCACGCCGCGGCCGGCACCCTGTTGATCGCGGAGGCAGGCGGAGTCGTCAGCGACGCCAGCGGCGATCCCTGGACGCTCGCCTCGACGAACCTGCTGGCCGCCGCCGACGCGACCACCCATGACGACTTGCTGCGCCTTGCGACGGCCACGGCCGTCCGCTAGCAATACAAAACGCACGGCCCGTAGACCGTGCGTCCCGTCAGGTGACTCTATGATCCGCGTCTACGTCTTGGTGCCGACCAGGTTTCCGGCTTCGATGTACGCCTCGCCCAGCGACTTGTAGACATCGGTCTTGCCGTCGTGCTTGACCTGGTACTCCAGGTTGCGGCCGTCTCCGAAGATCTCGTAGATCTCTGCTTTGCCTTTCGGCCCCTCAACTACCGCAACCGGCGCTTCAGCTGTCATCTATCAATCCTCCTGCTGGATCGTCTGGCGTTATGATCGCCCCTCTTGCCCTGCGATTTTAGTCCTAACTTCGCCTTCGCAGGAAGGGGCCAAACGGCCCCCCACTCGGCAGCGGCGCGCCAATCGGCTAGTCTTGATCGACGAACACGGTCGGCTTACCGCCTAAGCATTGACAGAGATATTAATTTAGTATCTACTAATCTAATCAACGAATCAGCCCGCCGTCCCAAGGAGGACACCATGTTCATCGCCATGAACCGCTTCCAGGTCAACGCCGGCCAGGAAACCGCCTTCGAAGAGATGTGGCGCAGCCGCGAGACGTACCTCAACGAGGTGCCCGGATTCGTCGAGTTCTCCCTCCTGCGTAACTGGCTGCAGGACGAGGACAAGACCACGGAGTACATCTCGCACTCCACCTGGGCCTCCCGCGAGGATTTCGACGCCTGGACGCAGTCGGAAGCGTTCAACCGCGGTCACGCCCAGGGCTCGGTCAAGGGCGTGCTCGCCGGCCACCCCGTCGTGTCGCTCTACCAGACCGTCCTGCACGAGGCGAAATCGCCCGCCCAAGCGCGTTAGGGCCGAAGAAAATGCTCTCGTCTGCGACGGCAGGGGTTCGTAGGGGGCGCAGCCCCGTGCGCGGGGGGCTTGGCGGGACACCCCCAAATATTCCTTCCACGTACCCGAGCGGAGCAGACCGGGACGGATGCGCGGCGGCTTCTCCAGGCAGACGCCGCGGTATGGACGATCACCGCCACAGGACGGTATAGGCGTGGACATCCTCGAATCGATCGCCGCCAGACGCAGCCTCGGCAAGATGCGCCCCGACGCGCCGCCGCGAGAGCTGGTCGAGCGCGTCCTTAGCGCCGGCGTCCACGCCCCCAACCACTTCGACACGCAACCCTGGCGCTTCTTTGTCCTCACTAACGAAGGGCGCTCTGACTTCGGTGAGGTCCTCGCGCAGGCGCTGTCCCGGCGCCTGGGTGAGACCGAACCCACGCAGCGCGACGCGCTCATGAAGGGCGAGCGCGCCAAGCCGATGCGCAGCCCCGTCCTCATCGTCGTCGGCGTCCAATCCGAATCGGACGACCCGATGACGCGACGCGAGGACCTGCAGGCAGCCTCTGCCGCGCTGCAGAACATGCTGCTAGCCGCCAACTCGCTCGGCCTCGCCGCCATCTGGCGCACCGGCGACGGCGCCTACGACGACCACGTCAAAGCCTGGTTCAACCTGCGACCCGAGGACGAAATCGCCGGCATCCTCTACCTCGGCTACGCCGACACGTCCTTCGGCCCGGCCCCCGCCCGCCAGCGCGACTTCGACGCCAAGACGGAGTGGCGCGGCTGGGACGATACGTAACCAGAAACAGGTAACAAGCAACCAGCCGGTGGCAGGAAGGCCCCGCGGCCACTGATTACCTGTTACTTGACTTTGGCACGCCTCCGTCCCCCGCGGCCGGAGGCGTGATGGTTGGCGACCGGGGCGATAAGTTGCGAATGCTGACGCCGTGGACCGCGCAGCCGGCGCAGTTCATCGGATTGAGCTCCGACGGCGGCGAGAGATCGATGAAAGAGACCCGCCGCTGCTCAATCTCGACAATCGCCAGCCTGCCAGATGCCCTGAGACCGACGTAAAGCAGGTTCCCCTGTACGGCCATGTTGTCTGGTTGGTCGTTGTTCATGCCCGGCGTTCCGTCCAGTGCGAAGCTCTCAGCGAAGCTTCCTTTCTTCCCTTCCAGGTCTACAAAGACCACCTGGTCTCCACGCGGGACGGTACCGATACCAAGCTTCTCGTTTGGTGTCATCACGAAACTGTGCCAGTCCTCAGCCCCGACCGCTCCGACATCCTCCTCGAGCTGGTCTGTGACCGTACTCAGGCGGTAGATGTGGCCCCCGTGGCCGCTGGACGCAAGCGTGATCGTCTTGCCGTTGTGGCTCTTCACCATCCCGCACGCGACGAAGCCATCGGTCTCAAGCGTCTTCCGCACGGTCATCGTGGGCACATTGACAACAGCGATCCCGCTCGGCAGCAGCGAAACATAAGCCCGTTGGCCGTCGTCACGGAAAATGGTGCAGATGGGAGATCTCGCCAACTGCACCTCGCCCGTTACCTGCCACGATTCGGTTGCCTCATCGACCGCAACCGAGATGAGCTTCCGCGTGGGAATCTGGGCAACAAGCAGGACCTGCCCGTCGGGCGAGGGTTTGGCCTGGTGCGTGCCACCGGCCGCAAAGCTCAGTGTTTCCACGATTGTCCGGCTATCGGCTCGCATGATTTCGAGCTTGCCGTTGCCCATTCCGGAGATGTAGGCGTACTGGCCGCTTGGCGAGAACGTCACCAAGTGCGGCCCGGTGCCTTCCGGAAGCGCGACAGTTTCGACCTGCCCGGCTCCCAGAGCGTCCGCGACGATGAATAGCCGGTCCGTCCCCTGACTCGCGACCCAAACCTCTGCGTCGTCTTCTGCCGCCGCGCCTGAGCTGGGACCAGAGACCAGCAATGCGAATATCGCCGTCATGACGGCCGTCCCCAGGAACAACCCCCCGAGCGCTTTCGCCCGTCCCGCCCTGGTCCCTGGCAGCTGCGGTGTAGCCTGGGCTGCCGCCACGCCCAGCCTTCGGATGAGGCCACCGCCTGCGAAGATGAAGTGCTTGCGTGTCATAGCTTGCAACCCTCCAGCCGATTTGCAGCCAGCATCGGCAGTGCCTGCAGCCCAGGACAAGTACAATTTTTGGACTTGCTGCGGTTACCACGTGAACGTAGAGTGCCGGCATGGGTACCTACAGACAGTTCTGTCCGATCGCCAAGGCCTCCGAGATACTGGCTGAGCGCTGGACCTTCCTCATCGTCCGCGAGCTGTTGCTGGGCAGCCGGCGCTTCTCCGAGCTGGAGTGGGGCTTGCCCGCGATCCCGCGCTCTCTCTTGGTCCATCGCCTGCGCACCTTGGAGAGTACCGGCTTGCTCGTACGAGCTCAGGCCGCGAATGGCAAGACGCGCGAGTATCGCCTGACCGAGGCCGGCAACGAACTGGCGGGCGTACTCGAGCAACTCGGAACATGGGGCCAGCGCTGGGCTAACGACGAGATCCGGCCGCAAGACACCGACCCCTCACTCCTGATGTGGAACATGAGAAGGCGGCTCAATAAGCATCTGCTGCCGCCGCGCCGCGTGGTTATTCAGTTCGACTTTGAAGGCGCGAAGAGGGAGACGTACTGGCTGATCGTCGACCGGGACGATGTCGAAGTGTGCAAGACCAATCCGGGTTTCGAGCCGGATCTATTCGTTCGGGCGGACACGTGGGCGATGCATGCCATCTGGCTGGGCAGGCTGGAATTGCGTGACGCGCAGCGATCGGGGCTCATCGAGCTGGTTGGCCCGCGAGAGCTTGTCACCGCGTTTCCCGACTGGCTCGCGCTCAGCCCGTTTGCTCATGTCCCGCCCGCCCGCGGCGCCGTGACAGTGACAAGTAACCAGTAGCAAGTAGCAGGTACCAATAGAAGCACCGCATAGCTTTGCAGGCAGACC
This sequence comes from Dehalococcoidia bacterium, assembly GCA_035714925.1. Taxonomy (GTDB): domain Bacteria; phylum Chloroflexota; class Dehalococcoidia; order DSTF01; family WHTK01; genus WHTK01. The sequence continues at coordinate 3,809 of DASTLN010000317.1, read as the reverse complement.
GCACCCCTTCCCTTGTTACTTGTTACGTGTTACTTGTTACTGCGTTATGCGCCGCAGCACAGACCGCATCATCACCAGCCACGTCGGCAGCCTCGCCCGCCCTCCTGAGGTCGCCGCCCTCTTCCGCGACCGGCCCGCACTCAAGCCCTTCGACGCCTCCGAGCAGCAAATCCTCCGCGACGCCATCAACAACGTCGTTAAGCAGCAGGTCGAGGCCGGCGTCGACATGGTCAGCGACGGCGAGTTCTCGAAGTCCGGCTTCGCCGGCTACATCAGCGAACGTCTCGGCGGCTTCGAGCAGCGCGAGGCCACACGCCCCCAGGCCTACACCCGCGGCCGTGACCGCACCCGCTTCGCCGACTTCTACGCCGAGATCGACCGCACCAACGCCGGACTCGGCGTCGGCCAGGTCCCGCTCGTCTGCGGCGGGCCCGTCACCTACACCGGCCAGGGCGTCCTGCGCCAGGACCTCGACCGCCTTCGCGCCGCATGTGACGCTGCCGGCGCCGAGAACGCCTTCGTGCCCGCCGTCTCTCCCATCACCATCGCCCTCCAGCGCCCCAACGAGCACTACGCCACAGACAACGAGTTCCTCTACGCCATCGCCAACGCCATGGCGGTCGAGTACGGCATGATCGTCGAGGCCGGCTTCCTGCTGCAGATCGATGACCCGCGCCTCGTCACCTCATACGACTCCATGGACCCGGCGCCGTCCGCGGCCGAGTACCAGAAGTTCGCCATGAAGTACGTTGAGGCGCTGAACCACGCGCTGCGCGGCATCCCCGAGGAGAGCGTCCGCTACCACGTCTGCTGGGGCTCCTGGCACGGACCGCACACCACCGACATCCCGCTCGCCGACATCGTCGACGTCGTCCTCGCGATCAACGCCGGCTCCTACTCCGTCGAGGGCGCCAACGCGCGCCACGAGCACGAGTATCACGTCTGGGAGACCGCCAGGCTGCCGGCCGGCAAGACCCTCATGCCCGGCGTCGTCACCCACTCGACAAACGTCGTAGAGCACCCCGAGCTGATCGCGGAGCGCATCGTCAACTACGCCAACATCGTCGGCAGAGCAAACGTCATCGCCGGCGTCGACTGCGGCTTCGCCCAGGGCTGGGACCTCGCCCGCGTCCACGAGAGCATCCAGTGGGAAAAGCTCCGCATGCTCGCCGAAGGCGCCCGCCTCGCCTCCCAACGCCTCTGGAAGTAGCAGCTCCTCCCGTCATTACGAGGAGCGACGCTAGGAGTGACGCGGCAATCTCACGCACTCCGTGATGCCCCAGACGCAGTCCACCACCCGCCTCGATCGTCCACAGCCCCTCTCTGCCGCAGCGGAGAGGGGCGCGCGGCAGCGGGGGTGAGGCCTGCACCCAAGCCTGCCTCGGACTCGTATATACTCGAAGAGACAAACCTGAATCTGGGGAGGGGCGGTTTTGGCGGTAGACATCGAGGCGATCAACGCCCGCGTCAAAGAGCAATCCCGCTTCCTCGACTCCATTCGTGCCGAGATAAGCCGCGTCATCGTCGGCCAGAAGTACCTGATCGACCGCCTGCTCATCGCCCTGCTCTGCGACGGCCACATCCTCGTCGAAGGCGTCCCCGGCCTGGCCAAGACCATGTCGATTAACACGCTGGCGCACACCATGGGCGCGACGCATGCCCGCGTCTCCTTCACGCCCGACCTGCTCCCCGCCGACGTCACCGGCACACAGATCTACAACCCCCAGGCCGCCGAGTTCACGACGCGCCACGGCCCGATCTTCGTCAACATCTTCCTCGCCGATGAGATCAACCGCGCGCCCGCCAAGGTGCAGTCCGCCCTCCTCGAAGCCATGCAGGAGCGCCAGGTCAGCATCGGCGGCATCACCTACCCGCTGCCGCAGCCCTTCATGGTGCTCGCCACCCAGAACCCCATCGAGTCGGAGGGCACCTACCCCCTCCCGGAAGCGCAGCTCGACCGCTTCATGCTCAAGGCGGTGGTCGACTACCCCAACCGCCAGGAAGAGCGCGAGATCCTGCAGCGCTACGAGACCAACCACGTCCCGGAAGTGAAGCAGGTGGTGCAGATCGCCGACCTGCTTAGCGCCCGCCAGGCCGTGCAGGATATCGTGCTAAACGATGGCCTGCGCGACTACATCGTTCACCTCATCCTGGCGACCCGCGACCCGCGTGCCTATCGCATGGAGGCGCTGACGCCGCTGATCGCCTTCGGCGCCTCGCCGCGCGCCACGATCCACCTCGCCCAGGCATCGAAGGCGTTCGCCTTCCTCGACGGCCGCGGCTACGTCACGCCGGACGACGTAAAAGCCGTCGCCAAGGACGTGCTGCGCCACCGCGTCATCATCACCTACGAAGCGGAGGCAGAGGACCTCACAACGGACGAGATCATCGACCGCGTCCTGCATGGCGTATCGGTGCCCTGAGCGCCCAACCCGTCATTGCGAGGAGCGACGTGGCAATCTCACAGCGACACCGGACGCCCCATCGATTCAACTCCCACCCCGTCATTGCCAGGAGCGACGTCAGGAGCGACGTGGCAATCTCACAGAAACACCGGACACCCCATCGATTCAACTCCCACCCCGTCATTGCGAGGAGCGACGTCAGGAGCGACGTGGCAATCTCGGAGGTTCACAAAACGCTTTACTAATGAGCTACTACGTCTACATCCTCACAAACGTCTCCCACTCCGTGCTCTATACCGGCTTCACAGGCGACCTCCTGCAGCGCGTCGAGCAACACAAAGCTAGGGAGATCGCTGGCTTCACAAAGCGCTACAACGTTGACCGCCTCGTCTACTACGAAGAGCATGAAAGCCCTGAAGACGGCATCACCCGCGAGAACCAGCTCAAGGCGGGCCCTCGCCGCAAAAAGCTGGCTCTCGTAGATAGCTTCAACCCTACATGGCGTGATCTCTATCATGAGATCGTGCGAGTAACCTCGTGAGATTGCTTCGCTCCGCTCGCAAAGACGATGAACCCGTCATTGCGAGGAGCGACGCCAGGAGCGACATGGCAATCTCACGAGGTTCAGAAAACGACCCGGCTGGATAAGCGTCAATGACCACCGATACAACCAACACCCCCACTGACCTCACCTCCGGCCTCTCCCAGGAGGAGATGCTCTCTGTCATCCGGCGCCTCCAGATCCGCGCCCGCCGCCTCGTCCGCCTCCTCTTCCTCGGCGAGTACCACAGCGTCTTCCGCGGGCGCGGCCTCGAGTTCAACGAAGTCCGCGAGTACGAGCCCGGCGACGAAGTACGCCTTATCGATTGGAACGTCACGGCCCGCATGGGAGTGCCCTACATCAAGAAGTTCGTCGAGGAACGTGAGCTGGTCCTCTACCTCCTCGTCGACGTCAGCCCGTCGTCCGGCTTCAGCTCCCAGACCGCCACCAAGCGCGAGCTCGCGGCCGAGCTGGCGACGCTGCTCGCTTTCGCCGCCAACGCCAACAACGACAAGACCGGCCTCATCGCCTTCAGCGACCGGGTCGAGCTGTTTCTGCCGCCGCGCAAGGGCCAGCAGCACATCCTCCGCATGGCGCGCGAGCTGCTTTACCTCGAACCGAAAGGCCGCGGCACCGACATCGGCGTCGCCACCGACCTGTTGATGAGCATCACGAAGCGGCCCAGCGTCGCCTTCGTCATCTCCGACTTCCACACCACCGGCTTCGAGTCCTCGCTGCGGCTCGCCGCCCAGAAGCACGACCTCACGGCGATCAGCCTGACCGACCCGCGCGAGCTGGAGCTGCCTCGCGTCGGACTGCTCAAGCTGCGCGACGCGGAGACCGGCCGCCAGGTGCTCGTCGAC
>DASTLN010000316.1:0-13355 GCA_035714925.1 Dehalococcoidia bacterium | reverse complement strand
ATGCGCGAGGTGCCACTTCGGCGGGCTGACGTCTGAGACGGACTGGATGACGTAGTCCTCGGTCTCGAGGGGCTCGCAGAGCTTTTCGGTCTGCGCTCTAACCTCGCGGAACGCTTCGATCAGCGAAGCGCGATCCGTGTCGGGCTGTCCGAGTCTCATCGTGCTCATGACGCCTCCTCAGCGCTAGGCGGGGAACCAGCGCTGTACAGTTTAGCGTGCCTCTCCATTCAGGGGATTACGCAATGCTTACAGGAGGGCCGTCAGCGAATCTCGACCGTGACGCTGAAGGTCTGCTCGGGCGCCACGTCAGGTTCGAACGGCCGCCGATACTCCAGCACCAGCCGAGACGTACCCGAATCCTCTGCTTCGAAGCTGAAGACCTCTGTTCCACCTGCCCCAACGACCGGAGTAGTGGAGCCGGCCGGTACGTATCGCGGCTCGCCTTGCAAGACGAGGCCTTCGTCAGAGCCCTCTCCAACCGACCAGCCGAATCCGGTCGTGGGATTGCTGGCCAAAGCTACGATCAACTCTCCACGAAGCGCGAGTTGGACGGTTGAGCCGTCGTCCGCGTCCGTGAGCTGCACCTCGGCCGGGAAGCTCGGGGTGCTCTCATCATCGCCGCCGCAGGATACGGTGAGAAGGGCAAGAGTGAGGACGCAAAAGATCAGCAGAAGATTGATTCGTTTCATCAGCAGCCTGGGCCATCATTGTCGAGGGATGACGAGGCTTCGTAGTAGAGTCGAACGGCCCGAAATTGAGACGTCAGGCAGGGCCGGCGAGCGCCAGCGCGAACATGTCTTTGGGGGCGGCGTACCACTCTCTGAGTGAGAGACCGGACGCCGTCAACATCTCGCGCACGGAGTCCGGCGTGAACTTGTGTGAGCTCTCTGTCCAGAGCGTCTCCGGCGGCTCGATTTCAACGGTCAGGCCGAGTTTTTTGAGGTGCGCTACCTGCTTCGACTTCGGGCGCAGGTGCATCTCGATGCGAGACTCCTGTGTGTTGAAGTAGGCGTAGTGCTCGAAAGCCTCGGGGTCGAAGTCGCCGTCGAGGCCGTTGTTGATCACGTTGAGCATGTTGCGGTTGAAATCAGCAGTGACGCCCTGCGCGTCGTTGTAGGCGGCCTCGATGAGGGGGATGTCCTTGACGAGGTCGAAGCCGACGAGGAGGCGGTCGTCGGGCGCGAGGAGGGCGCCGATCTGACGTAGCAGATCGATGCGTTCCTCGCGGTAGAGATTGCCGAGGGTACCGCCAAGGAAGAGGACGAGCCGGCGCCCGGTATGGCCCGGTATCTTGTCGAGGTGGCGGTGGAAGTCGCCGACGATGCCGTAGACGTCGAGGCCGTTGTAGCGCTGGAGCAGTTCGGCAATCGCGAGGCGGACGATGGACTCGCTGACGTCGAAGGCAACGTAGCGTCTGAGGCAGCCGTTGGCGCGCCCGGCGTCGAGGAGGGCGCGCGTCTTGGTGGAGGAGCCGGAGCCGAGTTCGACGATCTCGCCGGGCGCCATCGAGGCGATCAGGCCGGGCGAGATCAGGTTGAGCAGCGATCCTTCTTCACGCATGGGGTAGTACTCGGGCAGCTCGGTGATCTGCTCGAAGAGGTCGGAGCCACGCTCGTCGTAGAGGTACTTGGGTTGCAGGCGCTTAGGGGTGGCGGTCAGTCCGCGCCGAACGTCCTCGGCCATGTTGCTGAAGAAGTCGTGATTATTGAGGTAATTATCAATTCGGATATCGGCCAATCGCTCAGTCTTTCTGTTGGACCGCCTGCTCGGAAGGCGGCCCTAACAGGTTAGCTCAAAGTCGCGCAGAGGACTTCCGAAACGTGGGCAGAATTCTGCTAGGATGCGCCTCATCGCGACTACTAAAGGAGGCCCAGGTTGAACGGTGTAGCTTCGATCAAGGAGATGATGGGACTGGCGCGCCAGTATCTGGACGCGGCGATACAGGAGACCGACGCGAAGACACTGGGGACGAAACTGCCCGGCGCAACCGTGGGGCCGATCGGCGAGATTTACGGGCACACCGTATCGGGCGAAGACTGGGCGTTTAGCCAGCTGATCCAGGGCAAGGACCTGATCCTGACGTCCGGGGGTTGGGCGCCGAAGCTGGGACTCGATCCGGACGCGAAGGAGCACGACTGGAATGCGGTGGCGCAAGAGCACATGGCGGAGCTGCAAGCCTACGGCAAGGCCGTGACCGAGGCGACGGACGCCTTCCTCGACGGTATTTCGGATGCCGATCTCGACAGGCCGATCGACTTTTTCGGGCGCAAGGAATCGATGGGTTGGGTGATCGCCGACACGGTGCTGGTGCACGTGGCGTTCCATTCGGGTGAGATCGCCTCGTTGAAGGGCGTGATGGGGCAGAGGGGCTTGCCGTGGTAGGTGGCCTGACAGATGGTTCTATAGGTGCAATCAATGAGGCGCGACGTAGCCTTCATAACGAAATAGACAGCGCCCCGTAGAGCCAGATTCGACCTCGCCAGCGTAGCTATTGACAAGGGTGAGGCTCACTCATAGATTTGCCGCATCCTTCGGGTGTATCCGAAGTATTACTCGGATCGGCTGTGAGCCGCATTTGCGCGATGATCGAGCGATGGCTCGAAATTATCCAGCCCGCCAGGGCCAATGGGAGGCAGGATGCGAAGCTACTGGGATAAGGTTCTTGAGCGCAGGATCAGCCGTCGCCGGGCGATAACGGCAACCGGCACGACGGCTGCGGCGGCCGCGTTTCTTGCCGCGTGCGGTGGGGACGACGATGATGGGCCCAGCACCGGCGGCGGTGGCGCCGCGCCCGGTGCAACCAGCGGAACGGGCGGCGGCGGCGGTGGGGGCGCTCCGGCGGGGCTGATCTACGAACCGGTCGACAGGACAGGAGACGCGATCAAGGGCGGAACCTGGAAGGCGGCGCTCTCCACCGATCCGCAGAACTTTGACCTCTACAACTTCGACCCGTTTTCGCAGGGCTTCGCAAACGATGTCGGGACCAAGCTGATAAACATCAAGCCATCAAAGCTCTCAGACCCGACTGAGCTCGAAATCATGCCTGATGGGGCGGAATCGTGGGAGTACTCTGCCGACCGCTTGACGCTGACGTTCAAGTTGAACCCGAATTCGAAGTTCTCGCCGTTCGGTGCATTCCACGCGGGCGCGCCAGCCAGCATCGAGAACCGGCAGATCGACGCTGACGACGTCCTCTTCTCCTGGGAGCGATTCAAGACGGTCAGCTCAAACGGTGGCGAGCTGGCGAACGACGTCAGCCCCGCGGCGCCGGTGCTTTCGATCGAGGCACCGGACTCCACCACCATAGTGATGAAGCTGGCGAAACCACACTCGCCGCTTCTGGGCACGCTTGCCAACGGCAGCGTCAGCTACTTCTACATCCTCCCGAAAGAGGGGGCTGACGACGATTCGATCCTCAACAAGTACCAGTTCGGAAACGGGCCTTTCTATATCGACAGCTACGAGCCCTCCGTCGGGCTCAATATGAAGAAGAATCCGAACTACGAAGCGATTGACCCATGGGGCCTGGGTCGACCGTTTGTCGACGAGGTCGACTTCAAGATAATCCCGGATCCGACTTCGGCTGTTTCGCAGTTCCGAGCCGGGAACCTCTACCAACCAGGCTTAGGCCTGGCAACGCTTGAGGACGTCGTCCAGACGAAGAAGGACCTGCCCGACCTGCTGATGTACGCGGTTCCGGACTCGACCGCTGTTCTGGAGTGGTTCGGCATGGCCCCGGCTGGGCCGTGGAAGGACCAGCGCGTTCGCCAGGCCGTCCAGTACTCCTGGGACCGCGACCTCTTTATCGATGTTCACTTCGCGACGGACGTGCTTGACGCTAACGGCATCCCACAGAACCGGCGCTGGAACACGGCGATCCCGTGCGGCGGCCCCGGCTCCTATATGTACTTCCCGGGCATGTGGCTCGACCCACAGGGCTCCGAATTCGGCGAGAACGCCAAGTACATTGATCTCGGCAGCCGCGACGCCAACCTCGCAGAGGCGAAGAAACTCCTCGGCGCAGCCGGTTTCCCTGACGGAATCGACTTTACGCACTACCAATACCCACTGGGATTCGGCCAGCAGCGTGCGCAAGACGTGATCGAGGGCATGATGGCGGAGGCCGGCCTGCGCACCACGAAGCAAGAACAGATCATGATCCCGGAAATATTTGGGATTATCTTCGGCCGTGGCAATTTCGACTTCATGTTCAACTCTGTCGACTTCGGCGGTCCAGATGTTGGCAATTACCTGCTAGCGCACTTCCACCCCGGCGGCAACCTGTTCGGCGGCTGGAATCCAAGCGACACCGGCGTGCCCGACAGCACCGGCGGTCCGGGCGACCCCTTCCTCAACGAAACGACCGAAAAAGTCCTCGCTTCGTTCGACAATCAAGAGCGCATCAAGTTGGTGCAGGAGTTCCAGCGTTATATGGCGAAGTTGTTCTACTACAGCCGGTACCCTGGCGGCGCCACGGTTCTCAGCCTTTCATGGCCGAGGATTCAGAACTGGAACGTCTATCGCGGCGGTGGTCTGTCGGCGTTCTTCTCCTACGAGTACCTGGACCCGAGTCAGCCACCGGCATAGCATCCGTCCGCAATCAGCAAGTTCAGGAGGCCTTCCCCATGTTAGGGGAGGCCTCTTCTTTTGCTGATATGCTGATCGTCATAACGCTGAACTGAGGCGCCGTGCTATGACGACACTTGAGACCCGGAGCCATGTTGGACGCTCGGTCCGCCGGTTGCGCGATGGTGTCTGGGCCCAGGACGACGACCTGCTGGCGGCGGAGGAGCCGCTGGAGATCCGCTTGATCTGGAAAGAGGGCCGCAAGACGGTCACCCGGAGCATCGCGGTGACGATGCGCACGCCGGGAAACGACTTCGACCTCGCGGCGGGGTTCTTGCACGGCGAAGGGATACTCAAGGCACGCGACGATATCGCCGACATCTCGTACTGCATGGACGAGGATGAGGACCAGGCGTTCAACATCGTCACGGTGACGCTGCGGCCGGGCCTCATTTTCGACGCTTCACGCCTAGAGCGGAACTTCTATACGACGTCCAGCTGCGGCGTCTGCGGCAAGGCGGCGCTGGAGTCGCTGGAGGTGCAGGGTTGCGACATCGTGCCGGCGGGCTTCGTGGTGCAGGCGGACGTGGTTTGCGGGCTACCTCAGAAGCTACGCGCGGCGCAGGCCGTGTTCGAGCAGACGGGTGGGCTGCACGCGGCTGGGCTGTTCGACCGCGATGGCAATCTCGTGGCGCTGCACGAAGACGTGGGGCGGCATAATGCGGTCGACAAACTGATCGGCGAGCGGTTCTTGGAAGATGCGTTGCCGTTGTCGCAATCGGTGCTGATGCTGAGCGGGCGGGCGAGCTTCGAGTTGCTGCAGAAAGCGCTTGTGGCGAGGATACCAGTGGTTGCGGCGGTAGGGGCGCCTTCGAGCCTGGCGGTTGAGCTGGCGGAGTCGTTTAACATAACGCTATGTGGCTTCGTGAAGGCGGACTCGTTGAACGTGTACACGGCGCCGGAGCGGGTGACCGCGTCAGCCGCGAAATAGAGGCCTGCAGACCTTTACCGGCGATCACGCCGTCGCTAAGCTAACCAGCGAGGAGGTGTGATGCCCAAGCGTTACACTCGGTTGACCCAGCCGCTCGTCCGAAGGGGCGGAGAGCTGAGGCCGGCTACCTGGGATGAGGCGCTAACCGTCGCCGCGGAGGGCTTCCGCGACACGGTCGCAACGCACGGTCCCGACAGCTTCGGCCTCTTCTCGTGCTCGAAGGCGACGAACGAGGTCAACTACCTGGCGCAGAAGTTCGCTCGGCAGGTCATCGGTACCAACAATATCGATTCCTGCAACCGCACTTGACACGCTCCTAGCGTCGTCGGTCTGACGACGGTTTTCGGGGCAGGCGGCGGGACGAGCTCGTACAAAGAGGCTGAAGAGACAGACATCATCATCCTCTGGGGCTCCAACGCGCGCGAAACACACCCCATCTACTTCCACCACGTGATGAAGGGGGTGCACCGCGGCGCGCGGCTGTTCGCGGTGGACCCGCGGCGGACCACGTCGGCGCAGTGGGCTGACATTTGGCTTGGACTCGATGTGGGGTCGGACGTCGCGTTGGCAAATGCGATGGGCCGCGAGATCATCGCCGCAGGCCTGCACAACGAGTCGTTCATCAGCCGCGCCACGACCGGCTTCGAGGCGTACAAGGAGTGCGTCCAGCCCTACACGCTGGAGTACGCCGAACAAGTTACCCGGGTGCCGGCAGAGGCGATCCGCGAGGTGGCGCACGCTTACGCCCGAGCCGACCGCGCGCAGCTGTGCTGGACGCTGGGGATCACAGAGCACCACAACGCCGTCGACAACGTGCTGGCGCTGTGCAACCTCGCGCTTCTGACGGGGCACGTCGGGCGCTACGGCTCCGGGCTGGTGCCGCTGCGGGGCCAGAACAACGTGCAGGGCGGCGGCGACATGGGCGCGCTACCAAACCGCCTGCCGGGCGGCAACGACCTCGAGAAAGACGAGCAACGGGCGCCGTTCGAGCGCGTTTACGGCAAGCCGCTGCCATCGAAGCGCGGCAAGAACCTGACCGAGATGTTCGAGGCGATGGAGCACGGCGAGCTGCGTTCGCTGTACGTGATCGGTGAGAACCCGGCGCAGTCAGAGGCCGACATGGAGCACGCAATCGGGTTGCTGTCAGGGCTCGACCATCTCGTCGTGCAGGACATCTTCCTGACGGCTACGGCCGAGCTGGCGGACGTCGTGTTCCCGGCGGCAGCCTCGTGGTGCGAGGCCGAGGGGACCGTGACGAGCTCGGAGCGCCGAGTGCAGCGTGTGCGCAAGGCGCTGAACCCGCCCGGGGGCGCGCGCGACGACATGGAGATCCTCTGCGACATGGCGAACCTGCTGGGCCAGGATTGGGGCCACCCGGCCGCCGAAACCGTGTGGGATGAGCTGCGCGGGCTGTCCAACTGGCACACCGGCATGAGCTACAAACGCCTCGAGGAGCTGAACGGCATCCCCTGGCCATGTCCGTCAGAAGACCATCCCGGGAGCCAGTTCCTGCACGGCCGCCTCTGGGCGGAGCCCGCCGAAGGGCCGCTGGCACCGTTCAGCGCGGTCGAGCATGAGGGGCCAGTGGAGCAGCTGAGCGATGAATACCCGATCCGCCTGACGACGGGCCGCAGGCTCGATTCGTTCAACACCGGGGTGCAGACGGGCGGATACACGTCGCCGCTGCGCCGGGGGGAGTCGCTGGACATCCACGCGGAAGACGGCAGGCGGTTGGGACTGGACGACGGCGAGATCGTGCGCGTGGTGTCGCGGCGCGGCGCCATCGAGGCGCCGGTGCGCTTCGACGCAACGTTGCGACCCGGCCTGGCCTTCATGACGTTCCATTTCCAGGACGACGTTGCGTCGAACATCATCACGATCAACGTGACGGACCCGAAGTCGGGTACGGCCGAGTTCAAGGCCGCGGCAATCCGGATCGAAAAGATAGGCGCTGCCCCAAACTAACGATTGCATTCAAGCGCGTGCTCAGCCGGCGTGCCGCAACCTCACCCCCGGCTGTCTTGCGACAGCTTCCCCCTCTCCGTCGACGGAGAGGGGGCGAGTCGGCATGTCTCGGTATATGCACCATTGACGCCAATGGAACGGCGCAGGTTCCAGACTGTGGAGTCGCTTCAGTGGTACGACCGATTGATTTAGACTGCGAGCGTGGACCTGCACCTGATCCCGAACGCCGTACCGGACGACGCCGAGCGAGCCGCGGTTGACGCGCTGCTGGGCGAGCCGGAGGCAAGCTGGCAGACCGACCGCGAGAGCGGCGACGCCGACTCATACCTGGGGCGAAGCGGCCACGAGGCGCGCAAGGACCGTCACCTGCTGTTGCCGGTCCTCGAAGCCGTGCAGCGCCGGGTTGGTTACATCACACCGGGGGCGTTGAACTACATCTGTCAGCGCCTGGAGGTGCCGCCAGCGGAGGCTTACGGCGTCGCGACCTTCTACTCGCTGATCCATGTTGACCCGACGCCGTCACGCGTCGCGCACGTGTGCGACGACCTGGCCTGTCGCATGAAGGGCGGGTTGGAGCTGTGCGCGGCGTTGGAGCAGCGCTTTGGACCCGCGAATGAGCCGGCGCTGGACGGCCAGGCGACATGGAAGCACAGCCCGTGTCTCGGTCTGTGCGAGCTGGCGCCCGCCGTGCTGGTGCAGCAGGCGGGGGAAGGCGCACGAGACGCGGTCATTGCGCCCGCGAGCGAGGACGCGATCGCTGCGCAGCTGACGTCCGGCGGGGTGGCGGATGTGGCGATAAGACGCGAGGGCTCGATTTCAGCGCCGCAGACGCTGGACGCGGGCGGGCACGACCTGCGGCTGCTGGCGCGCGTCGGGCGAGTTGATCCGTCGAGCCTGGACGAGTATCGCGCCGCCGGTGGCTACGCGGCTTTGAGGCAGGCGCTGGACATGGGCTCGGCCGCGATCATCCGGGAGGTGCTGGAGTCCGGGCTGCAAGGGCGCGGCGGGGCCGCCTTCCCGACGGGCCGGAAGTGGCAAGACGTGGCCTCGGCGGCGGTCCGGCCGCACTATCTGGTGGCCAATGCCGATGAGTCGGAGCCGGGGACGTTCAGCAATCGCGTGATCATGGAAGAGGACCCGTTCTCGTTGATCGAGTCGATGACGATCGCGGGCTTTGCGGTTGGCGCGGAGCAGGGCTACATCTACATTCGCGGTGAGTATCCGCTGGCGGCGGTCCGGCTTCAGAATGCTATCGACACGGCGCGCCGGCGCGGCTTCCTGGGCGCCAACATCATGAGCGAGGGCGTCGACTTTGACATCGAGCTACGGGCAGGCGCCGGGGCGTACATCTGCGGCGAAGAGACCGCGCTGTTTAACTCGATCGAGGGCCTGCGAGGGGAGCCTCGCAACAAACCGCCGTTCCCGACGCAGGTGGGCCTCTTCGGCAAGCCGACGGTGATAAACAACGTCGAGACGCTGGTCAACGTGGCCGACATCGTGCTGCGGGGCGGCCCAGCGTTCGCGGAGACGGGGACGGCGCAATCGAAGGGCACGAAGCTATTCTGCGTCTCGGGCGCGGTGCAGAAGCCCGGCGTCTATGAAGTGCCGTTCGGCGTGACGCTGCGAGAGTTGCTGGACATGGCCGGCGGGCTGCCGCGCGGCGAAAGCCTGCGAGCCGTGTTGTTGGGCGGCGCGGCGGGAGGCTTCGTGACGCCGGATGAGCTGGACGTACCGCTGACATTCGAAGGGACGCGCGCGATTAACTCATCGCTCGGCTCCGGCGTGGTGATGCCGATCGCAGAGAGCGCCGACCTGCAGGGGTTCGTCTCGCGCATCGGCGCCTTTTTCCGCGACGAATCATGCGGGCAGTGCGTGCCGTGTCGCGTTGGCACCGAGCGTCAGGAGGAGTCGCTGCAGAGACTAATTGCGGGGCGCCCGCTGGGCACCGCGAGCGATGAGGTGGTGCTGATCGGCGAGATCGCCCAGGTGATGCGAGACGCGTCGATCTGCGGTTTGGGTCAGACCGCTGCCAGCGCTGTGCAGTCCGCGATCGAGAAGCTAGGCGTGTTCCAGAACGGGAGGACCCCATGACGACCAGCCGCGCCGCAGCGCCCACACGCCAGGTCGAGCTGACGATCGATGGCCGGCCGATCAGCGTTTCGGAAGGCACGACGATCCTCGAAGCCTGCCGCGAACAGGGCATCGACACGCCGACGCTGTGCTATCTGGAGACGCTAACGCCAGTGAACGCATGCCGCGTCTGCGTGGTTGAGCTGGAGGGGTCGCGGACGCTGGTGCCTGCCTGTTCGCGCAAGGTTGAGAAGGACATGGCCGTCAAGACCGACAGCGCACGCGTGGAGCACAGCCGGCGCATGGTGCTGGAGTTCCTCGCGTCGTCCGTCGACCTGTCGTATGCGCCGGCGGAGGTGCAGGGCTACCTGGAGCGCTACGGCGCGCAGCCGGACCGCTTCGGGCCGGCCGTGGCGCCCGCCGCGGAGGGTGAGCGCGACGCGGCGACAGCCGGGCACCACCACGCCACCGACGGCAGCACAGCCACGGTGCATCAGCCGACGAAGGTGGACAACAACCTCTACGTGCGGGACTACTCGCGCTGCATCCTCTGCTACAAGTGCGTCGAGGCGTGTGGCTACGACCACCAGAACACGTTCGCGCTGGGTATCGCGGGGCGTGGGTTCGACGCCCGCGTGTCGACGGAGTTCGCGACGCCGCTGCCGGACTCAGCCTGCGTGTACTGCGGCAACTGCATCGCCGTCTGCCCAACCGGGTCGCTCATGTTCAAGAGCGAGTACGACATGCGACAGGCGGGGACGTGGGACGAGGCGCAGCAGACGAAGACTGACACGATCTGCCCTTACTGCGGCGTCGGTTGCACGCTGGAGCTGCATGTGCAGGACGAGCGCATTGTCAAGGTGACGTCGCCGCTGGACCACGACGTGACGAGCGGCAACCTCTGTATCAAGGGGCGCTTTGGCTGGCAGTTTGTGCAGTTGTTTGATGAGGAGCCGCCGGACGCTGGGACGGGGACACCTTAAGCTTTGGAGCGCAGACCCTCACCGCGTTGGTGTGATCTCGATAGGTGGTTGAAGGCTCGCCTCTCCCTGAGGGAGAGGAGGGTGGATGAGGCCGCCTTTGTCAGAGTAACCGAAGGCGGTTCGGCTAGAGAGTTGTTCAGCTCTCGGTAGCCGTCACGCTTTAGAGGGCCGGAGCGCAGGCCCTCACCACGTGGGTGTAATCTCGGGAGCTGGTTGAAGGCTCGCCTCTCCCTGAGGGAGAGGAGGGTTGAGAGGTTCGTTTCGTCCGGGGCGATCAGGCGCCGAAGGCGACCGCGATCACGTAAGCTCGATATATGAGGGATCACGTCTCGTGGCGGAGGACGTCTGAGGGCGCGCCGCGTAAGCCGCAACGGCCGGCGTGGCCGACGTTCAAACGCATTGTCAGGCTGTTGACGCCACACAAGTCTTTGCTGGCCGGCTTCCTGGTGGCGATTACGTTCGCGTCGCTGGTGGGTCTGGCGCCGCCGTTGCTGATCAGGCGAATCATCGACGACTCGATCCCCAACAATGACGGCGGGGAGCTGAACCTGCTGATCGTTGGGATGGTCGTCGTGATCTTGCTGGCGTCTTTCAACGGCGTCCTGCAGTCGTACCTCGGCAACTCAATCAGCCAGAGCGTGATGTTCGACCTGCGCGACCGGTTGTATCGCCACCTCTCGTCGATGTCGCTGCGCTGGTTCACGGCCAACCGCACGGGCGAGACGCTGTCGCGGATCAACAACGACGTCGGGTCTGTGCAGAACGTGATCATGGAGTCGCTGGGCGGCGTCCTGGGGAACCTGATCGTCCTGATCAGCACGTTCGTGATCATGCTGGCGCTGGACTGGCGCCTGGCGTTGTTTTCTATTGTCTTCATCCCGATCTTCGTGATCCCGGCCCGGCGCGTCGGTAATGTTCAGCGCGCGCTGTGGAGCGAGTCGCAGGAAGAGATGGCGACGATGAACTCGCAGATGCAGGAGACGCTCTCGGTCAGCGGCATCCTGCTGATGAAGACGTTCGGGCGTCAGCGCGACGAAGCCGACCGGTTCAGCGGTGTGGCCGGCCGCATCCGTAGCCTCAGCGTCCGGCGCGCGATGGTGGGGCGGTGGTTTCAGATGGGCATGGGGCTGTTCGGGACTCTGGGGCCAGCGGTGGTTTACTGGTACGGCGGACATCGAGTTATCGACGGGGAGGTGACGCTGGGGACGATCGTGGCGATGGCGGCGCTGTTGCCGCGGCTGTTCGGGCCGATCACGTCGCTGCTCAACGTGCAGGTGACGGTGCTGAGCTCGCTGGCGCTGTTCGAGCGCATCTTTGACTACCTGGACCTCGAGGCCGATATACAGGAGAAGGATGACGCCAGCGAATTGACGGCAGCGCGCGGCGATGTCGACCTTCGCAACGTCGACTTCTCCTACATCCCCGGCCAGCCGGTGTTACGCGACGTGTCCTTGCGCGTCGAGGCGGGTCAGTTCGCAGCGCTGGTCGGACCCACGGGCGCCGGCAAGACAACGATCGCGCTGCTGGTGCCGCGGTTGTACGACGTGGACGCGGGGTCGGTACGAATCGATGGGCATGACGTGCGGGACCTGACGCTGAACACGCTGAGCGATAACGTGGCGATGGTGGACCAGGAGCCCTACCTGTTCCACACCTCGATCCTGGAGAACCTGCGCTATGCGCGTCCCGAGGCGACGGACGATGAAGTAGAGGCGGCAGCGCGGGCGGCCAACATCCACGAGTTCATCAGCCTGCTGCCGGAGGGGTACGACACTGTGGTGGGAGAGCGCGGCTACCGCCTCTCGGGGGGCGAGAAGCAACGTGTCGCGATCGCGAGGGCGCTGCTGAAGGACCCGGCGGTGCTGATCCTTGATGAGGCGACGTCGAGTGTCGATAGCATCACGGAGCGCGCGATCCGCGAGGCGCTGGAGCGGGTGACGCGGGGACGCACGGTGCTGGCCATCGCGCACCGTCTATCGACGGTGCTGGCGGCCGACGTGGTGTTCGTGATCGATGAGGGACGTGTCGTGGAGCAGGGCACGCACGCGGAGCTGATCGAGGCGAACGGGCGCTACCTGGAACTCTACGAGCATCAATTGATCGGGCCGGCTCCGCGCGATGTGGTTGAGGCGTAAGTGAACGCCGTGAGGTCGGAGGCCGCGGACGAGCGCGCGATTCGCGCATGAGTGAGGTGTTTCGCGCGATCGTTCTGTTTGCTGTCGCGGGCATGGCCGAGATCGGCGGTGGGTGGTTGGTCTGGCAGTGGCTGCGGGTTGACCGTCCGTGGCCGGCCGGGCTGCTGGGTGCGTTGATTCTGATTGGATACGGCGTGCTGCCGACACTGCAGCATGAAGAGAACTTTGGTCGCGTCTATGCTGCGTATGGTGGCGTGTTTGTGGTCCTTTCGCTGGCCTGGGCCGGTGTGGTTGACGGGTTCAGGCCGGACCGCTGGGACCTGCTCGGCGCCTTGATCTGCCTGGTAGGCGTGTCCGTGATCTTCTTCGCGCCGCGATCGGCATAACGTGGAGCGGCGGCCCACCGGCCGCCGCTCCGACATAGACGTTGGTACCCGGATGACTAGGCGCCGATGACGCCGCCATCGTCTTTCGTGACGAGGAGAGTCGCAGAGCGAGGCCTTGGGCTTCCGTTGGGGAAGCTGCTGAACTCGGTCGGGTTCGCCGGGTCGAGGTTCTCCGGCCCCTCGCCGGGGTGCTGTATGTTGACCCACATCGCTGTGCCGTCAGGAGACAGGACAACGCCCGTTACCTCGCAGCCCGGCA
>DASTLN010000315.1:0-2735 GCA_035714925.1 Dehalococcoidia bacterium | reverse complement strand
CAACCGCAGGCCTGTCCCTGATTGCGCTCCTTGAGCCAAGCCATGAGCGGCGCGAAGTAGTCGATGATGGCGCTGGCGTCTGTCTCGCGGCCACCGGTGAGCTCCTCCAATGTGTCCTGCCAGGGCTGGGATCGTCCCTTCTCCAGCATGGCGGCGAGCCGCCGGCCAGCTTCCTCGCTGCCGTAAGATGAGATCGACCACCTCGAGTCTCTCATTTATGGGACCGACCAGCAGCTACGAGGCCTTGGACGACAGCTTCCTACCGTCGAGCGACTGCTCACCATTCCCGCCATCGGAGACTTGACCGCCACCGCTCTCGTCGCTTTCGTCGGAGACGTTCATCGCTTTCGCTCCTGTCGGCATTTCGCCAGCTACTTGGGCCTCACCCCCAGGGAACGTTCTTCCAGCACCACCAGACGCCTGGTCCGCATCAGCAAACAGGGCGACGCCTACCTCCGAATGCTGTTGCCTCATGGGGCCCGAGCCGTCTTGTGGGCAGCCAAGAAACACTCTCAGCCCGACCGGCTATGCCACTGGGCCCTCGAGCTCGAGCATCGACGTGGTCACAACAAAGCCACTATCGCTCTCGCCAACAAGCTCGCTCCCACCGTTTGGGCCGTTTGGAAACGCGGCACCGAGTATCAATCTCTACCAAAGCGCCAAGCGACTCCACTCGACAGGCCGAAGATACGTTCGCAGTCTCGACCCACCGCCATCGCTCGTCTCTGTTCTCGACAGGAGGTATCTATCGCTGAAGAAAAATCAAAAAAACTATTGATTACATGGAGGAGTCCAGATACGGCAGGTTAGCCGACTCCCGTACTACCGGCCGTTACCCTTGTGCTTGGCTATGAGTTCACGCACGGCTGGAAGCAACTCGTTGGGCACTTCGACAAACGTTTCCGTCGAGCTCTCATACGCTGCCTCGTCTTCCGCGACAGCTTCTTCCTCGCTTTGCCGCTCATAGTGCGCGATGACAGTGCGAACACGAGCCTCATCCCACCCTGGCGGGAATTCGCTTTTCTTCATTTTCCTTTCCTTCGGCGTCGCCGATAGGCAAGCAGCGGCTTACCCTTCAATTCATACGCGGTTATCACGAAAACACTGCCTGGCTCGGGATCCGTAACGTAAATCACCCGAAGATACCGCCCAGCCGCAGACTGGCCTGTTGCCACTCTTGAACCCTCTCTACCTGGACGGTCCTCACCGGGCGCCTGCAAAACCTCCTCCACCTCTTCTTCTGTCACGTCATGATTGTGAATGTGAGGCCGGCCGGTGGCTGGGTCGATATAGAACCGAACCCTCATTAAAACAATTGTACCTCGCGCCACGCGTTCGCGCGATGTTCGCCACAGGTCGGCTAACCGCTCAGCATCAGCTGCGGCGCGAAGGGCCGTCAGCTGCATGCTGTTAAACGGCGAACCTCCCGACCTGCTAAGGCTTCGTCGCCCTGACGATATGCGCCGGGCACTCAAACGTAACCCGTCCCTCCCTTGTAACGTAGGAGCTGAGAACATGCTCCGCTTCTTGCAGGATCCGGACAATCTGGTCCTCGGTCAGGATCACTCCCATCACCGGCAGCCAGCCCCTGAGGTCGGCTTCGACCATGGTGCGAATGCTGGAAAACTGCGCCGTGCCGTGATGGATAGTGATTTCGGCTGAGACCACCCCGGCGTCCGCAAACAACGTGGCCAGATCTTTCCGATTACCGAGCACGAATGGCGCACGCAGAGCATCGGCCGCTCGCCGACCTGCGACTCGTTCCAAGAGCGCCACCTCGGCCGCGTACGCGGGTATGTTGTCAAGAGAGTCCCAGACCGCGACGGCCAAACGTCCTCCTGGATTCAGTACACGCAGCATCTCGCGAAGTGCCTGGCGGTAATCCGTGAAGAACATGAGACCAAACTGGCTAACGACCGCATCGAAGGATTGATCCGAGAAGGGCAGCGACTCTGCCGCGCCCTGCCGCCACTCGACCGCCGGTGCGAGCCGTTGGGCGACGGCCAGCATTCCAGGACTGGAGTCAAGACCAGCAACGAATCCGGTTGGGCCCGTTCGCGAGGTTACCTCGCGGGCGAGGATTCCAGTGCCGCACGCGACGTCCAGAACTCGCTGACCAGGCCGAATCTGCGCCGCGTCTACGACTATCGGGGCCCATTGTCGGAAGAGCGCCGGGACGAACAGGGCCTCGTACGCGTTCGCAGCATCGATCTGGGCTTGTAACGCGGGTTCAGTCATATCGTGCTCCCCCCTGCGTCGTCTAACACTGGGTTGAGCTGCGAGGGCCGCGCCGCCGCCTCGCGAGCAATTGAGCCAACAGCGGCACCGCTGCAAGCGCGACCGACTCGAAGAGCAGCTCAGGAAAGTGACGCCAGAGAGGCAGAAGCGCGCCCATGACCCAGTAACGATCTGCCGCTTCGGCGATGAACCCGGACGGTTCCAGGCGCAGGACCAGCCGTGGAAACACGCTGAAAGGAGGCTCGTAGAGGAACACCCTGCACGAATCATATGACGGGCATCGAACGATGGCGTCTCGCGCCGACTCCGTTTCGGCGACGCTCACACCCGCCGCATCGCGGATCATGACCGTGACCGGGTCGGCGCCGATGATGCCGTCCGTGTAGCGCGCGACGACTTGGAGGCGGCGCCCCCCAGGATCGGTCACCGCTGCCTCAACGTGTTCGTAGGGCGCGTGGGCATACACGGGCCATGTCACCGTAGCAAGTCCGACGAAC
>DASTLN010000314.1:0-10715 GCA_035714925.1 Dehalococcoidia bacterium | reverse complement strand
GAACGCGGACATCTTCTCCAGCTCCTCCGGGTTCACCGGCCGCACTTCCTCAGAGGTGCTGCCCGGTCCGCCCGCCGGCGAAACGATCTCCTCCTGCTCGTGGTCCAGCAGGATGCCGGCGCGCTCCAGCACGGACTCCTCCGCGTAGATCGGCACCTGCGCCCGCACCGCCAGCGCGATCGCGTCGCTTGTGCGCGAGTCCACCTCTATGGAGCGCCCGTTTGCGTCCAGGACGATGCGCGCGTAGAACGTATCGTTGTTCAGGTCGTTGACCAGTACATAGGAGACCTGCGCGTCCAGCGATTCGATCACGTTGCGCAGCAGGTCGTGCGTCTGCGGCCGCGGCGGCTCGACGTCGCCCAGGCGCATCGCGATCGATTCCGCCTCGGATGGCCCGATCCAGATCAACAGGTAACGCTCGGATTCCTTCTCCTTCAGGATGACGACACGGTTGTAGTTCTGCATGCTGACGCGCACGAACTCGACACTCATTTCGATCATGTCGTCCCTCCCCTGGGAAGACTCGGCAGGTTCCAGTCTAAGAGTCGGCAGAATTGAGTGTCAACGCAGTGGCAGGTTCCCCGACGCCTGCGTCGAGGGCTCCGGCGAGGGTACCCGGCTGCTGCGCGCCTGCGACCAGATCGCCGCCAGGATCGCCCCCGCGCCGGCGAAGATCATCACCGGCTGCACCCCGATCGTGTCGGCCAGAAGGCCCGCCATGATCACCGGCACGATGGCGCAAAGGTTGGTCAGGACGGACTGCGCCGCGAACACGCGCCCCTGCATCGCCCACGGCACGCGCTCGTTGATCAACGCTCGCCCCATCGTCAGCACGATCGTCAGCGCGAAGCCGTAGATGTTCGCGTAGAGCACCATCATCATCACGCGCGCCGCCTTCTCGTTCAGCGGCCCGTTGCTGAACACTCCCAGCGGGTCTAGCGACTGCAGCACGTCTGCGCTGCTCGCCACCAGGCCCAACGCGATCAACGACATCGCCATCATCCCGTAGGCCGCGCTGATCGTGACCAGCTTGTTGAAGCGGTCCGAGAGGTACTCCACGCTGCGCAGCCCGAGGAAGATCGCGATGCCCACAGGCGCCAGCACGAAGACGATGTTCTCCGGCTCGATCTGCAAAACCTGCAGCGAAAACTTCGGCAGCATCGTCGCGATGATCAGCGTCGAAATACTGGTCACGACCAGCAGGATCAGCGCCAGGAACGCCGTCGAGTCGCGGCTCAGGAATAGCCAGCTCTCGGCGAACTCCCGCCGGACGCTGCGCAGCGAAAGGCCTCGCGCGTCTTCCGTTGAGGCGAAGTGGAACTGCGGGATCACCGTGACCAGCACGGCCGAAAGGCCGAAGAGCACCACGAGGATGAACAACAGCGCGTCGGCGCTCCCTGTCTTCAGGAAGATCGGCGCCAGGATCATCATCCCCAGCACCTGGCTCGCCAGCGTCCCGAGGTTGATGAACGAGTTCGCGGCCACCAGGCTGCGCGTCCGCACGATATGCGGCACGACGGCGCCCTCCGCCGGCACCGCGAACTGCGTCACGATGCCTAGCCCGGTCGACACCGCGTAGATCCCCAGCAGGCTGTCCTGGGCGCTGACCAGCACGAAAACTAGTACCGCCTTCAGCACGTTGACGACGAACATGATCAGCCCGCGCGGCAGCCGGTCCACCGCCACACCGGCGATAGCACCCAACATCGCCGACGGCACGATCAGCGTCAACAGCATCCCGCCTGTCGCAATCGCCGAGTCTGACTGGCGGACGACGAAAACCAGGATGGCGTAGAGCAGCGCGTTGTTCGCCCCATGGCTGGCCAGCCGCATCAGCCAGTAGCTGCGGAACGAATCGTCGTCCAGCAGCTGCACCCACTGGTCGAGCAAGAATCGGCGCCGTCTAACGGTGCGCTCCGGCGGGGCAGCCTCAGCCACGTGCGCCTCCACCACCCGCCGTCCCACCGGGCAATCGGGCAATCGAGCAGGCTGCCGCCCATCTATCTCGGTTTGCCGGCTCCGACCCCAAGGCGCCACCCACGTGTCCCCTCTCCCCGGGGGAGAGGGCCAGGGTGAGGGGATGACGAGGATGCTCAAAATGCAACTCCGAGATCTCTGTTACAAGGCAGGGGTAGCGGGGGCGAAGTGCATCCTGAGCAAGGTCGAAGGGCCCATGCGCGGGGTGTATGGGGGGTGTCCCCCCATGCCTTTCTATTAATGAGGTGGGGGGGCGTAGCATCGCGGCAGCGCTGCGGAGCAAGCGTGGCGACGTCTCAGCGCATCTCGAGGACCTCATCCAGCCGCCCCGTCCTCCGCCTGGTCAGCCCCCACCCGGCTCACGAACTGCTTCAGCCGCCGCTCTAGCACCGCCCGCTCCAGCATCACGTGACGCCCGCACCCCAGGCACCGCAGCCCGATGTCGGCGCCCAAACGCGTCACCTCCCAGTCGGAGCCGCCGCAGGGATGCAGCTTCCGCAGACGCACCACGTCGCCGATGCTGACTTCGAGGATGGCTAGTCCTCCAGATCGTCGGGGTCGATCGGCGGCAGATCGCCCAGCGGCGATGGCGCGGGCTGCTCGTCGCGATAGCGGTTGATCCGCTCTCTCAGCTGCGCCGCCGCCGACCGCGCCGCCAGCGCGTAGTCGCTATCCCGCGAGGCGTAGATGATCGAGCGCGACGCGTTGACGATCATCCCCGCCCGGTTGGCGTCGAGGCCCGCCTTCACGGCGTCCTCGAGCGCCCCCTCCTGCGACCCGATACCCGGCACCAGGATCGGCACGTCGGGACATAGCTCGCGCGCTTCCTTGAGCTGCGCGGGGTACGTCGCGCCCATGACCAGGCCCACGTTGCCGTACTTGCGGTTCCACTCCATCGCCTTCAGCGCCACCGCCTGCCAGAACGGCCGCTGCGCGCCGTCCACCGTAACCGTCAGGTCCTGGAACTCGCGGGCGCTCGGGTTGGATGAGCGGCACCAGACGATGACGCCCTTGTCTTTGTATTCGAGGAACGGCTCAACCGCGTCGGTCCCGCCGTAGGGGTTCACCGTCGTCGCGTCGCAGCCCAGCAGGTCGAAGATGGCGTGTGCGTAGCCCGCCGACGTGTTGCCGATGTCGCCCCGCTTCGCGTCGCAGATCACCGGGATCTCGGGCGGGATCGCGCCCAGCGTTTCCTTGAGCACCTCCCAGCCGCGCTCCCCCATCGCCTCGAAAAATGCCAGGTTGGGCTTGAAAGCGCAGACCAGGTCCGCCGTCGCCTCAACGATGTTCTTGCAGAACTCGATCGGGTCCTTGATCGGCATCAACGCGGGGTCCGGGTCGAGGCCGACACAGACCAGACTGCGGTTCTCAGCGACGGCCGCGTCAAGCTTGGCGAGGAATGACTGGCTCACGCCCGCATTGTAACCCGCTACGTCCCCCGCAGCCCCTCGAAAAGCGCCCTCAGCCGCTGCACCTCCGCCTCCTCCGCCTCCATCGCCCCGTAGCGCACGTCGTCGAACAGCCCCGTGATCTCCACCGGCGCCTCGGACCGGAACGTCGACTGCAAGCGCGGCGCCAGGTCCAGCGGCGTCTCGCTCGGCCGTCGCTCCACGCCGCGTTCCTCTGCGGCTGCCAGCATCTCGAGATAGAGGCGCCGCACCGGCTCGTTCTCGCGCACCACGCGGCCGCCGCCATGGCGCCGGAACATCGAGCCGAGCCAGTTGCCGAGGTCCGCCGCCAGCCGCCCCTCGGTGTACACGGACTCCTTGTTGTCGTCGCCGCCGGGCTTCTTCTGGAACCGCTGGAACAGGAACGCCATCACGATCGCCAGGCCAATGACAATCATGCTGGCCATGGTGTAGCGCACCAGGTGGTCGACCCATTGCGGCAGGTCAGAGCCCCGGCCGGTTTGCTCACCGACGCGGTCGCCCGAGGCCAGCTCTTGCGGCGGCGCCTCTTCGAAGGCGCCGTAGATGTTGATATGGGCAAGGAGCCAGAACACGCCCTCGAGGAACTTGATCAGCGGCCAGGAGACGATCGCCAGGATCCCCGCCCCCACCCAGCCGATAGCGAGGCCCGCGGCTTCCAGCCCGTCCCGCGCCGTCCCGAAGTCGACCAGCACGAAGAGCAGCGCGATCAGCCCCATGACGGCCACGGCGCTCGTGATCGCGACCAGCCACACCGGCGTGAACTCGCGCTCGAAGCTGTCAGACGCCTGCGACGCGTGCTGCAGCCCCAGCGCCATCAGGCCCACGGCCACGTACGGCACCGCGATCAGCTCGACCCCCCGCGGCAGCTCGTCCACCAGCGCCCCGAACACGAGCACGACGGCGATCACGCCAAAGCCCAGCGCGAAGCTGGCCAACACGTCTTCGAAGGTTGTCGTCTGCTGCCCGGTCAGGATGCCGCGCATCCAGAAGAAGATCAGCAGCGGCACACCGACGATCGCCGTGGAGCCCTGGGTTTCGGCGTCCAGCGCCGCGTGCGTGTGGTTGATCAGGGCATCGACCCAGTGGAAGTCCCACATCGCGAAGTCGCCGTAGAAGTCGATCCGTACCACCGCGTAGAAAAGCAAGAGTGACACCGTCGCGCCAACGATTCGGATCGCGGTAAGCGACATGACGCTGCCCTGCAGCAGGCGCGACAGCGTAAACGACCCTCCAACCACGACCAGCACGCCGAGCAGCGTTGGCTTGCCGCCGCCCACCGTCGCCGCCACCACGAATGCCACCAGCGCGTAGACCCAGAGCGCTTCCATTAGGATCAGGGAGCCCCGTACCAGCGGCGCGCGCCACCGTCTTATCACGTCGGCCGGCTCCATTCCGGCGGTTCTTCGCCTTCCGGCCGTTGCCTGCTGAACGCGGGAGCCGTCGCGGCGGGCCGGCGTTCTCTCGGCCGCTCCTTCTCTGCCTCCGGGGGTGGCTCAGCGATCGAGACGCCGTCGCGCGCCTCCAGCGAGTGCATAGCCTGCGCAATGTTGTGGACCCGGATGCCCGGAAGCATCTCGTCGAACTCGCCGTCTTTCTCCGCCAGCGATATCACGGTGACCGTGTGCCCGGCTCGCGACACCCGCTCCAGCGAGCCGGCCAGGTTATCGTCCATTTGGCTCGTGACGCAGACCAGCGTTGCGCCGTACGGGAATCGCGCTGCCTCCGTATCGATCACCGTCTCGAGCGACGCCATCGTCAGCGGGTGGATCACCGCCAGCGCTTCGAGCACGTGGCCCAGCTGGTCGGAGTTGCGGCCCACCGGCACCCGCATCGGCCGGTCGGAGTCGGGGTACGACCCGTTGGCCACCAGGCCGACCGAGTAACCCGACTCGAAGGCGTGCTTCGCCACCGACGCTGATGCCGCCAGGAGGCGCTCCAGTAGCTCCGGCTGGAAGCCCTGCCACGACTCCAACATCGTGTTCACGTTGACGGCCAGCAGCAGGTGCATCGTCGCCGATGGCTCGTAGACCTTCGACTGCAGCGTCTGCCGCCGCGCCGACGCCTTCCAGTCGATCCGCCGCATCGAGTCGCCCGGCTGGTAATCGCGCACCCCGGCGATACGCCCCGGGTCTTCGAAGATGCGTTGCCGTCCCTTCAGCTCACCGAACGGGCGCTCCGCCGGTAGCCCCAGCTCCGGTAGCTCATACACCCGCGGATAGACGATGAAGTTCTGATGTGACTCCTGCTCCTCCACCACCGGGTTGAAGCCGAAGACGTCGCCTGTCGTGAGCCGCGCCGGCCCCACTCGATAGTGCCCGCGGGCCACCGCCTTCAGTTCCAGCGGCCAGCTGATCCGCTCGTACCAGCTGAGATGCGTCGAACGGATCGTGTGGACGTACCCCGGCGCGCCGGTCCCTGCCGTGCGCTCGTCTCCCGTCAGCGTCGCCTCCGGCACCGCGTCGCGCAGCTCGATCCACGGCACCGGCAGCATCTTGTCGTTGACCAGCCGCAGCGTCACGGAAATGTTCTCGCCCTGGAAGGCGCGGTTCTCCGGGATGATGCGCTCATAGGTCACGTTGTCCAGCGCGTGTCTGGCCCAGAAGCGCGCCAGGAACCCCGCCGCCATCATGAAGATCGCCAGCCCGATAACCGCCCCGTTGCTCAGCACGATGCCAAGCACGAACAGCGCCAGCGTCAGCTGCAGCCAGACTCGATTAAGCCACACGGCGCGCGCCTCCGCTTCCCGCCGCCCCAACGGGCAATCGGGCAATCGCGCAGGCTGCCGCGGACGCCTTGCGGCCTGCTGAATGTCCTACCGAGTGGATACCCACATGTCCCCTCTCCCCAGGGGAGAGGGTTAGGGTGAGGGGATAACCACGGTTGAGGACATCACTCAGCCGGTCGTCTGGCACCAACCGTCCGCAGCGCAGCACCGTAAGGTGGGGGTAGCGGGGGCGAAGTGCATCCTGAGCAAGGTCGAAGGGCCCATGCGCGGGGGGCCTGGGGGGTGTCCCCCCAGACTTACTCAAGAAAAAGGCGGAGCAAACAAGCCCGACCAGCGGGAGGGCGCCGGATGCGTAGCCTCCCACGCCCCGTGTCGCAACCACCACGCCCCTAACCCTCAACCGGCACCGGGACGCTCGAAATGATCTCCTGCATCACGGCAGCCACGTCACCGCCCCGCAGCCGGCTCTGCGAGCTCAGGATCGCCCGGTGCGTTAGCACGTAAGGCGCCAGGAATTTCACGTCGTCCGGCAGCACGTAGTCCCGGCCCCGTAGCGCCGCCAAAGCTCTCGACCCGCGGTACAGCCCCAGGCTGCCGCGCGGGCTCGCGCCCAGCTCGAAGGCGTGGTGCTTGCGCGTCGCTTGCACGATCTGCACCACGTAGCGCCGCACCGACGCGTCGCAGAAAACCCGCGGCACCATCGCGCTCAAGCGCACCAGCTCCTCGGCCGTCACCACCGCGTCGAGGTCGTCCAGCGGGCTGCCTTCCTCGAAGCGCGTCAGCACCTCGTCCTCATCGTCTTCAGACGGGTAGCCGAGGCCGATGCGCATGAAGAAGCGGTCCAGCTGCGCCTCCGGCAACGGGAACGTCCCCTCGAGCTCGATCGGGTTCTGTGTCGCCAGCACCAGGAAGGGGCGCGGCAGTGCCTGTGTCACACCTTCGACCGTCAGCTGCCGTTCCTCCATCGCCTCCAGCAGCGCCGACTGCGTGCGCGGCGTCGCGCGGTTGATCTCGTCCGCGAGCACGATGTTCGCGATGATCGGCCCCGGCCGGAACTCGAACTCGCCCGATCGCTGGTTGTAGAAGTTGATGCCGGAGATGTCGGAAGGCATCACGTCCGGTGTGAACTGGATGCGCCGGAACTCGCAGCCGATCGACTTGGAGATCGACTTCGCCAGCATCGTCTTGCCGATGCCCGGTACGTCCTCGATCAAGATGTGGCCGTCTGAAAGCAACGCCACAAGGACGAGGTCGATGACCTCGTCCTTACCGACGATGACGCGTTTGATGTTTGCCTTGACGCGCTCGGCGACCTCGCGGATCGCCGTCGCGGCCTCGGTCGCCGCGGCGCGGCTCGTTTCGCTTGTCATGCTGCCCCCCGTCAAATGCCCGGCCTGCTTGTCATAACAGCAAAACGGCTCGAGTCAACCCAGCATAGCAGTCACCGCGACGAATTTCGCCGGTGATATTCTTCGCCTCGGATAAGGAGACGCACCGTGACCGAAACTGCCCCCGCGGAAGAGAGCGCCTTCCACACTGCACAAGCCCAGCTGCGAGAGGTCGCGGCTAGGCTCGATATCGACCAGGGGATGGTTGAGCTCCTCGCCAGCACGAAGCGCGAACTCACGGTCAACTTCCCGGTGCGCATGGACGACGGCTCGATACGCATCTTCACCGGCTACCGCGTCCACCACAACGACGCCCGAGGCCCCGTCAAGGGCGGCATTCGCTACAGCCCCCTCGTCACGCTTGATGAGGTTCGCGCGCTGTCGATGTGGATGACCTGGAAATGCGCCGTCGTCAACCTGCCATACGGCGGCGCCAAGGGCGGCGTCATCGTCGACCCGCACACACTCTCCGACGCCGAGCTCGAACGCATGACCCGCCGCTACGCCACCGAGATCGACATCATCATCGGTCCCGCCGTCGACATACCGGCTCCCGATCTGGGCACAGACGCCCGCATCATGGCCTGGATCATGGACACCATCAGCATGCAGCACGACTACTCGATCCCCAGTATCGTGACCGGTAAGCCGGTGGAGCTCGGGGGCAGCCTCGGCCGCGTCGAGGCAACGGGGCGTGGTGTCGTGTTCGTCGTGGCTGAGGCGTGCCAGCGCCGCGGCATCAACCTGGCAGGCGCCACCGTTGCCGTCCAGGGCTTCGGTAACGTCGGCTCCGTCACCGCCCGTCTGCTGAGTGAGGCCGGCGCCCGTGTCGTCGCGGTCTCGGACTCGCGCGGCGGCGTCTACGATCCGGAAGGCCTCGATATCCCCGGCCTCTACGCCAACCGGCGTCCCGGCGGCTTCCTCCCCCAGTCGCCGGCCAGTGCGCCGTACCGTCCAATCACCAACGCCGAGCTGCTGGAGTTGCCGGTCGACATCCTGATCCCCGCCGCCATCGAGGGCCAGATCACGGAGGGCAACGCCCGTCGCATCCAGGCGTCGATGGTCATCGAAGCCGCGAACGGCCCCACCACCTCCGGCGGCGACGCCATCCTCGCCGAGCGCGACATCTACGTGGTGCCAGACATCCTGGCCAACGCCGGCGGCGTGATCGTCTCCTACTTCGAGTGGGTGCAGGATTTGCAGTCGTTCTTCTGGGAGGAGTCGGAGGTTAACCAGCGCCTCCAGCGCATCATTACCAACGCCTTCCACGAAGTCAGCGCCGTAGCCGAATCGCGCGGTGTCCGCATGCGTGAAGCCGCCTACGTCGTCGCCCTCCAGCGCGTCGTCGAGGCCATCCGCCTGCGCGGGATCTTCCCGTGAGCGGGCCATCGCGGCCGGAGTTGGTCCTGTTCGCCGGGCCGGCTGGCGCTGGCAAGACTGCGCTTGCCGCCGCGTGGTGCGCCACCCGGGAACGGGCTGTGCACATTCAGCTCGATGAGGTGCGGTCACTCATCGTCGCGGGCCTAGCCGACCCGCAGGCCGGCGGTTCGCTTGCGGGTCGGCAGTACGCTGTCTCCGTGCAAGCATGCATCGCCCTGGCTCCCGCATTTCTCGCCGATGGCTATGACGTCGCCGTCGACGATGTCATGCAGCCAGACGCCTTCGAGGCCTACTGGCGTCCCGTCTTGGCAGACCTGGCCTTCCGTCTGATCGTAGTGCTCCCCGAGCTAGAGGAGACGCTGCAACGTTCCGCCGTGCGCGAGAAACGCGTCAGGCCTGACCTAACCCGCCAACAGCACGCGGCATCCCTGAATTGGCCTCAGGAGTTGAGATTGGATACGACCAGACTCGATATCGCCTCTAGCCTGGAGGCCGCAAGAGGAATGGCCTTGATTCCGTAGCTGCCTGCAGCCTGCAGCCTGCAGCTTGTAGCTTGTAGCTTGTAGCTTGAAGCTTGAAGCTTGCAGCCTGCAGCCTGCAGCTTGAAGCTTGCAGCTTGAAGCCTGCAGCTTGAAGTCGCAGCCTACTTCCGCGGCTCCCAGCTGAAATAACGCATCGATATCGCGATGCCGAAAGCCGCCCACGTCGCCATCACCGCCAGGTCCTTCCACTCGAAACCGCTGCCGCTTACGAAGGGGTTGAACGAAGCATGCAGCGCGTTCGCCAGGTGCACCACCGGCAGCAACGACGCGAAGTCGTTGAGCCAGCCCGGGGCGTTAGACGTCGGGATGAACACGTTGGAGATGAACAGGAGCGGCAATATCGAGCCGTTGATCACGGCAGGCGCCGCGTCCTCGTTCGGCACCGCCGCGGAAAGCGCCATCCCCAACGCGCAGAAGCACGCCGCGCCCACCATCAGCGACACGATGAACGCCGGCATCCGTTCTCCCGGCAGGTCCACGCCGTAGAAGATCACACCGATCGCCAGCACCAGCACGACCAGCACGACGGCGACCCAGATCGCCTGCAGGATCCGCCCGCCCAGGTAGGCAGCCGTAGGCAGGGGCGTGCCGCGCAGCCGCTTCAAGATGCCGCGGTCGCGGTAGGCGACGATGCCCCAGGCGATGTTCGTGTAGCAGGCATTGATGATCGAGAGCGCGACGATCGCCGGCACGTAGAACGTCGACGGCGAGACCTCGCCGCCGGGGACGTCGATCTCGCTGTTGAAAACCAGGTTGAAGATGACGAGGAACATGATCGGGAAGACGAACGTGAAAAACGCCGCCGCCGGGTTGCGCCAGAACGATCGGTTGTCGTAGCGCCCCTGCCGCAGCGTCATCATCAGCAGGCTCATTCGACCACCGCCCCTTCTTCGCCGACCAGCCGCAGGTAGGTGTCCTCCAGCGTCGGGCGCGTCACCGTCAGCTCTACCAGCTCCACGCCGCGCTCTGCCGCCCGACTCGTCAGCACCGCCAGCGTCGCGGTCGGTGTCAGCGTCTTCATCTCGGTCATGCCGTCCGGCAGCTGCTGCACGCCCTCAATTCCCGAGACCAGCGATGCATCGTCTTCCGTTAGCCGATAGCGAATCGTGGTCAACGGGTCTTTCTCGACTAGGCTCCCCGGTGTTCCCTCCGCCACGATGACGCCCCTGCGGATGATCGCGACCCGATTCGCCAGCACCTCCGCCTCTTCCATGTAATGCGTCGTCAGGAAGATCGTCTTGCCGAGCTTCTGCAGGTCGCGCACCATCTCCCA
>DASTLN010000313.1:0-26596 GCA_035714925.1 Dehalococcoidia bacterium | reverse complement strand
GGAATCGGCCGCTGTCAAGCAGCCCCGACGAATCACGTAAACCGCAACGATATCCCGCTGATCGGCAGCCCGTAGAGCCGCGTCGACCACGTCTCCCCCGCCGCGACCGGCATCGCGTCCGTCAGCGTCCCCGTCGTCACGTACTCCCCCGCCTCGATACGCGGATGGTCAGGCAACGAGTCCAGCAACCGCATCGCGTGCGCCAGCGCCTGCAGCGGGCTGCCCAGCACCAGCTCACCGCCGCCTTCGCGCACCAGCGTCCCGTTGCGGTACAACCGGATGCGGAACGACGCCAGCGCCTCGGCCAGCCGCGCCGGGTCTCTGCCTGCCACCGAAATCCCACCGCCCGTCACGTAGCGCCCGTGCAGCCCCCCGTCCGCCACCGTGTCCGCCACGCCGAACTTCCACTCCGGGAAGTGGCATTGCACGATTTCGAAGCCGTGGCCCACCCAGTCGATCGCGCCCAGCAGCGCCATCGGGTCGTCCGTCAGCGGCGGCGCCTCGCGGAAGTGAAACACGACCTCCGGCTCGATCAGCGGCTGCGCCAGGCCCTCAAGGCTCAGCGACGCCTGGTCGCCCCACCCGTCAACGTCCCACGTCGTCTCTTCGATCCACGACACCGTGCGGTCGTACATGTAGCCCAGGATCGGCTCGTACACCCCGTACTGGTCCCAAATCTCCCGGTTCGTAAACCCGATCTTCCGCCCCACGCGCCGCCACCCCGATGCCTCGCGCCGCCGCAACACCTCTCGCGAGATCGCGTACGCATCCGCGGCGCTGAACTCGGCAACGCACGCCGTCAGCGGCTCGGCCAGCCCCGCCGTATCGGCCAGCCGGATCATCTCCTCGGCATAGACCGCGGTCAGGGAACGGTCCACTGTATTGCAGTCCTATCGCTGAGCTCCCCTCTCCGCGCACGGAGAGGGGCTGGGGGTGAGGTCACCTCACGTCGCCGCAACACCTCCCGCGAGATCGCGTACGCATCCGCGGTCGTAAACTCCGCCACGCACGCCGTCAGGGGCTCCGCCAGCCCCGCTGTATCGGCCAGCCGGATCATCTCCTCGGCGTACAATGCGGGCAGCGGTCGGTCCATCGCAGTGCAATCCTACCGCTGACTTCCCGTCTCCGAAATCGTAACGTTTGACTAAGCTTCCAGGTCGCGTTTAGCTTTCCCTCAGGAGGAGAGAAATATGAGTACTGTCGATGTGGTCAAGAACCTCTACGATGCCTTCGGCAAGGGCGATGTCCCAGCCGTCCTCGGTGCCATGGACCCGAACATTGAGTGGCGCGAAGCGGAGAGTAATCCCTACAAGATGGATGGTCAGGCGTGGGTCGGCCCGGACGCTATCACGCAGAACCTCTTCATGAAGCTCATGGCAGATTGGGAAGGCTTCACCGTCACGCCGAAGTCCTACCACGACGCTGGCGACAGTGTGGTCGTCGAAGGCCGTTACACCGCCAAGCACAATGCGACCGGGAAGCACCTCGACGTCCAGTTCTGCCACGTCTGGAAGGGCGCCACTGATAAGGTCACCAGCTTCCAGCAATACACCGACACAGCCAAGCTCCAGGAAGCCGCCGGCGTCCGCTAGGGTTGCCTGGCGACAACGCCACGTTTTTCATCCCGCGACAGTGAATGAGGGCACTGCGGCTGCGAGGCACCGGACGCCGCCGCCCGCGCCAGGCCCTGAGCTGGAGCAACCTCCCGCTGTACACCACGGCCCCTCGACATCGCACCCAGGGTCAGAATGCGGCGCCCTTATCTCTGGTCGAAACGACCTCTAGAATGCGCCGGTGCTTCACAGGTCTTTCCTCCTCTCGGTCGCAGTCTGGGTTGTCTTCGCCGGCGCGTTGCGAGTCGCCGTCGTGCCGCCGGAGTCATGCGGCAAGACCGGCGCGGCATCCCTGGACGCCGCTGCCCGCGAAGCGACCGCCTGGATCCTGCGCAATCAGCAGCCGGATGGCGCCTACACCTATCTCTACTACCCGGACCAGGACGTCGTCCCGAACGATTACAACATCGTGCGCCACGCCGGCGTGACGATGTCGCTCTACCAGTCCGCCACGCACTACAAAGACCGTGAAACGCTGCGGGCCGCTGACTCCGGTCTCGACTGGCTCATACGCCGTCTGGCAAAGCGGCACGGCTGGAGCGCGCCCACGCAGAACAACCGCGACGCCAGTCTCGGCGCAGCGGCGCTGATGACCGTCTCGCTCGCCGAACGCCGCCTCGCCACCGGCGACAGCAAGCACGACGACCTGATGCGCGAGTTGGGCCGCTTCATGGTCGCGTTGCAGCGAAACGACGGCAACTTCGCCCTCGGCTTTGACCTCGGCTCCGATGCGCCCTTCCAGGGGACGTCGCGCTACTATCCCGGCGAAGCCCTATGGGCGCTTGCGCTGCTCCACGAGGCATTTCCCGGCGAAGGCTGGGACGAAGCAGCACGCCGCGACCTCGATTACTTGATAACGAGCCGCGACGACGAGGCTGGCATCACCTTCCAACCCCTGCCGGACCAGTGGTTGGCGTACGGCCTGGCCGAAATGGCCCCGTGGGGCCTGGATGACGTACACATCGAGCACGCCCGCGCGCTGGCCGGACGCTTCGGCCTGTTGGTGCGGACTGAGGCGCAGCGTGAGCATGGCAGCCTCGGACGCCTCGTCCGAGGCCCCGAAGCGCGGGCTTCCGGCCTCGGCACCTGGACCGAGGCGCTCTCCTCCCTGTGGCGCCTCGCCTCGACAGACGATCGCTTCTCAAGTCTGGAGGACAAAGTGAAAGACCGGCTCGTCTGTTCAGCCGGCATACTCGCGGCGCGTCAGGTCGATGCTTCGGCCGCTGCAAAATCGCCGCGCCCGGGCCTGATGCAGGGTGCCTGGTTCGGCCGCGGTGAGACACGCATGGACGATCAGCAGCACGCCCTGACGGGGCTTCTCTACACGCTTGACGCGCTCGACGGCGATACCGACCGGTCGCCTCTTGCAC
Source organism: Dehalococcoidia bacterium (assembly GCA_035714925.1). Lineage (GTDB taxonomy): Bacteria > Chloroflexota > Dehalococcoidia > DSTF01 > WHTK01 > WHTK01. The sequence continues at coordinate 23,613 of DASTLN010000313.1, read as the reverse complement.
CGGTGTTGCCCTCCCCATGAGCGACCTCATTCGCGCCGCGATTGGCCTGTTCGCAGTGATGGCAACACTCGGCGCCGGGACGACGCTGGCATCGCTGGCGTCCGACCAGCTACCGGCTCGGCGCCGCCTCCTCGCCGTTGCCGCGCTGCTGGCCTTCGCTGGACTGGCGGTTGTCGCGGCCGTCAGCAGCGAGATCCTCGAATGGCTTGCGGTGTCCCCGGAGAACTTCCAGCTTGCCGCCGGACTCGTGATGCTGCCGCTGGCGTTTCGTTTGCTCTGGGCGGGCTCAGTATGGCCACCACAGCTGGCTTCGACGACATGGCGCGTATGGTCACTCTTGTCCGGGCCCGTACCCGCCGTCCTGGTCCTGAGCTACAGCGCCCGGTTCGGCTTCGAGACAGCGCTGGGCGCTGCCGCCATCGCACTGGCCGCATCAGCGACGATCCTGCTGGCCGGCGCCTGGTTCGCGGGCCGGTTCGGCGCGGTCCAGGAGATGCTGGGCAGGTTCAACGGCGTGCTCATCATCGCGCTGGCCATCGAGCTGATGCTCGACGGCGTACAGAGCGTCTGAAGCAGCTAGGCTCAGGGCCGGACTGCGTTCGGTATGCTTTCGTCCGAAAGCGAGGCCCGGACATGAACGACGCGCCATACAACTCCGGCGTTGGTAGCAACGCCACCTTCTCCATCCACGACAGCGAGGTCGATTGGACGGAGCGAGACGTCGGCCTGCCGCCCGGCCTCAGGAGCAAGCTCCTCCACGCCGACCCGGCGATGTTCCGCAACGCCCGCAAGATCTACTTCCCGCCCGGCTATATCGAGCCGCGCCATTGGCACAAGGGCTGGCATTGCGTCGTCGTCATGAAGGGCCGTATGTGCGTCGACGGCAGGGAGCTGAAGCCCGGCGACTACGTCTTCGGCTGGGACGAGCTGCACGGTCCCTTCGAGTATCCCGACGGCTTCGAGGGCTTCATGGTGTCGATGGGAGAGGACATGCATCACATCTGGGACGAGGACGAGTTCTACGCATACCAGCGTCAATGGCTGCCCGAAACCGAGGAGGGACGCCGCGGCTGCGAAGTCTTCGACGCCTGGCGCCGCGAACAGGCTGCCGCCCGCAGCAAGCCCTGAGTGTTAAGCGGGTCTGGATACCCTGCTGGCGAGCCACTTCTCCAATGACTCTTGCGTCTCGTCCGAACGCCTTCCTGCCAGGAGGCTCTTCACGCTGATGTCCTCGTCGAGATCCGGCCAGTGAATGCCTTCACCTCGCCCCACGAATCGCCAGTGTGCCCGCTCTTCAGCGGTCCCTTGCGCCAAACGCGGGAACCAGGACAGGGGCACGGTAATCGTCCTGCCATCAACCAGCTCAACGGCTAGGACATCATCTGTCACCTGGACAGCTTCAGCGAAAACGCTATGTAGATCTGTTTCCGAAGTGCTCATGCCACGCTCTCAATATGGAGGCTACGTTATCTTCGACCAGCCTTGCAATGCGGCGCAGCTCGGCCGGTCGGAAGCCGCTGCTCCCTTGTAACCTGACGGGCTCTAGCCAGTACTTCGCATGCCCTGCACCGCGCTCAACATGGATGTGCGGTGGCTCGTCACCGTCCGCCGAATAGAAGAAGAAACGATAAGCTTCGAACCGCAGTACCGTCGGCACGGAAATAGTCTAGAGCAATGCGTTATGAGGCCCCCCTTGGGGCATGACGCGTCAAACTAACCTTCGTCTTCAAAGCAGCTTCTCGCCCCAAACCCACGTGTCCTCCACTTCGTGCCTCAGCAACGACCGGATCGTCAGCACCTCACCCGTGTGCTCGAAGTGGTGCGTCGCCGTGCGGAACAGTGCATAGCTCAGCTTGAGCCCCGTCGGCCGCAAGTACTCAATACCGCCGGTGTACGGCACCACGCGCTCGAGATCGTCCGCCCCCATGCGGTCCAGATAGCCTCTCGCCCGCCCGCGAACATCGCCTATCGCCTGTAGCACCTCATTCCACGGCGGCGCCTCGCCACTCGCGCCTGTGCGGAACTGCGGCTGGCTCAACAGAGGGTGGGGCGCCTCCCCCGCGAATCGCACGTTGAACCACGAGTCCACCTGCTGCCCCACGTGCCCGACCGTCCACGCGATTCTGCTCAGTCCGTGATGCCGCGCTTCGGCATCCGCAGCGCTCAACCCCTCGACGGCGTGGTCCAGGTCAGCCCACGATTGGTAAAGAAGCTCGACAAGCGGTTCAGCCACAGCAATACCATCCTACTGCTGACCTCCCGTCTCATCGCAAGAGAGGGGTCGCGGTCGCAGGCGAGGTCGCCCGCCGTCTTACAATAGAAAGGCCATGCCCGCCCGCACCGACAACACCAAACGCGCCCGCTTCGCCTCCCGTCTGGCCGCGCTACCGGCACGCCCCGGCGTCTACATCATGCGCAACGCCAAGCAGGACGTGATCTACGTCGGCAAGGCTGCCAACCTCCGGAACCGCGTCCGCAACTACTTCGGCGCGCCGCACTCCCTCGAGATCAAGACCCGCGCCCTCGTCGAACAGATCGAGGAGTTCGAGTACATCGTCACGCAGACCAACGGCGAGGCAATGCACCTCGAAGCCACGCTGGTCAAGCGCCACCAGCCCTTCTTCAACGTCCGCCTCAAGGACGACAAACACTACCCCTACCTCCGCATCGACGTCCAGAACGAATGGCCACGCGTCGAGATCGCCCGCCGCGTCCTCAACGACGGCGCTCGCTACTTCGGGCCGTACGCCTCCGCCTCCTCGGTGCGCACGACGCTCGGCATCGTCAAGAAGCTCTTCCCCTGGCGCTCCTGCACCAAGACCATCACCGGCACCGACCCGCGTCCCTGCCTCGACTACTTCATCCACCGCTGCATCGCCCCCTGCACCGCCTACTGCACGAAGGACGAGTACGACGAGGTCATTCGCCAGACCATCCTCTTCCTCGAAGGCAAGACCAGCGAGGTCGTCAAGTCACTCAAAGGCCAGATGCAGTCGGCGTCCGACGAAATGCACTTCGAGCAGGCGGCGCTGTTCCGCGACCAGCTCCGCGCCGTCGAAAGCGTCGCCGAGAAGCAGTTCGTCGAGCGCATTCGCCCCACGGACGAGGACGTCTTCGGCCTCGCCCGCGTCGAGGGCACCGACGAAGCCTGCGTCCAGGTCTTCTTCATCCGTGGCACCCAGATGGTAGGTCGAGACTTCTTCACCCTCGACGGCGTACAGGAAGAATCCGACGGCGTCGTGCTGAGCAGCTTCCTTAAGCAGTTCTACGAGTCGGCCGTCTACATCCCGAAGCACGTCGTCGTACCCTTCGGCGTCACCGAGTCCGGCCTCATCGCCGAATGGCTGACCGAGAAGCGCGGCACCAGGGTCAGCGTCGCCGTGGCGCAGCGCGGCATCCGGCGCCGCATGACCGACCTGGCGACCGAGAACGCCCGCGAGTCGCTCGACATGCTCCGCGTCCGCTGGCTGGCCGACTCCGACAAGCGCGACCAGGCCCTCACCGAGCTGCAGGAGGAGATGGACCTCCCCACCTACCCCCGTCGCATCGAGTGCTACGACAACAGCAACATCCAGGGCAGCAGCCCCGTCGCCAGCATGGTCGTCTTCATCGACGGGCAACCGCGCACCCAGGAATACCGCCGCTTCCGCATCAAGACCGTCACCGGCGCCAACGACTTCGCCTCCATGGCCGAAATCCTCGGCCGCCGCTTCAAGCGCTGGGAAAACGCCGCCCAGGACGCCACGGCAGACGCCTCCGCTACCGTAGGGGCGCGATTCATCGCGCCCGAAAACGTCCCGGGCCTGGGAGAGGTATTGTCACCTCATCCTGAGCCTGTCGAAGGGCCGGTGCAGGGTGCAACCCTGCCGGGGGGCATGGGGGGTGTCATCCCACCACCTCTCGACGTCCCGTCAGACGAAGACGAGGACGAGGGCCTCCTCGGCTGGGGCGCCCTCCCCGACCTCGTCATCGTCGACGGCGGTAAAGGCCAGCTCTCAGCCGCCCTCGACGTCATGCGCAACCTCGGCCTCAAAGACGTGCCCGTCGCCGGCCTCGCCAAGCAGAACGAAGAGCTCTTCGTCCAGGACCTCGCCGAGCCCATCATCCTGCCGCGCACGTCGCACGCCCTCTACCTCGTGCAGCGCATCCGCGACGAGGCCCACCGCTTTGCGATCACCTATCACCGCAAAGTGCGCGCCAAATCCGGCATGGAGTCCGCGCTCGATTCCGTCCCCGGCGTCGGCCCCAAGCGCAAGCGCGCCCTGCTGCGCAAGTTCGGCTCCCTGCGCGGCGTCCGCGAAGCCTCCATCGAAGACATCGCCTCCACCATCGGCTTCACGCAATCGCTGGCTGAGAAAGTAAAGCAGTACCTGTGACCAACCTCGCCTACCACCTCGCCCAGGTCAACGTCGCGCGCATGCTCGCCCCACTGGAGAGCGACCTCATGGCAGGCTTCGTCGCCCGCCTCGATGACATAAACGCCCTCGCCGACGCCGCGCCCGGCTTCGTCTGGCGCCTCCAGACCGGCGACGGCAACGCCACCTATCTCCGCCCCTACGACGACGAGCGCATCCTCTTCAACCTCTCGGTCTGGGAATCCCTCGAGGCGCTACGCGCCTTCGTCTACCGCTCAAATCACTCCGCCGTCATGCGCCGCCGCCTGCTGTGGTTTGAGCGTCCGGACCAGATGCACCTCGCGCTGTGGTGGGTTCCTGCCGGTCACATCCCGAGCGTAGAAGAAGCCAAAACGAAGCTGGAATTGCTGCGAACGCACGGCGCAACTGCCGAGTCCTTCACCTTCCAGCAGCCGTTCCCTGTCTCCCTCGCCGCGGGCGCAGGCTGAGCCCTCCGCGATAAGGCAAGCAAGAAAGGGCGGCCCGAACGGGCCGCCCTCTTGTTCGTGCCGTAATTACCCTGCTATGTCGCCGCTGTGCCGTCATCCTTTGGTTGGTAGAACAGCCCTAGGTGCACGCCGTAAATAATGTGCCAGACGATGATCGAAAGCGTGGTCTTCCACCCTGGGTGTAGCGAGCCCGCAACGTCGTTCGTGTCGGGCAGCTTGAGGTCAAGGCTGAACCAGCCCGGGTCTGCGTTGTACGGGTCCAGCACCGGGGTCAGGATCGTGAAGCTCAGCACCGCCAGCGCCAGCCCGAACGCCAGCGCCGCCAGGATGTTGCCCATCTTGTCGTAAGCCAGCGGAATCATCGGCCGGATCCCGAACGCGAAGATCAGCGTCAGGCCAAGGCCCGTCAACACGTGGAACGTCCAACCTGTCAAAAAGACCTCGAAATCGGACGCTGGCGGGACGCCAAATCCCACCGCCGTCGGGTTCCCAAACCCGACAAGATAAGTACCGTTGAAGCGGTTCCAGTCGGTGGCCGGCAGGTTAACGATCTCGTACCAGAAGCCTGTTATCGTCGCGATATGCGTCGCGAAGAAGCCCGCAATCAGGGCAGCGGTTAGCTGGTTATTTGAGATACCAAATCTCATACCCGTTAGGTTCCCTCCTGAACTAAGCTAGGTTCCCTCCTAGGGTCCATCGATGTGACAAATGTGCAACCAAAACGCGATGAATTCGTAACGCGTCGCCGCAAGAGTACACGCGCTTCACGCCTTGTCAAGGCGTCTAACGATTCATCAGCGACTCAACGATTGTCCGCAATGCCGCGGCCGCGTACCGTCGACCTATGGGATTTCCCTCGGTGACTAGCGGCGCGAAGGTTGTCCTCGCCATGTTCGGCGGTGCCCTCGCAATCGCCTTGTTCGTGGTTGCCGCGGTCCTCCTCACCGACGAACCCGGCCTCCTCTGCGTGGAAGGCGAATTGCAAGACAATCAGGCCGGACCCGACGGTCAGTTCCTCCCTCGCATCGAGACTTTCGCCACTATCGATGAAGCCGAAGCCTTCGTCTGCAAGCACGTCCCGCACCCCCGCGACACCGGCGGCCTCGTGCTGCTCGACGTCAGCATCGTCCGCTCCACCAACCTGGGCCAGCTTGTCGAAGGTGACGGCCGCGCCGCCGTGACGTTTCACTACGGCCCGGCCACCGCCGAGCGGCCCGCGCTCTCGGTTCAGGTCTCGTTCCCGGCCCAGGGCCCACCCGGCTTCGTCCCCAACGACGCGGAGTCAATCACCGTGGCTGGAAACGAAGCGGCCCTCGTCCAGCCCGAACAGGGCGTCTTCGTCTACTGGGCCGCTGACGGCTTCGATTTCGCCACCAGCAGCACGCTGGACGGCTCCGTCACGTTGGACGAGGTGTTACGCATCCTCGAATCCGTGCGTTAGAGGGTTACAGTAGGGGTCTACCCCCATGAAACCCCGCTGAAGTACCGATAGATAATCTATGCGCAGGCGCTCCAGGCTCATCTACCTTTGTTCGCTCAACGCGATCCTGGCCTCCGCCATCGTGGCCCTGACCACGATAGTGCTCGCGGGCGGTGGTTCCCTCCCGCACAGCGCAGCCTGTAGCGGCGCCGACGCACCCGCCACCCGCGACGGCTTCATCCCCGTCAACGACAGCTTCGACTCCGTCACAGCCGCCGAGAGGTTCATCTGCCACTCGGTGGCGTATCCGAGGTCAACCCCGGGCTGGGAAATCGAGCACATCAGCGCGTCACGTTCCGGCCCAGCCGCGTACGTCGGCCGCGGGCTCGGTTTCGCCTCCGTCACTTTCGACTACATGCAGCCCGACAACCGCGCCGCCGACCTGCGCATCGAGGTCTCCCCGTACCACATCGACCCCGTCATTTACGGCATCGTCGACCAGGTCGAGATCATGGGCAGTCAGGCGAATCTCATCGCAGGCCTCAACCAGACCCACTACGTCATGCAGTGGGAAGCCGGCGGCTTCAGCTTCTACGTCGAGGCCAAACTCACGGACAGCTTCGGCCTGCCCGAGCTCTACGAGGTCCTCAACTCCATCAGGTAGCCCGCTCATCCCTGCCCCGCTGCGCCGGCCCGTAGAATGACGTCATGCCCCTCAGCTTCGACGACGTAACGCGCCTCGCAACCCACCTGCCCGGCGTTACCGTCGGCACCTCTTACGGCGCACCCGCTCTGCGCGTCGGCAAGCGATTCATGGCCCGCCTCTGGGAAGACGGCGAAGTCCTGGTCCTCAAGCCGGTCGAGGACATCGAGCAGCGCTTCCTCATGGAGACGCGTCCCGATGTGTTCTTCAAGACCCACCACTACGAGGGGTACGACGCCATCCTCATCCACCTCTCAACCGTCGACGAAGAGACCCTGAGCGACCTCCTGCAGCAGTGCTGGCGCCGCCTTGCGACGAAGACTCAGCTGCGCGCGAAGGCCGCCGCAAAGTGACGGCGCCCCTGCCCGCCGCCACCCTGGACTGGCTTCTCGAACCCGACCCGGCCAACCCCGGCGTTCGCTACTTCTCGCTACGTCAGCTACTCGACCGTCCCGAGCACGACCCCGAAGTCGTCGAGGCACAGGCGGCCGTCATGCGCTCCGGGCCTGTGCCCGCTATCCTTGCGTCGCAGCAGCCCGAAGGCTACTGGCAGTACCCCGGCCCGGGTTACTCGACGAAATATCGCGGCACCGTCTGGCAGCTCATCCAGCTCGATCGGCTGGGCGCCGATCCTTTGGACGCCCGCGTCCGTGCTGCCTGCGAATACGTCCTGGCGCACACGCAGAGCAGCAGCGGCGGCTTTGGCGCGCGCGGCGGCTTTCGTCAGAAACATCCCCCTCCCTCGACGACAATTCACTGCCTCAACGGCAACCTCCTCGCTGCCCTGGTCAACCTGGGATGGCGTACGGACGAACGCGTCCAGCGCGCCATCGACTGGCAGGCCTCCTCGATAACCGGCGATCCCGGCTTCCAGTACTACAGCTCCGGCACCAGCGCGCCTGGCTTCGCCTGCGGCGTCAATCAAGGCCAGCCCTGCGCTTGGGGCGCCAACAAGGCCGTCCGCGCGCTCCTCGCCGTCCCGCCTGGAGCGCGGGATGAGCGTGTACGGCGCGCACTCGACGCCGGAGCCACCTTCCTGCTCAGCCACGACCCAGCGGTCGCCGACTACCCCTACACGGAGCGCGTCAGCAGCGCCTGGTTCCACCTCAGCCTGCCTCTCTCCTACTGGAGCGACTTCCTGGAGACGGCCGAGAACCTCGTCGGCCTCGGTTACGGCTCCGATCCTCGCCTCGACGCCGCCTTCGATCTCCTCCTGCGCAAGCGCGATGCCGATGGGCGCTGGCGCATGGAGAGCAGCATTAACGGCAAGACCTGGACCGACGTTGAGCAGAAGGGCCAGCCCAGCAAATGGGTCACGTTGCGCGCCCTCACCGTCATCAGTCGCGCCGGCCGCCTTAAGGACCTCGACTAGATGCAGTCCCGCCTCGTCCTGCGCGGCCCGCGCCTGCGTCTGCGGCCGTGGCGCTATGACGACATCGACGCCGCGGTCGACTGGAGCAACGACCCGATATCGCTGCGATTCGCCGATGCTGAGCGTCGCGATGAGCCCTACCGCCCCTACACCCACGCCGAGATCGAGCTCGTCTACCGCGCCATCAGCACCAGCGGCTGGATCTTCATCGCCATGCTCGGTAGCCGCCGCGCCGGCGAATTCGTGCTCACGCTGAACGGCCCGGAGCCCGGCAGCGCCCGCATCGACCTGTTAGTCGCGCCCGCCTTTCGCGGCCGAGGCCTCGGCCGTGAAGGCGTTGCCATTTGCGCCAACTTCGCGCTCGATGTTCTGAAGGTGCCCGCGCTGTACGCGTACGTAACGGAGGGCAACACTGCCAGCGAGCGGCTGCACCGGTCGCTCGGCTACCGCCGGCGCGCCAAACTGCAGAAGCAGCCTTTTGTGCTCACAAATACTCCCGCAGCCAGGGCAAGACTGCGTAAGCTTCTCATGTGAGCGAAACGTCTCTCCCGCCGGACACGGCGCCGTCAGAAGACGGCCTTGGTCTCTTCGCCAACCCGCGCTTCGTCCGGTACTGCTACGCCAAGTTCCTCTCATTGCTCGGCCAGAACGCGCTCATCTACGGACTGTTCATCGCCGTGATCAGCGAGCAGGAGTCCTCCGTCACGACCAGCGCCTTCGTCCTGGCGTCGGTCGTCCCGTCGATCATCCTCAGCCTGCCGGGTGGGCTCGCAGCGGACCTGCTGCCGAAGAAGCTCGTCCTGCTCGTGGCGCTGTTCCTGCGCATGCTCGTCGTCTACTGGTTCATCAACTTCAACCCCGGCGTCGGCGCCGTCATCGGGCTCACCTTCCTGGTTTGGACCGCCTACCAGTTCTTCTCACCCGCCGAGAGCGCGGCCTTGCTTGCCATCGTCGCCCGCGAGCGCCTGGCTCACGCCACGTCCTTCCTCCAGGGGCTCTCGCTGGCGGCCCAGCTCATCGGCGCCGGTGTCGTCGCGCCGCTCGCCGTGAAGCTCCTCGATGAAGAAGGGCTCTACGTCATCGTCCTCGTTTGCCTCGGCCTGAGTACCCTGATCTACGCCTCGATCCAGGACCTCACGCATCGCGAGGGACACGTGCTGCGCGAGGGGCTGACGTGGTGGAAGTCCATGCCAACCGGCTTCCGCACGATCACCGCCGACCCGCGCCTCACCTCGGTGACGCTGATGCGCGTCCTCCTCGATACCGGCATGCTGATGTTCATCGTCGCCTCGCCGGTCTTCATCGAAGACACCCTCAACAGCGGCGCGCAAAACGCGATCTACATCGCGATTCCCGGCGCCCTCGGTCTCGCGCTTGGCCTTGTCACCGCGCCCATGCTGCTCACCTTCGTCAATGCGCGAAGCCTTGCTCTGGCAGGCTTCGTCTGCTTTACCTCCGTGCTGCTGGCGCTACCCTTCGTCGATGGCTTCGCACCGGAGATCGCCGGCGCCTTCGGCCCAATCGAGGACCTCACGAACTGGCTCAAACTGTCCGACGCCATCGTCGCCACGATCTTCCTGCTACCCGTCGCCGGGTTCGGCTCCAGCCTCGTCCAGGTCGCGGCGCGCACGGAGGTCTACCGCCGCGTGCCGTCCAACCTCATCGCCCAGGTCTTCGCCACTCAGTCGGCCATGGGCAGCATCGGCGCGCTCGTGCCAACCTTCCTCGCCGGCATCATGCTCGACGTCATGCCGGTCCGCGCCGTCCTCATCCTCATCGGCGGCGCCCTGACCAGCATCGCGGTCATCGCCTGGCAACGCGGCGGCATGGCGGCGACGCGACGCCCGCCGGCTGACCCGGCGTCAGAGGCCCTGCAGCCCGAGACACCTGATCGAAAGGATGAAGACTGGGCCTAGCGAACCTTCGACAGCTCTGGAAAGTTGACCTGCAGGACACGTTCCCAGTTGTCCTTTTCGTCCAACGTGACGAGACCACCCGTTTCTGAGTCGACAACGTCAATTGCCCAGGAATCGAATCGCTCGCTGGACATACGCCGGAAGCCGCTCACCAACAGCCGGTCAAATGACTGCTCTAACTCTTTCGAGATCCTGACGGCACTTTCGAAGTCCATGTGGAACCTCCCGGCCAGCTAACCTGACCTCTTTCCAGTCTGGAGGCAGATCCGATACGCGGACCTCAAGGGAGCTTGGTTCGGCGTTTCGGAATCGTGAAATCTAGCGCTCGGCCGCGTGCGTCAGCTCGCTGAGAAACGTCTCCGTCCAGTAGTGGATGTCCTTCTTCAGCACGTTCTCTCGCAGCCGGGTCATCCGCTCGAACTGCTCATTCAGCGGCATTGCGATCGCGGCCTTTATCGCGTCCATCACGGACTCGGTGTTGTACGGATTGACCAGGATCGCATCCTTCAGCTCGTCGGCGGCGCCGGCGAACTCGCTCAGTATCAGCACCCCGTCATCATGCAAGCGCGAGGCGACGTACTCCTTGGCCACGAGGTTCATCCCGTCGCGTAGCGGTGTAACCATCATCACATCCGCCGCCGAGTACAACGCCGAGACCTCGTCGTCTGAAAACGACCGCTGTACCAGGTGGACGGGCAGCGATCGCGGGCTGCCGAACGTTGCGTTTATCCGTCCCACCGCCTCGTTCAGCTGGCGCCGTAGCCCAGCGTACGACTCGATCCTCTCGCGCGACGGGAACGCGACCTGGATGAACCGCATCTTGTCCGCCAGCGTAGGGTCTGTTTGCAGCAGCCGCTCGATGGCGTGAATCCGCCGCGGCAGGCCCTTCGTGTAGTCCATCCGGTCAATGCCAAGGATGATCTTGCGCTTGCCGGCGTCCTGCATCAGCGCCAGGACCTCCTTCGCGACCTTAGTGCTGCGGGCACGCGACTGCCAGGCCTCCGCGTCGATGCCCATTGGAAACGCGCCGACCCGGATGTTGCGCCGGCCGATCCTCAGCCCCGTCGAAGTCGTCCGAACCGCCAGCAGCGGCCCGGCGGCGGCCAGGAAGCTGTCAGCGTACGTCTTCGTGTGGAACCCGATCAGGTCGGCGCCCAGCAGGCCCGTCAGCAGCTCCTGCCGCGGCGGCAACACGCGGAACACCTCCGGCGGCGGGAACGGAATGTGCAAGAAGAAGCCGATTAATGCCCCGGGCAGCGCTTCGCGCACCATCTGCGGCACCAGCATCAGGTGGTAGTCATTGACCCAGATAACGTCGCCTTTGCGGTAGTTGGCCAGGACGGCGTCGGCGAACTTACGGTTGACCGCCTGGTAGGTGTCCCACCCCAGGATGTCCTGCGGCAGCTGTTCGATGAGATCGTGGAACACGGGCCAGATCGCGGCGTTGGAGAAGTCCTCGTAAAACGCCCTCTGCTCGCGGCGCGTCAGGTAGACCGCAACCGCCGAGATCTTCTCCAGCTGCTTGTCAACCGTCGCGCGATTCTGCGTACCTGGCACGTCCCCCGGCCAGCCAATCCAGACACCGCCGCGCTTCTCGTGCGCGCCGCGAAGCCCCGTGGCCAACCCACCTCCGGACTGCTGTAGCGACATGACGCCACCGTCCTGCCGCACCGTTACGGGCAGCCGGTTCGAGACGAGTATCAGGCCGGATTTTCTAGCAGCAGACATGACAGCCGCCGTAATTGTAAAAGGCTCGGCGACCTTTGTGCTCTTTACGTCAGGTGTAGTTGATTGCCAGAAATGGGCGGATGACATATAAGTTGCTGCACGACCGGGGGAGCAAGCGGCGCTTCCAGGCGCTGCGAGGAGGGGAAGATGCCGGTTAAGGCAGTCACGTTCTCCGTTCAGCAAGGTTCGGACGGCCATCGCATCGCCCAACTCGTGGGCCAAAAGCTCGGCTTCGCCTACTACGACAACGAAATCGTCTCCGAAGCCGCGTCCATCGCCGGCGTCTCGCCCGAAACCGTCGCCGCGGCTGAGCGCTGGCCCACCTTTATCGAGCGCATGCTCGAGCGCCTGGCCATGACCACCGTCGTCTCCGAAGGCGTCATGCCGGCGCCGCCGTCAACCAGCCCCTCCAACATGATGATGACCTCCGCTGACTATCGCGCCATCGTCGAGCAGGTCATGTCCAACCTCGCCGAGCGCGGCAGCTGTGTCATCGTCGGCCACGCCGGTCAGGCCGTCCTCCAGAACACACGCGCGGTCTTCAAGGTCCTCGTCTCCGGCTCGCCGGAGCGCCGCGCCAAACGGATCGCCGAGGAACAAGGCCTCAGCGAAAAGGACGCCGCCGCCACCATCAAGAACTCCGACCACCAGCGGATCGACTTCTTCAAGCACATCTACAACATCGATTGGCTGGACTCATCACACTACGACATCACGCTGAACACGGACGACATCGACGTCGAGACCGCTGTCTCGATGGTCATGACGGGGATCGAAGCGACCGTCTAGCCGCAAAGTCCCCGTGATAGCCTTGAGCGATGCTGCTCCGGCGACTTCGGATTCTCCTCTTCCGATCCGTCAAGGCCTTCTACGACGACAGCTGTACACAACGCGCCGCCGCGCTGTCCTACTACGTCCTGTTCTCGCTGTTCCCGCTCCTCATCGTTTCGGTCGCCATCATCGGCTTCTTCCTTCAGGACGAAACGCTGCAGCAGGACATAGTCAACGAGATCATGGACAACATCCCGCTCAGCCAGAACGAAGGGCGCGACGATGTCACCGATGCGCTGCAGCACGTGGCCAGCGACCAGAAAGGCGCCATCGGTCTCGTCGGCCTCCTCGGCCTCGCCTGGGCGGGCAGCGCCTTGTTCGGTGTCCTCCGCAGCTCGCTGAACGCCGTGTTCCATTTCGAACACACCCGGACAATGCTGGTGCGGAAGCTGTATGACCTGGGCATCGCCCTTTCCTTCACCCCGTTCTTCATACTCTCAATCGCCGCCACCAGCACACTTCGCATTGCCAGGCGAGCTAGCGAGGACGTGCCGATATTCGGCGCCGCTGCAGAGGAATTCGGATTCGGCTGGGACATCGCCAGCTTCCTGATGCCGGTGCTGATCTCCTTTGTCGCCTTTTTCCTGGTCTACTGGCTCGTCCCGGCGCGCCGGCTGCAGCCGCGCTACATCGCCGCTGGCGCGGCACTCGCCGCCGTTCTATTCGAGATCGTCAAGGTCGGCTTTAGCGTCTACCTCGAAAACCTCGTCAACTACGACGTGGTCTTTGGGTCGCTGGGCGCCGTGGTGGCGTTTCTCTTCTGGGTATTCCTCAGCGCCAACACCATGCTGCTCGGCGCTGAAGTGACGTCACAGTTACCCGCTGTCGTCTCCGGCCTCTACGACCCGCCGCCGCGCCCGAGAGGTCCCCGGCGTCCCGTCGTGGAAAGGGTCCTCGGTATGGCGCGGGGACTGGTCATACGTCCGTCGCAACAAGAGACGCCGCGCGAGGACACGGCGGCGTCTGCGGAAGATGGCGCCGGCAAACCGGCGTAGCGGCGGTTACAGAGTGCCGCTGAGTACTTCGACGAACTTGCCCAGCGTGATGTGGGAAAGCGTCGGGTGCCTGAAGCCGGCGTTCGGGTTCACCGTGTAAGAATTGCGCCGTCCGTTGCGCTCTACATTCAACAGCTCCGCCTCGGACAGGTCACGCACCACTTGCGCGATCCTGCGTTCGGTCAGGCTGAGCGACTCAGACATCTGACGCATCGTCGACTCGGGATTGGCCGCGATGTAGAAGAGCACGATGCCGTGCGTCGCCATCAGGTTCCAGTTCTTGCTTGACTTCATCGAAGCATCTCTTCCATTAGCTGAAGCCGCCTCGGCTGAAATTTGTTGCTATTGTTCGGATTACAGAGCCGCCAGTCAAATCAGCGCCCCGCGAACATTACACGGCGGGACCCCGGTTTGAGACCAAATCGAGTCCTTTTGATAGATTCCTGAAACCGCCGCCCTCTGGACAACCTTCGACCCAACGGGTATCTTATGTCAGTACCTAAGGCCGAATTCCCTTCGGGGAAACGGGGGACCCAACTACCGGGGTGCAGTCCTTCCAGGAAGGACGGGGCAGCTCTTTCAGCCCTAACCCGACAGCTAACCTCGTAGGCCACTGAAAGAGGATGGGTTTCGGTCAACAGCCGGATACATCCTCCGGCTGTTATTTTTCCTCCTTGCTTTTGACAGCCGGGGATGCCTCCACTGAACTCCAAACCCTCCTCCTAAGTAATTGGCGGAGTCGTCTGGCCCGTTTCGGGCCATTCGGCTCTGACAGTTGCCGACGCACTCGAATGAGACTGGCATAGCCCATGTCTCTGATCGGGTGTTAGCCAGGAGGGCACCTAAATGTTGTCGCAGGTCGACACTGCCAGACCGATCAACATCCCCCGCGGCGATCAACCGAATCGCCTCATCATGGCAAGCAACCGCGGACCCGTCGAACACAGCTTCGACGAGAGCGGTCGCATACGCCGTCGCGACGCGGCTGGGGGCGTCGCGACGGCGTTAATTAACGTCGCCAAGAGCCGGCCCGTTACCTGGATCGCCAGCGCCACCAATGATGCAGACCGCGCTGTCGCCATCCTCGGACAGAAGGTCAAGATCGGGCCCGATAGCAACCTCAAACTGCTGGACCTGCCCGAGGACGCCTTCCACGCCTACTACGAGTCGTTCTGCAATCCGATCCTCTGGTTCATCCAGCACTCGCTTGGCGAGCTGCTGTCGAACCGCGACGTCTCGGAGGAAGCGTGTAGCTCCTGGCACGACGGCTACCTGCCGGTTAACCAGGCGTTCGCCGACGCCATCATCGAGGAGATCCCGGACGACGGCTTCAACACCCAGGTCATGCTGCACGACTACCACCTCTACCTGGCGCCGCGCCTGATCCGCGCCGCCCGGCCCATGGCAGCCCTGCAGCACTTTGTCCACATCCCATGGCCCGGAGCAGCGGCCTGGCGACTACTGCCCGAGCCCATCGTTCGGCGCATCTGCGGCGGCCTGCTCGCCAACGACAGCGTCGTCTTCCAAACCGAGGCCAGCGTCGAGAATTTCCTCGCCACGTGCCGAGCCTACCTCGGCGAACGCGCTGTCGTGCTGGAGCGTCAAGGCTCCGTCGAATACCTCGGCCAGACAACCTTCGTCTGGGCTAACCCGGTCTCCATCGACGTGTCGGACATCATGATGCTGCGCGCGTCGCCGACGCTGGAACACTACCGCCAGTCGCTTGTCGGCCCGCCGGAAGTCGCGACTATCGTCCGCGTGGACCGCATGGACCCCAGCAAGAATGTCGCGGACGGCTTCGAAGCTTACGACCTCCTCCTGCGCCGCCATCCCGAGCTGCGCGCCAGGGTCCGCTTCCTCGCCTTCCTCATCCCTTCGCGTGGCACGATCGCCGAATACGCCGAGTATCAGTCCCGCGTCATGGCGCTGGTCGATTCGATCAACCGTCGCTACGGCACGCCGGACTGGGAGCCCGTGACCGTCTTCCTCCAGAACAACCGGACGCACGCCCTCGCGGCGATGACGTTGTACGACGTGCTGCTGATCAACTCGGTGGCGGATGGCCTGAATCTCGTCTCCAAGGAAGGCCCGATCATCAACGAGAACGATGGCGTCCTTGCGCTGTCTGAGACGGCAGGCTCCTGGGAGGAGCTACAGCCCGGTGCGCTGCGCGTTAACCCCTACGACATCGTCGACACGGCGGACACACTGTACGCTGCCTTGACGATGGACCACGACGAACGGCTGATGCGCGCGGGTGCCCTGCGAGAGGCCATCCACCGCCACCAGGCCTCCGACTGGCTGACGCAGCAGCTCAAGGACCTCGCTATCTCGCACGACATGAAGCTCATCGAGGCGGCGAAGCCCGCATGACCCGCTAACTCCCAGACTTCCACGGTGTGACGCAACGGATCGGCGGTACTCCCGCCGATTCGTTGTGTCTGCCCCAACTCGCCATCAACAAAAGAATCCCTCGCTCTCGGAGTGGAGAGGATTAGGGAAGGAGCCGGCGTCCCGTGCGGCACGAACGCGTCCTGCCGGGCAAGACCCTCCAAACCTCATCCTGAGCCTGTCGAAGGGTCAACGCGCCGCCTTCCCAAACGCCCCCAAGCACCTACAACGTCTCGAGGCACGAAGCACCTGGTCCCTGCATCCAGACTCACCGACCGGCCACAAACCAACGAGTTCCCTCTCCCCCGGGGAGAGGGTTAGGGTGAGGGCGGCACCCCGGGCGAACAGGACGCTCCGTCTACTCGTGGACGCAGCTCCCTCGCTCCGAGAAGAGCCGTAGGGTGAGGGCGGCCACCCCGAGGATTGCCGAAGCCTCGACTTTACGCCCGCAGACACCTCATCAGCTAAACTCCCCCCATCCCCGCCCCCGCAGCACGCAACGTCCAGGAGCAGACTGTGCCCTCTCTCAGCCGACAACTCGCCAACTGGGTCGCAGCCCTCGAATACGAAGACCTCCCCCCGGACGTCGTCGACCGCGCCAAAGGCCTCACCCTGCACGGCCTCAGCTCCGCCCTTATCGGCGCCGGCACTCGCCCCGGCAAGGAAGCCCTCGCGCTCATGCAGGCCGAAGAAGACGGCGGTGGTGGCGTCGCAACCGTCCTCGTCGACGGCGCGAAGCTGACCAAAGGCGGCGCCGCCTTCGTCAACTCGGAGCTGATCTACGCCGGCGGCAAATGGGACACCTTCCGCATGCTGACCCACCCCGGCTGCAACATCCTCCCCACCGGCCTCCTCGCCGCCGAACTCGAAAACGCCACGGGGCAGCAATACATCACCGGCATCGTCTCCGCCTACGAGGTCATGGAGCGCATGGCCGCCGACTTCATCCCCACCGTGATGGCGCGTGGCTTCCACGCCGGTCCCGTGTTCGGCATCTTCGGCGCCGCCATCGCCGCGGCCAAGATCACGGGCCTCGATGCCGAGCAGATCCACGGCGCCATCGCCCAGTGCGTCAACCTCGCCGCCGGCAACCTCGAAGGCGGACGCAGCGGCGGGCGCTCCCTGCGCGAAGGCGGCGCCGTGCGCAACGCCCTTCTCGCCGTCGCGCTGGCAAAACAGGGCATGCGCGGCGGCGAGACGATCCTTGAAGGCGAAGCAGGCTTCTACACCTCCTACGCCGGCAACAACCGCGGCAAGCTCAGCTACGCCTTCGAAGGCCCGAAGCTCACCGACCTCGACCGCGTCGGCGAAGACCTCGGCAAGCGCTGGCAGTTCCTCGAGACCCTCTATCGCATCCACTCCGTCGCCGGCTTCAACATCGCCCACATCGACGTCACCGCAGCACTCTGCCGCGAGAACGACATCAAAGCCGAGGACATCGACCGCATCGAGGCTGTCGTCAACTGGTTCGAGACCGTCTACCCCAGCCCCCAGTTCCCCGCCCCGGTCAGCGACAACCAGCCGAAGCCCGGCAGCACGCATTACTACGCTGCCTACGCGGCCGTCGAGCGCGGCTTCCCGCTCTTCAAGCAAGGTCCCGCTCCGGACGACCCGCCCGCCGTCCTCGAGCTCATGCAGCGCGTCACGATCAAGCCGTCGAAGCACCAGACCCTCTTCGGCCCCAGGATCACGATCTACACCAGGGACGGCAAGCGCCACGCGCGCAAAGCCACCGGCCGCGAGTTCATCTGGGACTTCGACGAAGAAGTGCGCCGCATAGCCCCCATCGCCAACGGCATCCCAATCTCGCCTGAGCAGTACGCCGAACTCACCGAAGCCTGCCGCCACCTCGAAGCCCTCCCCGCCGCCTCAGACCTCATCCGCCTCACAATCCCGAGGAAATAGACGATGCGAAATCCAGTTTGGAGCAACCGAATCGGCAAAGCCTTGCCGCGAGCTTCGGCCCGCGGTTCGACGTTAACCTCCGACGGCCTGCCTAACGCACTCCTCTGCGCTGGGCAATCGCTGACCCGAGCAGGGGTAGCGGGGACGCAGTCCATGCGCGGGGGGCCCGGGGGGTGTCCCCCCGGTTCTTTCTATCTAATAACCCGAGCGGAGCAGCGCGAGAGCGATGCGCAGCGGCTCCCGTCTCTTGGCACTCCGTAGCCTGAACAGGACTGAATCATGGACTTAGGACTCACCACCAAACGCGCCCTTGTCACCGGCGCCTCCAGCGGCATCGGCCGCGCCTGCGCCGTCGAGCTCGCGAAGGAAGGCGCCCGCGTCTGTGCCGTCGGCCGCGACGAACGCCGCCTCACAGAGGTCGTCAACGAAATCACGTCCGCCGGCGGTGAGGCATTCTGGGTCGCGGCCGACCTCAGCACCGAGGCCGGTTGCAGCGAGGCAACCGCCGCCTGCGTCGCCCGCTTCGGCGGCATCGACATCCTGGTCAACGTCGCGGGGGCGGCCCAGCAGGCCCACGTCCTCAACGAGCTCACAACCGAGCTGATCGACGACGCCCTCGGGCTCAAGCTCTACAGCTACCTCCGCCTCTCGCAGCTGGCGTTCCCCTACATGCAGGCGCAGGGCTGGGGACGCATCGTCAACATCGCCGGCGCCGCCGGCACCGGCCCCACTGCCACCAACCTCCCCGCCAGCTTCGCCAACGTCAGCATCCTCAACATGACCCGCGCCCTCTCAGACGTCGGCGTCAAGGACGGCATCCTCGTCAACACCATCTGCCCCGGGCTCACCAACACGCCCCGCACCCGCGAGCACCGCCGCGTCGCCGCCCAACGCGCCGGCAAGGTCGCCGACGAAGCCGAGATCGAAGCAGCAATCGAACGCGCCGGCCGCGACCTCCCCGCCGGCCGCATGTGCGAGCCCGAAGAGGTCGCCGTAGTCACCTGCTTCCTCGCCTCAGAAGCCTGCAGCTACGTCCAGGCCAGCGCCATTTACATGGACGGCGGCGCCCGCCGCGCCACCCCATGAACCATGCATCACCGGCTTGCTGTATGGGGTCCCCTCTCCCATGGCGGGGAGAGGAATCGACGCTTCCTCATGCATCAAGGTCACGTCATGCTCACGCACTCTTGTTTGAGGACGGGCACTAAACACGGAAAGTAGAGGCGACTTGAGCAAGGGGGTCACGCAAGCAGGGGTAGCGGGGGCGTAGTACATCATGAGCCCAGTCGAAGGGCCCATGCGCGGGGAGTCTGAGGGTCGCAGAGTCGCCCAGAGACGTCTCCCCTCAGACTCCATTTAGAAGGAAGGCGGAGCAGACAACGGCTGCCGCCGGAAGGATGCGCAGCCTTCAACGCCCCACCACAGGCCGCCCAACATCACATCCCTCACAGTCCCTCGCCTCGCAAGGAGAGGGACGCGCGGCAGCGAGGGAGAGGCTCACCCCCCCAATCACCAAACGCAAGCAGGGGTAGCGGGGGCGCAGCCCATGCGTGGGAGTCTGAGGGTGTCCCCTCAGTACCCTTCTTTTTTAATGGGGCGGGGGCGGAGCAGCGCCGCGGCGATGCGCAGCAAACGTGGCAAGTTCTCAGGTACGATCCCTCCAGCTATAAACGTTCCAACCTGACCGGGATCAGCAGGCAAAGGAGACCACCCAATGGCAGAAACCGTAGACGTCTGGCGCATCTTCACCCGCGATGACGGCACCTCCAGCATGGAGCCCGTCAAGGTCACCCTCGAAAACGGACGCTCCGGCCTCATCGCCGGCACCGGCGTCCAGGTCGTCAAAATGCAGCCCAGCACCAACGTCGACTGGCACGTCGGCCCCCGGCGCCAGATCATCGCCACCGTCGCCGGCGAGGGCGAGATCGAGACCGGAGACGGCCAGAAGCTCACCGTGAAGCCCGGCATCCTCACCCTGATCGAAGATCTCACCGGCAAAGGCCACATCACCCGCAACAGCCCCCAGGGTCGCCTCTGCGTCTTCATGCCCCTGACCGGCGACGCGGTCGTGCAGTAGCGATGGCGAAGGTCGAGACCATCCTCCAGGGCTTCTCGCTCGGCACCGACCAGGGCAACCTCGCCTTCTGCGGCGTCACCCTGATCGAAGGCACGAAGCGCATCCTCGTCGACGTTGCCCACAACGGCCGCCGCACCCTCCTGCTCGAGCGTCTCAAGCAACGCGGCCTCACGCCGGACGACATCGACTACATCTTCCTGACGCACTCCCACTGGGACCACATGCTCAACATCGACCTCTTCCCCGACGCCAAGGTCCTCATCCACCCGGTGGAGCGCGAGTACATCAAGGACCCGCTGCCCACCGACTGGGCCACCACCGGCTACACCAGCCTCATCCTCGAATCCACGCAGCTTCAGGAAGTCAGCGGCGGCGAAGAGGTCGACGACGGCGTCAGCGTCATCGAGACGCCGGGCCACAGCAAAGGCAGCATGGCGCTCCTCGTCCGCTCGGATACCGGCACGCTCGCCGTCAGCGGAGACGCGCTGCCCAACGCCCTCTCGGTGAAGACCGGCCTGCCGCGCATCGTCTTCTGGGACGAAAACGAGGCGAAGGCCAGCATTCGCAAGCTCCTTGACGCCGCGAATACCTTCTACCCCGGCCACGAACGCCCCTTCCGCGTCGGCGATGCCGGTGCCATCACCTACCTGGAGCCGACGGGGCTACGCGTCTTCGGCCTCCCCGAGCCTGCTCAAGGCGAAGGCGGCCTGTCGATGACCTACGCCATGGATCGCGACGAGGCAACAGAGGCCGAACAGCGGACTTGATGGCAACATGCGCCGGATATATAGAGCCCGTCTCATCTGCGGCACAAAGGGATAACAGTTTGGTTTAAATGCCAGAAATTGCGGTATGAAAGCTACGGATCGACGTTTGATCAGTCGATTCGTATGGACGTTCAGGAGTACATGTGCCCAGCTTCGTACTCCTGGACGTCCCCATACGCCGCTCTCAAGTACCCATGAACGCGGACCACTGATCGATTTGGGGGGTTCCATGCGGAGAGCTGTTATCAGGCAGCGACATCGCAAGGAAAGCAAGGGCATCGGTTCCACGGCAAGGATTGCCACACCACCACTGTCGCAGCACATCACCGGACATCGCGGGTCGCCACCATGACCCGTTTCACGCCGCACATCCTCGTTGCCGACGACGACCCCGCGATCCTCGCGGCGATCTCGCGAATCCTCCAGCTCAACGGCTTCTTCGTCGTCTCCTGCTCCGACGGTGAAACGGCGCTACACCTGTTCAACGACCTGTCACCGGCGATGCTCATCGCCGACGTGCGCATGCCGCGCCTCGACGGCCTCGAATTGTGTCAGAAGATTCGAGAGGTCTCCGACGCGCCGATCCTCATCCTCACCGCCGTCGCCGATGAAGGCATCGCGGCACGCGCCCTCGATGCCGGCGCAGACGACTACATCCGCAAGCCCTTCGGCGCTACCGAGTTCCTCGCCCGTGTCCGCGCCGCGCTTCGACGCGGCCGGCCCGGCGGTGCCCGTGGCGAGCGGTTATCGGTAGGCCCGATCACTCTGGACGAGGCGATGCACGAGGTCATGGTCGGCGAAGAGACCGTCGACCTCTCGCGCACCGAGTTCGCTATCCTCGCCTTCCTCATGCGAGGACAGGGCCGCGTGCTGACTCACGATCAGATCTTGACCGTCGTCTGGGGCCCCGAGTTCGTTGGGTCGCACCACCTGCTGCGCGTCAGCATGAGCCGTCTGCGCCGCAAGCTGGGTCCGGAAGGCACCGGGCAGGTCGAAACGCTGCCCGGCGTCGGCTACCGCCTCCGCGGCTAGCCCGCCGTCACCTCGTCGATAAGCGTCTTCGACAGGATGTCCAACGGTGCCGTCACCACGCTGACTCCCAGCGCGGCCGCCCGGGCGTGAAAGGGGGCGTCGCCGCCCTCCGTGTGGACCATGAAAACGGCGGCTCCCGTCGCCAGGCCTTTGATGCGCTCCACCATCGTCCACATCGCCCCGTCGCATCGCTCTTCCGGCATCGCGATGAGCACAAGGTCGAAGTCGGCGCCGGATGCCAGCGCGGTCGCTTCTTGCAGCGAGCCTGTCAGCGTCTGCTCGTAGGCTCCGAGAGCGCTGCGCGCAAAATCTTCGACTTTCCCTAGCGGATCGACGATAAGTGCCTGCTTCACGTTTCTTCCCTTATCCAGCATTCTTCCCACTAAACACGTCGGCTACCCCAAACGTTTCGTGAAGAGGCCCTTGTGGCGCCCAGATTCCCGTTATGCCAACTGAGACAAGCGTGTAATGCTCGTGAGATGCGGATGCAATGTTTGGCGGCATTTTAGCAATACCATCGCAATACGGACATGGAACCATGTTCCTGCGGTTCCCCGCCGCCGCGGCAAATCAGTCCCCTGGGGGTATTGAATGGTCGCTAAAGAAATCGTAACCGCTTCCCACCTCTCGTCCGCCGCTGCCGTCCTGCAGCGCCCCGGTGGGGAAACCGATGGGGCGGGTATGCCGCAGTGGAGCCGCGCTCTCCTCCGCGCCGTCACCCACGAGCTGCGGTCCCCGCTGACGGTCATCCGCGCCTACTCCTCCGTCGTGATGCAGCGCAAGACGCGCCTCACCCACGGCGAGGTCAAGGACATCATGCGTCGTATTGACCGCTCCGCCAGGCTCGTGGAGGTCATCGTCGGCGACCTCGAAACGCTCGTACGCCACGAGGCGGTCACCATGCGACCCGTCATGCTCGACCTCGGCTCCTTCCTCGCAGATCACGCCGATGACCTGCAGGCGCTGGCCCCGGGTCGCAAGCTACGGCTCGAGTTCCACCCCGGTTCGCTGCATCTCTACGCCGACCCCCAGCGGCTTCGGCAAGTCCTGAACAACCTGGTCGAAAACGCGCACAAGTACTCGCGGCCCGGCGGCGGCATCACGATCCGAGTCGGCTGCGCCCGCGACAGCGTGCTCATCGCCGTACAGGACGAAGGCCCCGGCGTCCCTCCCGACGAGATCGAGCAGGTCTTCGAGCCCTTCTACCGCGGCTCGCACGGCACCGAAGCAGACGGCAGCGGCCTCGGACTTGCCATTTGCAAAAGCCTCGTCGAAGCCCAGGGCGGCGGTCTCCGCGCCGCGCCCAGCCCGTGCGGCGGCTTCCAGATGCTCGTCACCCTGCCCGCCGCCGCCTGATTGTCATACTGATGGCGCGCAGCCCAAGAGCACTGTCATCCTGATGGCGAAGCCGGAGGATCAAAACGCCCCGTCCTCACCAACCGCCGCATCCCACAAGTCAGCACCTCATCCCCCACAGCCCCTCTCCTCGCAAGCCTGCCCTTCACGAAGTGGAAGGGGACAGGGGCGCGCGCCTGCCCTTCGCGGAGCGGAAGGGGAAGCGGGGGTGAGGTCGCCCCGTCGTCCTCAAAAACAGTCCCTCACACCCACGCCCGTCCTGACCGCCATCCTGATG
>DASTLN010000312.1:0-15983 GCA_035714925.1 Dehalococcoidia bacterium | reverse complement strand
TGAAGGCAGCGCGGTTGGTTGGGCCCCGGCGGTTCGAGTTTGAGGAGGCGCCGATGCCTTCGCTGAAGCAGGGCGAGGTTTTGGTGAAGATGGAGTACTTCTCGGTGTGCGGCAGCGATTTGCGTACCTATGACCGGGTGTTTCCGGAGGAGGAGTACCCGCTGCGCCTGGGCGGGCCGTGTCATGAGTGCGTCGGCGTGGTGGAGGAGAGCAGGGATGATCGGTTGAAGCCGGGGCAGCGGGTGATCGCGCTGCAGGCAGGCGGGCTGCTGGAGTACGCGGCGGTGCCGGCTCGCAATGCGGTGGTGGTGCCGGAGGGGGATTCGGATGCGGCGATGTGGGTTTTGTGCCAGCCGGTGGGGACGGTGCTGTACGCGACGCAGCAGATAGGCACCATCTTGGGGAAGCGTGTCGTGATTCTGGGGCAGGGGCCGATTGGGCTTTCGTTCACGGACTTTGTGGTCCGTGGCGGGGCGCGGCAGGTGATCGTGGCGGACTTGCATGATTACCGGCTGGAGGTGGCGCGGAGGCTGGGGGCGACGCATACGGTGAACGCTTCTCGGGAGAGCGTGGTGGAGGCGGTGCGGGAGATTACGGGGGGCGAGCTGGCGGACGTTTCGATAGAGGCGTGCGGGCGGCCGGAGACGGCGCACCAGGCCTTCGAGTGTCTGAAGATGCAGGGTACGGCGATTATCTTCGGTATCGCGCATGACGAGGATGTGTTCGAGTTCGACTGGAACGCGATGACGAGCAAGCTGCCGCGGATGGTGGTGACGAACAGCGCGCGGTCCGGGGATATGCCGGACACGGTGGCGGCGACGGTGGACCTGGTGAGCCAGGGGAGGCTTTCGCTGGAGCATTTGTTGACGCATCGGATGGGGTGGGAGGACGTGGGCAGGGCGTACGAGATGTACAGCGGGAAGCAGGACAACTCGCTGAAGATCGTGATGAGCGCGTAGGGGGGTGGGGGAGGCGGCTGCCTGGGGGCGTCGTTGCGGCGGCGGGAGCAGGGGGAAAAGGGCGTCGCCAGATTCGAGACGGGTGGGAAACGGGGGCCAAGCAGCGGGCGGGGGGCGCAGGGGTAGCGAGGGGGTAGCGAGAGCCGGAAGGGCGGGGGGTGAGACGGGAGCGGGGGTGAAAGCGGGGGCGAAAGGGCGGCGAACCGGGGGTGAACCGGGGGCGAAGGGGCGGCGGAAGCCGGGAGGGTGCGGGGTAAAGGCGGGGAGTAGGCGGGGAGTTTTTCGGTCGGTTTCGGTTTGGCGGGGCGTTTTTGGGGGAAGGCGGGACGTTTGGTCTTCCCGGGGCGTCTTCCGGGCGCGATGAATCGCGCCCCTACGAACGGCGGGGCGTTTTGGGGCGAGACGGGGCGCTGGCGTTTGCGGGGCGTTTTGATTCTCCGTCCCTGGGGACATCAGAATGACAGGATGGCCCGCGCAAGGCGACGGGACGGCACAGGGATCGGGCACAGGGGCGACAAGACTCGACCTAAGCGTGACCTAAAGGCGGCAGAGGCGTGGCGTGAACGCGACGCCGGGAGACGGAGGGTGACACACCGCGAGCCCATCCGCCGCCTAGGCGGGCCGCGGCTGATCGTCGGCAGAGTTACGGCGGGTGAGTTTTGAGTTAGCATTAATCGTTCCACCATATATTCAAGCGCGAGTAGTTATGAAAAAGGTCATCATTGCTGGGGCTGGGTGCACGCTGGCGGATTGCGACAGGACCTCGCCCACAAAGAAGCCCCCTCTCGACCGTGGCTTCTTCGACCGCCGTCCGATGACTCCATACGCAAGTGACCTGCGCATGGTTGCGGACTACATAAAGACCCATTACGGCCAGGAACTCACTGCTGGCGGCTTCAATTCCCTTGAACGAGTCATCGCGATTCTCTATGCCGATATCTTTGGAGGGGCACTTGAAACCCAGGCATTCGAGGCCTTCCGCAGACTAATTAGGGTCTTTCTTCGCCGGCTAGCAAATACAACCAATCCGTTGAAGCCTAGTCCACGCCGTCCAATCTATCGTCTGCTGAGCCACTCCCTCGAAGAGGTTAGTGAAGCCGAAGACCTGACGATTATTACGTTCAATCAGGATATCCATCTCGAAAAGACACTTCTGCGGCTCTCTACTGCATATCGGTGGAGGAGAAGGGTCGTGTTTGAATTTCCGGACTTATATGGCGTCGAATTTACGAATACGACCAGACCGCAGAGCACCCGTATTTTTCCGGAATCTTCCGGGGCGAGCGGCGGAGTGAGCCTACTCAAATTGCATGGTTCATTGAACTGGTACTCCGTGCACGATCGAGAAGACCCTTCCCGTGAGGAGCTATTTGACCCCGCGAAGAACATCTATGTCACCCGGAGAACGACTTTGGACCATACGATGAAGTACCGCGAAAAGCACACTTTTCCGATCGTTGTTCCTCCGGTAATTCACAAAGCACAGGTTCTTCACGATCGCTTGAAGCCCAGCTGGGAGGCGGCTGAAGTCGCTCTTAAACAAGCCGATGAGGTTGTAATAGTGGGCTATTCTTGCCCTGTGACTGATTGGGAAAGTGCAAACCTCATTAGCCGATCGCTTGTTTCCAAGCCAATTAGGGTGTCCGTCATTGATCCAGATCCGGCGGTAGTAATACGTTACCAATCTCTCGGCAACTTAGGACACCTAAGTTACTTTAGAACGGTAAGCGATTACCTAACCTTGTCTCGCCGTTAGCGCTACGTAAAGAGATGCCGCAGATTCAACTACGGACCATCCGCCTCCGAATTTGCCTCGGGATCGAGTTCGATATCCGTTAGAATCATTGTACCGCGCTTGGTTCTTCTCGATGCCCTAGCAATAACACGTCTGTTAAGCATCGGTCCAATCACGTCATCAAGAACTTGAGTCCCCATCCTACAGCGAACTCTGTCCTGCCCTACAGCCACCTCAAGCCAAGTGCGGTCCAGATCGACGGCCCGGAGCACGCCCCTTAATTCCTCTGAACCGTCACCGACCGCAAAGAGAGAAAGAGAATCCTCGATTTTGAAACGAGCACCAGCGTGTAAAAGCGCTCCCCCTGCTAGGAGGCCACCAGCGCCCATGAATTCGATTTCCCGAACACGGTGGCCATCCGGAACTATGTTCCTAAGCAACTTCAGGATCGGCTCTTGATAATCTTGGTTAGGTATCGCGTCTTCCAAGGTGACGGAATTCGTCCCAGCCGCGGTGGTAGGAGAAACTGTACGGATTATTGAGAGTAACGCCTGTCCGATTTGGGCCGGCACAACTGAGCGTGACGGAATTAGCTCGGGCTGAAGAGGCTGAGTCAATCTAATCGTGAATTTGAAACTCCCTGCTTGAGGTTCGCTGACCCATGGCTGACAAATCTGCCTGATTTCTTCAGCAGGTACGCCTCTTGTTCGGAGAGGATATCCAGCCAGAAGCTCGGTGACACGATAAAGCAGGCTCCTAACGCCGACGACCTTGTCTAAGACGAGCCCCATCGGGGCGCGACCAACACCAATATCGGAGCCCCGGATAGCGACTTGAATTTCTTCGTCTCCTAAGCGTCGTTGCGAAAGCGCGAGGGACTTGGCCTCCCAAATGACTTGAAGCAATTGCTTCAAGTCTTCGAGTGCAAACTCGGGCAAGTCGGCGAGGGCAATAGACTTCAAGGCAAACGTCTCGGCTTCGGAAAGTAGTCCCGCTTTATATGACAAGGACGCAGCACTAATCGAAAGGATCCCCTTTGTTCGGGGCCTTTCGGACGAGGTCAGATCTGCCGCTAGGATTTCATTACGCGCGGCTTGGGCATATGCGCGTCGAGCCGATTCGGACTCACCGGCACGTAAAAAGGACTCCGCTTCTGCGGCCCACCGCTCCGCTTCAGCGTGATACTCGAGGTCCCGGGTCATTGGACCGCCCTCGTTGCTATCAGTCTTGCTTCGAAGCCTACCACCGCGGCCATGGCAGGAAGGTTAGATGCTCCCCTTCGAGCCTGCTCAACCTTAGCCCGAAGCCGGCGATTCACGGTTGTATCATCACCCCGATCAACACCGGATACTTCAAGCCGCAAGGCATCTTCGAAGTCTTGGCCTTCTAGTCCCACGTAATAATCGGCCCCTGTTCGCGTCTCCGCCCGCTTTAGAGCACGGAGCCCATACCACTCCTCGGTGGCGGCGAGTGATACGGCGTAGGCCCCATCCCGCGTCGCGTCATCCGCGTTGTTATGCGCGTCACGCATTGCCTGATCAGGCGCCGGCCATGAAACCTCGATTTCAACTTCCAGCACCGGTGAGGTCAATGTGAACTGAATTGGTGTCGAATGATGTCGACTGAGGCAAACAGCCGCCGCTTCAGCGAGATATGCACAGACTGCTTGCGTGAGGCCGGGATGTCTCAAGTGCAGGCTGCCGAGATCGGGTAACGTCCGCCCACTAGCCAAAGCTGTTTCTCCCAAACATATTCGGGTAGGACTTTACTTTAAAATGAGAGGTTCAATGAAGCGCCGTCTGGACCGTGCTTCCAGTGGAAGATACTCGGAGCCTGACATCGACCAAGGACTAACGTCGCGTCCTGTGCTGGGCCTCTGTACTCTGACCTCTGTGGCTGACCTTTAGTAACCAAGGAGCGCTGATATGAATGGCTTGCCTGATGGCGCCCTGGAGGGCGTGACGATCCTTGACCTGACGTGGGTTTTGTCCGGGCCTTACGCGTCGATGGTGCTGTGCGATTTGGGGGCGGAGGTTCAAGGTCGAGGGGCCGCAGCTTGTAGCTTGCTTCTCGGTAGCTCGGGGGCCGCTCATCCTACGAGAGCCTCAGGATGAGCGGGGGAGTCTGAGCGCGATTGCGACGCTGCGAGGCTAGAATGCAGCATGAGCTCTGGGGGGATTCAGTACGCGCATGCGGCTGACGGCGTACGCATCGCGTTCTGGGTGGTGGGTAGCGGGCCGCCGCTGCTCCTGACGCTGGACTCCTACAGCGACGTAGACACGGCGCTGCGGCTGAATCCGGAGTTCCGTTCATTCCTGGACAGGCTGGCGGCGTCACATTCGGTGATCCTGTACGACCCGCGCGGCACGGGCGCCTCCGACCGTTCGGTGACCAGCTTCACGATGAGCGAGATGGCGAGCGACCTGAGCGCCATCGTTGAGCACCTGAACCTGTCGCGCGTGGCGATCCTGGGCAACTATCACCTCGGGACGGCGTCGATCGTCTACGCAGCCGAGCACCCGGAGAAGGTGTCGCACCTTGTCTTGTGGCACGCCTACCGGGCGTTGGACGACGTGGCGGGGAACAGTCTGTTCGGCGCGACCCGAAGCCTGGTGTCGCAGGACTGGCAGCTGTTCACGGAGATGCTGGCGTCGGTGGTGATGGGGTGGGAAACGGGGGAGGCCGCCAGACGCTTCGCGGGGCAGATTCGCGAGGCGCTGGACCGCGAGACATTGCTGGCGATCATGAAGGCGACGACGTCTTACGACGTCCGCGAATACCTGCCCAAGCTGTCGATGCCGACGCTCGTGATGCACCGTCGCGACTGCAGGCGCCATCCTGTCGAGATCGCGCGCAAGCTGGCGGCCGAGATCAGCGGCGCGCACCTAGTGCTGGTCGATGGGAACGCGATGCTTTACTACCTTGACGAGCAGTCCAGGGTACTTGACCCCCTGCTGGCGTTTCTCAACGAGGACAGCGGTCGCAGCGACGAGCCTCGCGGTGAAACGAGTGAACCAGCGAACACGCCGCGACTGAGCACGCGCGAGAGTGAGGTTGCGGTGCTCGTGGCGCTGGGCTGCACGAATCGTGACATCGCTGAGCGTCTCGTGATCAGCGAGCACACGGCGAACCTGCACGTGAAGCACATCCTGGCGAAGCTGGGTTTTCGGTCTCGAGCGCAGATCGCGGCGTGGATTGCGACCAGCGGGGCTGTGGACGAGACGGGTTCGACGCAGCCGAGCGCCGAATAGCCCGATCGGGTAGCCCTACGAAGTCGCAGAAATAGCCCTGTCGGGGAATTCTCGCGCCGAGGGGTGGCGCCTAGCCTGTCGATGTCGGGTCCCACCGACTCGAACAAATCGACAGGAGAACGAAACCATGACCACGCTAAGCAACCAGATCGTCCTGATGCCCGGGCAGGGCAAGCACATCGACGTACCGGGCCACCCGATCGAGTTCAAGGCGACGAGCGGCGACACACGCGGCGCTTACGCCCTGATCGAGGGCCGCGTCACGGGCGACGGGCCGCCGCAGCACGTCCACCAGCACGAGGAAGAGGCCTTCTACATCCTGGAGGGCGAGCTCAACGTGAAGCTCGGCGACGAGACCGTGAACGCGAAGCCTGGGGCCTTCATCCTGGTACCGCGCGGCACGACGCACACGTTCTGGAACGCCGGGAGCACACCCGCGAAGCTGCTGGTGCTGTTCTCGCCGGGCGGGTTCGAGGACTACTTCGCCGAGGTCGTCGGCGAGGGCAACATCGACACCGAGACGTTCATCGCGCGCGGGATGGCGGTGGCGGAGAAGTACCACCTCGACATCGTGGGGCCGCCGCTGGGCTAGCGTACGGCGCAGCGTTGATTCGGAGCCGGGCATCGAGCCCGGCTCTTTCGTTTGGGGGAGGTTATGCGCCCTTCCGCTCCGGACGCGCAGCTTGTAGCTTGAGGGCTGTAGCTACGAAAAGGAGCCTTGATATGAACGGCTTGCCTGAGGGCGCCCTGGAGGGCGTGAAGATCCTTGACCTGACGTGGGTTCTGTCCGGGCCTTACGCGTCGATGGTGCTGTGCGACCTGGGGGCGGAGGTGATCAAGGTCGAGCGGCCGCCGTATGGGGATGTGGCGAGGACGACGGGACCGTTCCTTCGGAACGAGCTACAAGCTACAGGCTCCAAGCTGCAAGGGGAGGGCGCCGAGCTACAGGCTGCAAGCGCCGGGCTACAAGCTTCAAGCTACAAGCTGCAAGGTGAGGGCTCCGGGCAACAAGCTTCAGGCAACAAGCAACAAGGAGTGGGCGGGGCGGTGGAGTCTTCGTACTTCTTCAGTATTAACCGGGGGAAGAAGAGTACGTTGCTGGATTTGCGGAAGGCGGAGGGGAGGGAGCTGTTTCTGCGGCTGGTGGAAAAAGTGGATGTGGTGATGGAGAACTTCACGCCGGGGACGATGGACCGGCTGGGGTTGGGGTATGAGGCGCTGGCGGCTCGGAATCCTCGGGTCATTTATTCGGCGACGTCGGGGTTCGGGCAGACGGGGCCGGACCGGGACAAGCCGGCGCTGGACGTGGTGGTGCAGGGCATGGGCGGCGTGATGTCGATCACGGGCGAGGAGGGCGGCGGGCCGGTGCGGCCGGGGCTGTCTCTGGGGGACATCGCGGCGGGGCTGTTCACGGCGATCGGGATTTTGGCGGCGCTGCAAGAGCGCGAGCGCAGCGGCCGGGGGCAGATGATCGACATCTCGATGCTGGACTGCCAGGTGGCGATTTTGGAGAACGCGTTCGCGCGCTATTCGGCGACGGGGGAGCCGCCGAGGGCGATCGGGACGCGGCACCCGCTGTCGACGCCGTTCCAGGCGTTCCCGACGGCGGACGGGCACATCGTTATCGCGCTGGGGTTCGGGCTGGAGAATATCTGGGGTTTGTTCTGCGCGACGATCGACCGGCCGGAGCTGATCGACGACCCGCGGTTCCAGACGCCGGGGGAGCGGACGCGGAACCACGCGGTGCTGGAGCCGATGCTGAACGAGGCGATGCTGGCGCAACCGACGTCGCACTGGGTGCGTGAGTTCGAGGCGATCCAGCTGCCTTGCGGGCCTTTGAACTCGATACCTGAGGTTGCGGCGTACCCGCAGGTGGTGGCGCGGGAGATGCTGCGGGAGGTGGCGTCGGCGCGGGGGAACAGGCTGACGATCGCGAACTCGCCGTTGCGGCTGTCGAGGACGCCGGGGGTGATCCGGGGCGGGCCGCCGGCGCCGGGGCAGGACACGCGGGCGGTGTTGGGGGAGGTGTTGGGGATGGATGAGGGGGAGATCGAGGCGGCGTTTGAGGTGGGGGCGGCGGTGGAGGCGCGGGAGCTGCCGGGGGAGATTACGGGGGCGTGACGGGGGGCGGGTAGCGGGGAGCAGGTAGCAGGTAACAGGTAACAGGCTGGCGGACGACGGGCGTTGGGGGCGAGGCGTTGGGGGCGCCGTCTTTAGCGGGGTGCGGGGTGTCCCCGGTTTAGATGATGAGACGTGACGGGGGCCTCATACCGTGCCCTGAAGGACAGGGCATGAGGTGGGGGCGTTGCGTGCGCCGTCTTTAGCGGGGTCCGGGGTGTCCCCGGTTTAGATATGGGCGCGTTGACTGGTTACGGGGCGGGAATGCTAGAATCGGAATCGTACGGCCCGGTGGTGTAGCGGCCTAACATGCCACCCTGTCACGGTGGAGATCGGGGGTTCGAATCCCCTCCGGGTCGCCATTCGAACGCCAGAGCGTCCTTCCTGAGAAGGACGCTTTTTTGTGCCGCGGGGGAGGCGTCGCGGTCGTCCCTGATTTCAGCGGCGGTTGTGGCGGCGCCTGGAGCGCGGGTGAGCCTTGCGTGTCCTCTGACGGGCCCAGAAAAGGGCCGAACATCTCTGTTAGCAGGCCTTGTCGCCTGTGGTGGTGGGTTAGGGATAGGCGGCGGTGGGCCGCAGGAGAGGACGAGATGAACGATATCGAGTTGACGCCGCTGCAGGACGCGATGGTGGCGGCGTGGGAGCGGCATGTGACGGCGGAGTTCGGCGATAAGGACATCGAGGCGACGATGGCGACGATGACGGCGCAACCGTTCGTGAACCACGTGCCGGTGATGACGGGCGGGGTGGGGTCCGTGGGGGTGCGCAGCTTCTACAGTCGCCACTTCCTGCCGGGCCACCCGGACGACACGGTGTCGTTGCTGGTGGCGCGTACGGTAGGGGCGAACCGCATCGTCGAGGAGCTTGTCCACACTTTCACGCACGATATCGAGATGCCGTGGATTCTGCCTGGCGTGGCGCCGACGGGGAGGAAGGTCGAGGTGGCGATCGTGGCGGTGGTGGAGTTTGAGGGCGACAAGATCGCGGGGGAGCGGATTTACTGGGACCAGGCGTCGGTGCTGGCGCAGGTTGGCGTGCTGGACGCGACGTTCCTGCCGGTCACGGGGGCCGAAGCGGCGCGCAAGGCGATGGACCCGGCGTCGGAGCCGTCGAACGAGCTGATCGAGCGCGGTGGGCGCAAGGGGTCTAGCGCTGCCGCGTAAGTAGAGGCCGGGCCAGAGAAAAGAGCGCCTCGGAGGGCGCTCTTTGTAATCCCCCCAAGACGCCGTTATTCGCTGGAGGCAGCGGGTGGGGGTGTCTGCGTGGGGCCGATCCAGACGGTTTTGATGTTGACGAACTCGCGGATGCCGAAGTCGGCGAGCTCGCGGCCGTAGCCTGAGCGCTTGACGCCGCCGAAGGGGAGGCGGGGGTCGGAGGCGACCATGCCGTTGATGAAGACGGCACCGGCTTCGATCTCGCGGGCGAGGCGCTTGCCGCGGTCGACGTCACGGGTCCAGAGGGCGGCGCCGAGGCCGAAACGGGAGTCGTTGGCGAGCGCGATGGCTTCGCCGGTGTCGGCGGCGCGGATGAGGGCCGCGGCGGGGCCGAAGGTCTCTTCGGAGAAGACCTGCATGCCGGGTTTGACGTCCGCGATGAGGGTGGGAGCGTAGTAGTAGCCGCGGCGGTCGAGGCGTTCGCCTCCCGTGACGACGGTGGCGCCGGCGGCGACCGAGCGCTTGACCTGCTCTTCCAGCGTGTCGACGAGGTCGTCCTTGGCGAGGGGGCCGATCTTGACCGAGGCGTCCATCGGGTCGCCGACCACAAGCTCTTCGATGCCGTTGCGGAAGCGCTCCTGGAACTCGTCAGCCACGGAGTCGACGACGATGAAGCGCTTGGCGGCGATGCAGCTCTGGCCGACGTTCTGGAAGCGGGCGTCGATGGCGACGCGGGCGGCGGCCTCGACGTCGGCGTCTTCGAGGACGATGTAGGGGTCGGAGCCACCGAGCTCGAAGACGGCGGGCTTGAGGGCGCGACCGGCGGCCTCGGCGACCATGGCGCCCGCTTCCTCGCTGCCGGTCAGGGTGACGGCGGCGATTCGGGGGTCGTCGATGAGGGCGGTGGCCTTGGCGCCGGGCACGAGGACGGTCTGGAAGGCGCCGCGCGGGAAGCCGGCCTTCGTGAACACCTCTTCGATGGCGAGGGCGCACTGGGGGACGTTGGAGGCGTGCTTGAGGACGCCAACGTTGCCGGCCATGAGCCCGGGCGCGGCGAAGCGGAAGACCTGCCAGAGGGGAAAGTTCCAGGGCATGATGGCGAGCACGGCGCCGAGGGGGTCGAAGGCGACGTAGCTTTCCGTGGCGGCGCTGGGCTTGACGATGTCAGCGAGGAAGGACTCCGCGTTCTCGGCGAAGTAGTCGCAGCACCAGGCGCACTTCTCGACCTCGGCGCGAGCCTGGGCGATCGGTTTGCCCATCTCGAGCGTCATCAGCGTTGCGAGGCGTTCAGAGCCGGCGCGGAGCTGCTTTGCGGCCTGCGTCATGAGCTGGGCGCGGTGAGCGAAGGGCTGGTTGCGCCACTGCTTGAACGCGCCGACGCTGCGGTCGAGGATCTGGTTGATTTGTGCTTCGGTATGCTCCTCGAAGCTGGCGATGACTTCTTCGGTGGCGGGATTTTGAGACTGGATTGCCATGGATGTGCCTCCCGGGAAGCGGCGCGAACGCCGCGCTCTGCCTGCGTCAGCGGGACCTTCCGTTGGGTTGGTCCAGATTGGATTCGTTTGCCTGATCGAGAAGGACCTGCTCGACGATCTCGCCGAGGGAGACGAGCGGGGCGGTTGGGTGGTCGATGCCCTCACAGACGGCGGCGGTTTCTTGCCACGCCCGCGGGTCCTGGATGTTGACGAGCCACCAGGGATAGGTGCGGCACTGCGTGGGGCGCGCATCGTAGACGGTGCACGTCTTGTCGCGCAGAAAGACGCATTCGTCTGATTCAGGGCGGTCGGCGAGGACGCGGTGGCCCTTTTCGACGCGGGTGTAGCGGCGTACGAAGCGACCCGGCGGGACATCAAAGTGGGCGGCGAGGCGGGCGAT
The DNA here is from genome assembly GCA_035714925.1 of Dehalococcoidia bacterium. Lineage (GTDB taxonomy): Bacteria > Chloroflexota > Dehalococcoidia > DSTF01 > WHTK01 > WHTK01. Next base: position 4,891 of record DASTLN010000312.1, on the reverse strand, counting down.
ATCGGCCTGGGAGAGGTAGACGGAGCCCGCCGAGCCGGTGCAGCAATTGCCGCACTCGGTGCACTTGAACCGCAGGCCGCTGGCGAACCAGGGTTCGTCTGGGAGTCCGGTCGCGTCTGATTCCGTTGCGGGATGTGCGGCCACTGTCAGATCCCCATTACGGTAGCGTCTCGGCGTCGGTGAAACGGCGCCAGGCGCTCATCTGCAGGGCTGAGATGAGGCAGTGGACGACGACGGGGCGGTCTTTGACGGCGAATGCCCTGGCGAGGCCGTCGGCGACCTCCGACTCGTCGCTGATCGTGATGGCTTCGGCGCCGAAGGAGCGGCCCCAGGCGGCGAAATCGGGGTTGGTGAGGCGGGTGCCGCCCATGAAGGGGCGCTCCGGGTAGCGCATGTGGGAGTGCATGCCGATCGTGCCGTACATCGAGTTGTCGGCGAGGATCATGATGAGCTTGGCGCCGTACTGGACGGCTGTGGCGAGCTCGTTGCCGGTCATCAAGGCGCCGCCGTCGCCGACGAAGGCGACGACCTGCCGGCCGGGCTGGCGCAGGGCCGCGGCGACAGCCATCGGCACGCCGGAGCCCATGGCGCCGACGACGGAGGAGAGCAGCACCTGGTCCTGCCCGAAGCCGATGTAGCGGTGGATGAAGCTGGAGAAGTTGCCGGCGTCGCTGGTGAGGACGGCGTTGGGGGTGAGATGGCCGGCGATGCCGCAGACGATGTCGGCGAAGTCGACGCCGTCGCTGGTGGGCTCGCCTTCGCGCTCCGCGAGCTTGCCGGGTATCTCGTGCAGCTCGGCGACCCAGCCGCGGCGGGCGGCGGCGCTCACGGGCGCACCGCGCTTGAGGAGGCCTCGTATCACCTCGGCGGGGCTGGCAGGAATACCCAGCGTGGGGCGCCAGACCCGGCCCAGCTCGTTGGCGTCGGGCCAGACGTGGATGAGCGGCACCTGAGGCTCCGGCGCGGCGGGGAAGGTGTAGGCCTGGCTCACCGTGTCACTGAGGCGCTCGCCGAGGGCGACGATGAGGTCGGTGCGCTTCATGGCTTCGATCTGGATCGGCGGGACGCGGATGCCCATGTAGCCGCCGTAGTTGGGGTGTCCGGCGTCGAAGAGCTGGGGGCGGCGGTGCGTGGGCGTAATCGGCAGAGACCACTGCTCGGCGAGGCGCGCGAGGTCGCCGAGGACGGCGCGCTCGCGCAGCGCGTCGCTGTAGAGGGCGCCGCCGACGAGGACGAGGGGGCGTTCCGCGGCTTCGAGCATGGCGGCGAGCTGATCGAGGTCCTCGTCGCGAGGGGCCGCGATGTAGCGCGCTCGGGGCTGGTCGACGGGGGCGTCGGTCTGGAGGTCGAAGATGTCCTCGGGCAAGATAACGGCGACGGGGCCGGGCGTGGCGCTCTCGGCGGTGTGGAAGGCGCGGGCGATGGCCTCGGACGCCTGATCGGGGTCGATGACCTCGATGACGAGCTTCGTGACGTCGGAGAGGAGGCGGGCGTAGTTCTGCTCCTGGAGGGCGCCGCGGCCGACGTCGCGGCGCTCGACGTGGCCGACGAGGAGGACGAGCGGGACGCAGTCGTGATAGGCGGAGTGGAGGGCGACCATGGCGTTGGAGAGGCCGGGGCCGCGGGAGACGACGGCGACGCCGGCGCGGTCGCGCAGCTGGCTGTCGGCGAGGGCCATGTAGCCGGCGCCGGACTCGTGGCGGCAGACGATTATTTGAATCGATTCTTGCTGGACGAGGGCGCTGGTGAAGCCGACGTAGCTTTCGCCGGGGACGATGAAGATGCGGTCGACGTCGTGAGCTTCGAGGCTCTCGATCAGTAAGCGGGCGACGGTCTTGCTCATGGGCGTGCGGTCTCCTGTGTCCTGTGCCGAGGCCTAGAGGTAGAACTCGGTTACGCCGCGGGGATCGTGCGGTATCCGATTGCGCAGGATAGCTGCTTTCCGGGTCGCAGCGTAGCGGGTTTCGGAATCGACGGTGATGGCCTCGACGAGGCCGGCCTCGACGAGGTGGGCGAGGGACTCGTCCATCTCGTCGGCGAAGATGGTGCGAGTGGCCTCGACCTCCTTCGTTATGTCATCAACTGACCGCGCCCCGAACTCGAGCAGATAACGCACGGTAATTTGCGCGACCGGGTGAAGCTCGACGGATTGGCGCGGACGAGCCGGGTTGATTCGTTGCAGGATGGATCTGAGAAAGGCCATGTCCCACCTGCGCTAATCGTAGCGCAGGGCGTGACAACGCGGCGTCCAAACCTCTCCCCCGCTGCCCCTTCCACTTCGCGAAGGGCAGGCGCGCGCCCCTCTCCCCTTCCGCTTCGCGAAGGGCAGGCTTGCGAGGAGAGGGGCTCTGGACGACGGCGCGAGGGTTGGCTAGCGGTTGAGCACCTGCTCGAGTTGCTGCGTGAGTTTGTTGACGTAGAACTCGGCCCACAGCGGCAGGTGATCGCTAATCTCCTCGAGACCACCGGGAGGGACCGCGTCCTGGAACACGGCGTGGTAGAACGGTACGACGTTGCATTTGTCGCTGAACTCAAAGCCGGGGCGATCGACCCAGGCGATCTTGTCATAGGTGCCGGTGCGTTTGAAATTCGTGGTCAGGGAGTTCAGTTTGGCGGGCATCTTGAAGCCGGCGGCGGCGAGCGCGTTGAAGAAACGATCGCCTTCTTTGACGATGTTGAAGTCCCCGACGACGAAGAAATCGCGATCAACGACCTTCGTGCGCTCGCGCCGGGACATGGTCGTAAGATGCTTCGCCAGCACGTCGATCTCCCGCTCGCGAAAGGTGAGGTTGCTTTCGAAGATGTGGACGGAGACGACGGTGAAATCGAAGCGGCCTGCACTGAAAGACGCGCAGTAGGGCATGCGGTGGATCTGGAAGCCCTCGTGCTCGACGGTGCTAATGGGGAGGCCGATCTCGGCCACGAGACCGGTGGCTTGCACCGTCCGCTGGTCGTAGACGAAGGCGAAGCGCTCCGTATTTCCCGTCACGTCTGAAACCAGAATGCGGTACTGACCGGGGAGAATCTCCTGCAGGCGGCCCAGTCCAACGAGGTTCGATTTCAGCTCCTGGATCGCGATGATGTCGAAGCGTTCGATGATGTCGGCCATGTATTTCAGGGCCCGCCAGGTTTTCTTCTCGGAGAACTGCTGGATGTTCCAGGTCCCGAGGATCAGATTCTCGTCGACGCGCCGGTTGGGGACCTTGTACGGGCCCTCGTCCATGAGCTTCATCAAGTCGAGACGCTCCTGCGCTTCCTGAGGTGTGTCTGTTGGAACCGGCATGGCACTCTCCGATCTGAGCCTAAGACTATTCGTTGCGCTTCCGATTTTGTCGTCTGCCTGACATTCCGTCAATTACCCGCGACGGACTGCAGGGGCGCCACTATCGGCCGACAGAGCGCAGGGCATTAGATCGCTCTCGCGTGGAAAAAGGCGGCGCGTGGGCCTAGAATCGGGGCGACTTCGAAAGGCGGGGCTATGACCACGGCTACGGGCATCGATCAGATGGTGCAGGTCGGGGACGCGACGCTGCATCTTTTGCGCGGCGGCGGTGGACGGCCGGCGCTGGTGCTGCACGGCATCGAGGGGCCGGAGGGCTGGCTGGCGTTTCACGAGGCGCTGTCGAGACAGGCGGACGTGATCGCGCCATCGCATCCGGGTTTCGGGTTGTCAGAGCGACCGGAGTGGATGGAGAGCATCGGCCACCAAGCGCTGTTCTACGAGTGGTTCCTGCGCGAACGGGGCATCGATGAGGTCGATCTGATCGGCTTCGGAATCGGGGGCTGGATCGCGGCCGAGATGGCGGCGATGAACTCGGAGAACCTGAGGCGCCTGGTGCTGATCGACGCGGCGGGCGTGCGGCCCGTGGAGGGCGAGACGGTCGACATCTTTGTGCAGCCGTGGCGGGACATCGTGGCGGCGTGCGTGCACAACCCCGAGGGCGCCGAGGAGTACCGGCGTATCTACGACGAGTTGCCGATCGTCGATTTCGGCGGGGCGCGAGAGGCGGGGCGTTCGATGACGATGCGGCTGTGCTACCGGCCTTACATGCACAATCCGGCGTTCCCGGCGGCGCTGGGCGCCGTCCGGACACCGACGCTTGTCGTGTGGGGCTCGGACGACCGGATCATCCCGGTTGAGTGCGGGCGGCTGTACGCGGGGGCGATACCGGGGGCGCGGATCGAGGTGATCGAGGGCTGCGGGCACTGGCCGCACTACGAGAAGCCGGCCGAGCTGGCCGAAGTCGTAGCGAAGTTCCTCGGCGCGTAACCACGGGAGGCAAGCCGTGAACCAGACCAGCTATTACTACTTCACCGAGCAGCCCTATACGGGCTACGACCCGGAGCTGCAGAAGGAGCACCCGGCGCTGCGCCTGATGTTGCCGAACGAGAACTTCGACCCAAAGCTGGGCGCCGAGCTGTACAACCGCTACCACGAGGAGTACGCGGTCGCCGACGACGTTGGGTTCGACGGGATCATGATCAACGAGCACCACACGGCGCCGTTTTGCATGCAGGCCTCGATCAACATCACCGGCGCCGTGCTCGCCAAGATCACGCAACGCACGAAGATCGTCATGCTGGGCAACCCCCTGCCGGTCGTCGATAACCCGCTGCGGCTGGCGGAGGAGCTGGCGATGATCGACATGATCTCGCGCGGCCGCCTCGTCTCCGGCTTCGTTCGCGGCGGCGGCGTCGAGAGCCTGGCGAACAACGTCAACCCGGTGCACAACCGCGAGCGCTTCGAGGAGGCGCACGACCTGATCATCGCGGCCTGGACGCGGCCGGGGCCGTTCCGCTGGGACGGCAAGCACTTCCAGTACCGCGTCGTCAACCCGTGGGCGCTGCCGCTCCAGAAGCCGCACCCGCCGGTCATGGTGCCCGGGACGGT
>DASTLN010000311.1:0-2106 GCA_035714925.1 Dehalococcoidia bacterium | reverse complement strand
CGGCGCTTCGCCAACGTCTACGGCATGCTGGTCATCCTGCCGGCCAACTTCCGCGACCCCGGGGCTGTCGATACAACCTCGTGGCCGATCAGCGGGTTGCTGGAGATCGGCCGCTATCCGCGCGGCACAGACGCTACGGCTGAGGCGATCGCCGCCGACATGACGAAGGCGGGCTTCATCTCGTCACCAGACGCGAACATCATGCGCGTGAAGTACACCAAGCTGCGAGAGAACCTGATCAACGCGCTGCACGCGCTGCTACCGCCGGAGGCCGACTCCAGCGACATCCTGCAAATGCTCCGCGATGAGGCAACAGCCTGCTTCGAAGCCTCGGATATCGAGTTCGCCGAGACGGCGGAGATGATGGGACGCGCCGCGGGGATGAGCGCGAGCGTAGGCGGCGTAGGCAGCGGCGGCTGGCGCGGCAGCTCGACCTGGCAGGGCATTGTGCGCGGGTCGAGCAGCACAGAGACCGATTACCTGAACGGCGAGGTCGTACTGCTGGGCCGAAAGCACGGGATCCCGACGCCGGCGAATGAAATCATGACGCTGTACGTAGAACGCATGGCGCGGGAGAAGCAGGCGCCGGGTAGCGTCAGCGTCGGCGAGCTGCGCCGGGAGATTGCGGAGCGCGAGGCGTTGCTGAGCAGAAAGTAGCGTCTGCGGATTCGAAAGCGCTGCGCTAAGATGCACCAACCGGCTGGTGAACTAGGGGAGGACGCAATGCCCGCGAACGTCGAGGTCAAGGGAACGGTCGAAGGCAGGTTTGCCGAGATACTGACGCCGGAAGCGCTCGACTTCCTTGCCGAGCTTCATCGTCATTTCAACCCGATGCGCAAGGAGCTGCTGGCCAAACGCGCCGAGCGCCAGGCGCGCTTCGATGCCGGAGAGAACCCCGACTTTCTGCCCGAGACGCAGGGCATCCGCGACGACGACTCATGGCGGGTCGCGCCGGTGCCAGAGGACCTGCAGGACCGGCGCGTCGAGATCACCGGGCCGACGGACCGTCGCATGGTGATCAACGCGCTGAACTGCGGCGCGCGGGTGTTCATGGCCGACTTCGAGGACGCCAACACGCCGACGTGGGACAACATGATCGACGGGCAGGTTAACCTCAAGGACGCCGTCCGCCGCGAGATCCGCTTCGAGCGCGAGGACGGGCGGGTCTACGAGCTGAACGACGTAGTCGCGACGCTGCTGGTGCGCCCACGTGGCTGGCACCTGGTGGAGCGCCACCTGGAGGTCGACGGCGAGCCGATTTCGGGCAGCCTGTTCGACTTCGGCCTCTACTTCTTCACCAACGCGAAGGAGCTGCTGTCCCGCGGCAGCGGGCCGTACTACTATCTGGCGAAGCTCGAGAGCCACCTGGAGGCGCGCCTCTGGAACGATGTGTTCTCGTTCGCCGAGGAGTACGTCGGCGTGCCACAAGGGTCGGTAAAGGCTACCGTGCTGATCGAAACGATACTCGGCGCGTTCGAGATCGAGGAGATCCTCTACGAGCTGCGTGATCACTCGGCGGGCTGCAACGCCGGGCGGTGGGACTACATCTTCAGCGTCAACAAGAAGTTCAAGGCGCGCAAAGACCTGCTGATGCCCGACCGCGGCCAGATCACGATGACTGTGCCCTTCATGCGCGCCTACACGGAGTTGCTGGTCAAGACGTGCCACAAGCGCGGCGCCCACGCCATGGGCGGCATGGCAGCCTTCATCCCCAGCCGCCGCGACGCCGACGTGAACGCGGTGGCGATGGCCCGCGTCAAGGAAGACAAGCTGCGCGAGGCGACAGACGGCTTCGACGGCACCTGGGTAGCCCACCCCGACCTCGTCTCGGTAGCCATGGAGGAGTTCGACGCCGTCCTCGGCGCGAGGAAGAACCAGATCGACCGGCAGCGGCCCGAGGTCGACGTCAGGGGCGCGGACCTGATTGCCTTCGACAAGACGGGCGGCAACATCACGGAGGCGGGCCTGCGCCAGAACATCAGCGTCGGCATGCAGTACATCGAGTCGTGGTTGCGCGGTGTGGGCGCGGCGGCGATCTTCAACCTGATGGAGGACGCCGCGACGGCGGAGATTTCGCGGTCGCAGATCTGGCAGTGGTTGCACAAC
>DASTLN010000310.1:0-4558 GCA_035714925.1 Dehalococcoidia bacterium | reverse complement strand
GAGAGGGGCCGGGGGTGAGGGCGCACGAGGTGACCGCCAGCGTATGGTCGTCGAGTACGAGCCCGACCCCGACCTGCGCGACACCGAGCAGATCCCGCTCCTGGAAGAAGGCGGCATCGAGGCCTTCCTGCGCCGCGAGGTCCTGCCCCACGCCCCCGACCTGCCTACCGGACAGGCAGGCGCCTGGTACCTCCCGGACAGCGTCAAGACCGGCTACGAAATTAGCTTCACCCGCTACTTCTACCAGCCGCAGCCGCTGCGCACGCTGGAGGAGATCCGCGCCGACATCCTGGCGCTCGAGAAGGAGACGGAGGGGTTGTTGGGTGAGATCATCGGGGGAGCGAAGCCATGACGGTCGAGGCGGCGTTCGACGAGATCGTGGAACCGATCCGAGTCGCTAACGAGCATTCAGTGCTGCCGTGGTTGGCCTGCGCGGAGTGGTTTTTCGGGACGCGGTCGCAGAATCGTAGATAGATAGCCGGGGCACGCGGCGACAGCGAGAGAAACGCACCATGAACACTCTGACGATCAAACTCGAACACTGCTATGGCATCAGGAAGCTGGATGAGAAACTCGATTTCTCGATCGCAAAGGCGATCGCCATCTACGCTCCGAATGGGTCGATGAAGACATCGCTGGCACAAACGTTCCAGGACATCGCCACCGGCACTGCCTCAAAGGATCGCATCTTTCCGGACCGCGTCTGCACACGGGTCGTCATAGATGAGAGCGGTGCCGATTTGCCGAAGGATAGCGTGCTGGTGGTTAGGCCGTACGAGGAAACGCTGGGGCACTCGGCAAAGACATCCACCCTCCTGGTCAACGCAAAGCTGCGGAAAGAGTACGAAGACCTCCACGCGGAAATTCACGCCGCGAAGGGTGCGTTTCTAAAGGCGCTGAAGGAACAGTCCGGTTCAAGGCGCGACCTAGAGAAGGAAATTTCGCAGGTGTTCACCTCCACGGACGACAAGTTCTACATCGCGCTCAATCGGATTAAGGACGAGGTTACCAGCCGGCCGGATGCGCCCCTAAAGGATGTACCCTACGACCTGATCTTCGATGAGAAGGTCCAGTCCTTCCTGGGCACCAAGGACTTCAAAACAGCAATCGACGCTTACATCAAGAAGTACAATGAACTGCTGGCTGCCTCGACCTATTTCAAGAAGGGCATCTTTAACTACTACAACGCGGCGCAGATTGCGAAGCAGCTTGAGGACAACGGCTTCTTTGCGGCCAAGCATTCCGTGAATCTAAACGCTGGCGAAAAGAAGGAGATCACGACGCAGAAGGAACTTGAGGACCTGATCGCCAGCGAGAAGGAAGCCATCTCGAACGACAAAGACCTGCGCAAGAAGTTCGCCGAGATTGAGAAGCTGATCCAGAAGAACGTAACCGTGCGCGAATTCGAAGCCTTTCTTCTGGACCACGAAGATCTACTGACCAAGTTCGCCAACATGGCCGACTTCAGGCAGGAGGTCTTGAAGGCCTACATCGACACCAGGTTCGACCTGTACAGGACCCTGCTCGAAAAGTATCAGGCCGCAGAAGCGCGACGAAAGGAGATTCAGGCACAGGCAGACGCGGAACGAACGCAGTGGGAAGAGGTCATCGACATCTTCAACAGCCGTTTCGTGGTGCCGTTCAAGCTTCAGGCCGCCAACAAGGTGGACGTGATCCTGGGACAGCAGGAAATGCTCAATCTAGGGTTCATCTTCAGCGATGGGGCCGACCAAGCACCAGTGGACCGCGCGGCGCTGCTGCAGGCGCTCAGCGCCGGCGAAAAGAAAGCGCTGTATGTGCTGAATATCCTGTTCGAGATCGAGGTCCGAAAGAAGGCCGCGCAGGACACGTTGATTGTCGTGGACGACATTGCGGACTCCTTCGACTACAAGAACAAGTACGCGATCATCCAGTATCTGATGGACATCTCGGAGAGCCCGCATTTCCGCCAGATCATCCTGACACATAACTTCGACTTCTATCGGACCGTCGAGAGCCGCTTCGTTGGTTACAAAAACTGCCTGATGGCTTCCAAGACCGGTACAGGCGTAGCGCTGGAGAGGGCTGCCGGTATCAAGAACGTCTTCATCAATGACTGGAAGGGCGCGTTCTATTCGGACCCGAAGAAGAAGATTGCCTCAATCTCCTTCATGCGAAACCTTATCGAATACACACGCGGCGACGCTGATCCCGACTTCCTAAAGTTGACTTCGCTGCTGCACTGGAAGGCCGACTCGCACCAGATTATGGTGTCGGACCTGGACGACATCTACAATCGTCTGTTCTCCGAGACCGGCAATTCGCCTGATGGTAACACCCCTGTCGTTGATCTGATCGCCGGCGCAGCGACAGAGTGCCTGAGTGCACCCGATGGGATCAACTTCGCGAACAAGGTAGTGCTCGCCATCGCCACGCGCTTGGTCGCGGAACAGTTCATGGTGAACAAGATAAATGACGCGGCTTTCGTCGCAAGGATCGGCTCCAACCAGACGGCGCGGCTGCTGAAGAGCTTTCAGGAGTTGTGCCCAGCTGAGACCGCGTCGGTGGATGTTCTGCAGCGGGTGGTTCTCATGACGCCGGAGAATATTCACCTGAACTCATTCATGTACGAGCCGATCCTGGATATGTCCGACAATCATCTCAGGACGCTTTACACTGACGCGAAAGCGCTGCAGAAGGGCGATGGGGGGCAGCCATGATCGCCGACCTCAAGCCCTATCCCGCGATGAAGGACTCCGGCGCGCCGTGGCTGGGGGAGGTGCCGGAACATTGGGAGGTGAAGCGGGCCAAGACTCTGTTTGGCACTGTGGATATTCGATCCGAGTCAGGAGACGAGGAGCTGCTAACGGTGTCCTCGAACCTCGGGGTCGTGCCGCGACGATCGGCGAACGTTACGATGTTCAAGGCCGAGTCGTATGCTGGGCATAAGTTGTGCTGGCCGGGAGACCTCGTGATCAACAGCCTCTGGGCTTGGTCGCGCGGGCTTGGAGTCTCACGGGATCACGGCATTGTGAGCACTGCCTACGGCGTGTATCGCACGCGAGATGCTGGCGTGCTTGATCCTCGGTTCGTGCACGAGGTTGTGCGGTCCACACCGTTCCATTGGGAACTCCGAGTCAGATCCAAGGGTGTTTGGACGTCGCGTCTTCAGTTGACGGACGAGTCCTTCCTCGGCGCCCCTTTCCCCCTCCCACCCCTCCCCGAACAGGCCGCCATCGTGCGGTTCCTCGACCACGCGGACCGGCGGATTCGGCGGTACATCCGCGCCAAGCAGGAGCTGATCAAGCTGCTGGAGGAGCAGAAGCAGGCCATCATCCACCGCGCCGTCACCCGCGGCCTCGACCCTAATGTCTGCCTCAAGCCCTCTGGCGTGGCGTGGCTGGGGGACGTGCCAGAGCATTGGGAGGTGCGACGGCTGAAGTTACTTGTGCGGCGAATTGACCAAGGGATAAGCCCACAGGCAGAGAACTATCTCGCCGATGGTGACAGTTGGGGTGTGTTGAAGTCTGGTTGCGTGAACCACGGTATTTTCCGACAGGCAGAGCACAAGCGCCTTCCATCGGGCTTTGCGTTCGATCCCGTCCTGGTTGTGCAAGAGGGCGACGTTCTTGTGTCTCGGGCAAGCGGGTCGTCTCACCTCGTTGGATCGGTTGGGCGCGTGCTGTCGCTGACATACAAGCTAATCCTGTCGGATAAGACGTTCCGGCCTGTGTTTGCGGATCACGCGAGTCCCGACTTCATGGTGCTGGCGATGAACAGTCGATCCTATCGCCAACAAGTAGAGCGGGCGATCAGCGGCGCCGAAGGCTTAGCGAACAACCTTCCCTTGTCCTCATTGCGTGCGTTCTTCTTCGCTGTTCCTCCCGTCAACGAACAGCGCGAGATCGTTGACGATCTACGAGGAACGATGGAGGCAGCGCAGATTACGGCGGCTCGGGTTGCACGCGAGATCTCTCTCCTCCGTGAATACCGCACCCGCCTGATCGCCGACGTGGTGACCGGCAAGCTCGATGTGCGCGAAGCGGCGGCACAATTGCCGGACGAACGCGATGAGCCGGAGCCCGCCGATGAGGCCGAGGCCCCGCTCGATGCCGAGGAATCGCAAGCCGAAGACCTCGACGCCATCCCCGAGGAGGCCGAGGCGTGAGCAGCGATCGGCCCGCCGACTATCTCGCCAGCCTCGTGCGCGAGCTGTGCGCGCTGCCGCGGGAGACGGAATGGGTCGAGTTCAAGGTCAACGAGGCCGAGCCGCAGGCGATCGGCGAGTATCTCTCGGCGCTGGCGAACGTGGCCGCGCTCGTGGGCAAGGCCTTCGCGTACCTGGTGTGGGGCGTGCGCGACGAGGATCACGCATTCGTAGGAACCAGCTTCGACCCGCACGCGGCGCGGGTCGGCAACGAGGAGCTGGAGAACTGGTTGCTGCGGCTCCTGGAGCCCAAGATCGACTTCCGCTTCTTCGCGGCCGAGGTCGACGGACACCGCGTCGTCCTGCTGGAGATCGCGCGGGCCGCCCGTCACCCGGCGCGCTTCTCGGGCCAGGAGTTCATCCGCGTCGGCA
>DASTLN010000309.1:0-7321 GCA_035714925.1 Dehalococcoidia bacterium | reverse complement strand
CCCGCCCCTTCCGGCTACTGGTTACTTGTTACTGGTTTCTACGCCGAGGCGTTCTTCAGGCTCTCGAACGCCATGTCGTCTTCGGGGGCGATCTCCTGGCCACTGGCGGTTACGAGTAGCGGCCGTTGACGCAGCTTGATCGTCTCGGCGCTGACGATGCACTTCTCCACGTCGGTGCGTGAGGGCACTTCGTACATGACGTCCAGCAGCGTGTCCTCGAGGACGGTGCGGAGGCCGCGGGCCCCGGTCTTGTGGTGAATCGCCTCGTCGGCAATGCACTCGAGGGCGTCGGGGGTGAAGACCAGTTCCACGTTATCCAGGGCGAAGAAGCGTTGGAACTGACGCAGCACGGCGTTCTTCGGTTCCTGAAGGATGCGGATCAGCGTCTCTTTGCTGAGCGATTCCAAGCCGACGACAAGCGGCAATCGGCCGACGAACTCAGGAATCAGGCCATAGGACAGGAGGTCGTCGTGTTCGACGTGCTTCATTAACTCGTCGATGCGTTCCTGACCGATCTTGCGGTCGAGGTTGGCGGTGAAGCCCATGCCGCGACGGTCGCGACCCAGCCGCTTCTCGATGACACCGTCGATGCCCTCGAAGGCGCCACCGCAGATGAAGAGGATGTTCTGGGTGTTGATCTGGATGAACTCCTGGTGCGGGTGCTTGCGTCCGCCCTGCGGCGGGACGTTGGCCACCGTGCCCTCGATGATCTTGAGCAGGGCCTGTTGCACGCCTTCGCCGGAGACGTCACGGGTGATCGACGGGTTGTCCGACTTGCGGGAGATCTTGTCGATCTCGTCGATGTAGACGATGCCACGTTCGGCGCGGCTGACGTCCAGGTCCGCGGCCTGGATCAGGTGCAGGAGGATGTTTTCGACGTCTTCGCCAACGTAACCGGCCTCGGTCAGGGCGGTAGCGTCGGCGATGGTGAACGGCACGTCGAGGATCTTCGCGAGCGTGCGGGCGAGGTGTGTCTTGCCGACGCCGGTGGGGCCGACGAGCAGGATGTTGCTCTTCTCCAGCTCCACGTCGTTGCCGCTCCCGACGGCATTGGCGTTGACGCGCTTGTAGTGGTTGTAAACGGCGACGGAGAGGATCTTCTTGGCCTGCTCCTGACCGATGACGTACTCGCTGAGCTGGTCGTGCAATGTTCGGGGCGGCGGGACCTTCTGAGTGGCTGCAGCCTTCGCGGGACCGCCTTCCTCCTCGATGATCTCGCGGCAGAGCTCGACGCACTCGTCACAGATGTAGACGGCGCCGGGCCCGGCGATCAGCTTCTTGACCTGGTCCTGGCTCTTGGCACAGAACGAGCACTGGTACTGCAGACGGCTTCCTTTGGTGGTAGCCATTTAGCCTCCGCTCTCGTTTGCCTTCGACAGGATCTCGTCAATCATGCCGTACTCTTTGGCTTGCTGGGCATCCATATAGAAGTTTCGGTCGAAATCGCGGCGAATTCGCTCCGGGTCTTGCCCGGTGTTCGCCGCGAGGATGTTACGCAGCAGGTCATTGAGGCGCAACGTCTCGCGCGCTTCGATCTCGATGTCGGAAGCCTGGCCCCGCGCGCCGCTCATCACCTGGTGCATGTGAATTGTGGATCGTGGCATGGCGTAGCGTTTGCCGGCGGTACCGGAGCTGAGCAGGACGGTGGCCATGCTGGCGCAGATGCCAACGCAGTATGTCGAGACGTCGCAGCGGTTGAGCTGCATCGCGTCATAGATTGCGAGGCCGGCGTGCACAGAGCCACCGGGGGAGTTGATGTAGAAGGAGATGTCGCGGTCAGGGTCCTCGCGTTCGAGGTGGAGGAGCTGCGCGATGATGCTGTTCGCGACCTGATCATCTATGGGCGTGCCCAAGAAGATGATCCGCTCCTTGAGGAGCATCGAGTAGATGTCGTAAACACGCTCGCCTCGTGGTGTGGTCTCTACCACGGCGGGGACGATGGCCAACGGGTGGTTCATTCTTTCTCCTGAGTCTCTGCCTCCGGCTTGCCCGCCTTGCTCGAAGCCTTGCGGGGTTTCGAAGCCGGCTTCTTAGCCGTGGCCCGTGCCTTCTTTTTGGCCGTGACCTTCCCACCGTCCTGGCTGGTGATTTCCACCAACCGGGCTAGCGTCTTCCTAGTGTGCAGCGTCCGTGCCAGGGAATCTCGTGCATCATCGCTGCCGAAGAGCTGACGGAGCATATCCGCCTGTTCACCGGCGGACCCAGCCATCGTCTCTATCTCCGCGTCGATGTCTGAGTCCTCTACAGTAATATTCTCGGCTTCAGCGAACTGACTCAATACGAGTGAGCGCTTTAATCTCAACAAAGCTTCTTCGCGTACCGAGTCTCGGACTTCTTCCTCGCTCTTGCTCATGCGCTGCAAATAGAGCAGCTGAGCACGGGGGTCGCGCGGATCGAGGTTAGCCTGATCCTCGAGCAGGTGGTCGATCTCATGGTCAAGCATCTGGGGCGCGTACTCGATACCGGCCTGCTCGACCAACGCATCGACGGCTAGCGTTTCGTAGGCGCGGAGGGCGGCTTCGGACTCGGACTTCTCGATGTCCTCGCGGATCTTTGCTCGCAGCGCGAGGAGCGTCTCGTAGCCGTCGCCGATCAGCTTGGCGAAGTCGTCTTCCAGCGGCGGAAGCTTTTCTTCCTTGACCTCCGAGACCTTGACCACGTAGGTCATCGTTTTGCCGGCGATGTTTTCGTCCTCGTGGTCGGCAGGGGCCTCGACGGTCTTCGTGACGTCGTCGCCCTTCTTGAGGCCCGTGACGACGTCGAGGAAACCTGGAAGGGATTTTAGGGACTCCTCGGTGAGGCGGAACTCGATGTCGTCGGCGGAGAAGATGCTCATGTCGCCGGCGCGTGCGGATACGCTGCCGCTGACGACATCGCCTTTCTTCGCCTTGCGCTCCACCGGCTCAATGACCGCGTTGCGGCGCTGCAGGTCCTCCAGCGCCTCATCGACCTGCTTGTCTTCGATTTTGACTTCGTCACGCGGCACACGGAGCGACTGGTATTCGTTGACCTCAACGAGGGGCTGCAGCGGGACGGTTGCGGTGAAGACGAGCGGTTCGTGGCTGACCAGCTCCACAGAGGGCTGCGCTACGGGCGTGATGGCGGCCTCTTCAATCGCCTCGCGGTAGGCGTCAGGCACAACGATGTCCATCGCCTCATCGAGCAGACGGTGGCGGCCGAGCTGCTTTTCGATCAGCGGACGAGGCGCCTTGCCGGCGCGGAAGCCGGGTATCTGCACCTGCGGCGCCAGCTTCTTGTAGGCCGTTTCGATCGCCTTGTTGTGGCGCTCGTCGTCGACTTCGATCTGCAGCTTGACCTGGCGCTCTGGGAGTTCTTCTGTGGTTACCTTCACTGTTTCCTTACGTTCCTACCTGTGCGGACGGGCGCGAGAGGGTCCTTGCGAGTTAGCCGCTACCACGAAGTATACCAAGTCGGGATCGGCTGGACGAAATGAGACTGGGTTAGTTTGCCTTTGGTGTGAAGACGTCCGTCAGTGCGTCGCCGAGGAGGTTGAAGGAGAAAAGCAGCCCAGCTACAACGGCGCCGGGGAATGCGAGGAGATAGGGGTGTTGATTGATGGTCCGAACGCTGGAGGCTTCGAAAATCATCGCGCCGAAGCTTGGGTGGGGCGGTTGGATTCCAACACCGAACCAGGTCAGGATGATTTCAGAGCCAGCGATACCGGCGAGGCCGAGCGAAAGGCTGACGATGATGATGTTCGCAACGTTGGGGAGCAGGTGGCGGAACATGATGCGCCGGGTGGAGGCGCCCACCATGCGCGCGGCGAGGATGAATTCGGTCTCACGCAGGGCGAGAATCTGCGAGCGGATGATGCGCGCTCCGCTGACCCAACCGAAGAGTGACAGGGCGCCGAAGACGAGGAAATAATCCGGCGCTCCGCTTGAGACGATACCGCCGATTCCGGTCAGCGCCTCGAGATCATGGGCGATGTCACGGACGCGTTCTTTCAGTGTCGCGTTGATGAGGATCAACATGAGGATGGTGGGTAAGGATGCGAAGGTATCGCCGATTCTCATGATCAGGGTGTCAATCCACCCGCCCATGTAGCCGGAGATGAGGCCGAGGCTGACCGCCAGGATGAGGCCGCCCGTTAATAGAGTGGCAGCCGTGACGATGACGGTGGTACGCGAAGCCCAGATGACGCGGCTGAGCATGTCACGGCCGAGGCGGTCCGTCCCGAAAGGGTGATCGAGCGTGGGCCCTTCGAGCGCCCGCTCGAGGTCTTGCTCGCGGTAGGAGGAGATGACGCCCCAGTCGGTGAGGAAGCTGGCCGAGGTGCCGGCGGCGTAGAACAGCACGATGAAAGAGAGCGCCACCATAGCAATGCGCCGCTTGACCAGGCGTCGCCATGCCAGGCCCATAGGGCTGATCGAGCTGACAGTCTCGTCCTGGAAGTAGCCGAAGTCGGGGCTGTCAGTAGTTTCGCGCGCCAAACCGGACCCTCGGATCAATGAACGTGTAGGCGACGTCCACCACGATACTGGCAAAGACGAATGTCACCGCGCCGATCATAACCACGGCCATGATGAAGTCGTAATCGCGGCCCTGGACGGCTTCGAAGGAGAGTAGGCCCACCCCGGGTATTCCGGTCAGCGTTTCGATGAAGAAGGACCCCTCCAGCAAGCCCACGAGCGAGAAGATGATGATGGTACTGAGCGGGAGCATGGCGTTGCGCATGATGTGCTGGGTCAGGACACGAAACTCGGTGAGGCCCTTCGCGCGTGCGGTACGCACGTAGTCCTCCTTCATCACTTCGAGCGTGAATGCACGGGTGAAGCGACCCCAAACCGCCACCCCGGGAAGTGACAGGGCGAGCACAGGAATGATCGCCTCTTTGCTAATGACGCCAATGCATTCGTAGCTGGGTCCGAGCGCCGGCAAGACCACGTTGCAGTCTTGCGGCCATCCGCTGGCAGGAAGCACGCCGAGTTTGAGGGCAAAAATCAGCAAGACGAATGGAACAGAGATCAGCGCGGGTATCGATTGGACGACAAGAAACGCGCTGATGGCAGCAGGGTCTGCCCAGGAGCCCTGACGTTTGGCGGCAAAGATCCCGAGTGCAATCCCCAGTGGCATGGTGATCGAGATCGCGACGAAGTTGTACTGCATCGAGCGCCACATTGCGGGGAAGAGAACCTCTTTGACGGTCCGGCCCTGGTAACGGAAGCTTTCGCCCAGGTCAAAGCGGGTCAGGACGCCTTCCATATAGAGGTAGTACTGCTCGTAAATGGGCTTATCGAGACCTCTTGCGGCACGAATGCGCGCGAAGGCCTCTTCGTCACGGAAGTTGCCGGCGGTGATCCTGATCGGGTCACCGGGGCCGAAACGGGCAAGCGCGAAGGTCGCGAAGGTAACGACGAAAAGAATCGGCACCACCCAGAGCAAGCGGCGCAGAATGTAGGAGATCCGGCCTTCCATGGCGCTGAGTTTACCTAAGTCCTGCTAGAGAGGCGCAAGGTGAAAGGGCCACGTGGAAGTCTCGTGCATCCGTGCCCCACGCGTCTACTCGTCGATTGAGAGGTAGCGCAGCATTGGGATGACGATGGGGAGCGGGTCGAAGCCCTGGATGCGGGGCTTGACGACGAAGTGGTCCTTGCCGAAGTAGAGGGGGATCCACGGCAGGTCCTCTAACAAGATCTGCTCTGCGTCCTGATAAAGCTGAAGTCGCTTCGTGGGATCGCTCTCGGTGCGGGCCTCTTCGACGATGGCGTCGAAATCCGGGTTGCTGTAGTGGGTGTTGTTCTGGCGGCTGGTGCTGTGGAACAGGAGGTCGATGATGTCTTCGGGATCGGGGTAGTCCATGATCCAGCCGATGTCGAACATCTGGAGGCGGCCGCGGTCGAGGTCGTCGTAGAAGCTGGCAGCCTCAGCCTGAGCGATCGAGACGTCAACGCCGAGGTTGGTGCGCCACATCTCGATGATGGCCTGCGTGGCGATGCCGGCGTTGGCGCCGCCGCCGACTTCGGTCAGCGTGACTTCGCCAAGGCCCGCGGCGTCCTTGTACTTCGAAGCGGCGAGGGCCGCGCGTGCGCCTTCGGGGTCGAACTCGGGAAGGGTGGCGTCCTGGTTGTAGCCGGGCAGGCCGGGCATCATGAAGCTGTTGGCGACGTCCAGCATGTCTTTGAGGACGACGCGGACGATCTGCCTGCGGTCAATCGCCATGGCGAAGGCCCGGCGAACGTTGGGGTCGTCGAAAGGCGGCTGCGTGACGTTGAAGCCGATGTAGGAGACGGAGAGGTTGTCGCCGCTGCGGTAGTCCGCGTTGAGAGGGTCACGATCGCTGAGGACGCGCTCGATGTCGTTGACGCTGATGCCCGCCACGTCCAGCTCGTCGTTTTCGTACTGCGTCAGCGTGGAGCCGCCGGCGAGTACATAAAGCACCCGGTCCACGGACGGCGCGCCGAGGTGATAATCCTCGTTGGCTTCAAGGATGATGCGCTCATTCAGGCGCCACTCGGCCATCTTGTAAGGCCCGGTGCCATTGGGCTTCCGGGTCCAGTTGCGCGGGTTCGCCTCGACCTGTTGCTGGTCGACGACGAAGGCGGTTGGGTAGGTGAGCTTTGCGAGAAAGTAGGCCTTCGGGGCATCGATCTTGATTTCCAGGGTGCGGGCATCGATGACCTGGACGCCGCTGATTTCGTCGGCGCGGCCGCGGGTTACGTCCTTGGCACCGACGATGTCGCCGAGGTACGCCTCGGCAGTGGCAGAGACGCTTTGCCCCAGCCTGGCGGTGCGGTCGAGTGAGTATTTGAAGTCGTTGGCGGTGACGGGTTTACCGTCATGGAACTTGGCGTCGGGGCGGATGTGGAAGGTGTAGGTCAGGCCGTCCGGGCTAACCTCCCAGCTCTCAGCCAGGTCAGGGACGATCTGCAAGTCACGATCGAGAGTCACGAGTCCGCCGAAGATCTCGACGATGTAGGTGGCCGAACCGGCGTCACCGGCGATTGCCGGGTCGAGCGTAATCGGATCGCCGCCGGCCATTCGGAGGTCGGCGTTGGCGGGCGACGCAGGCGAATCGTTGCCGTCGTCGTTGCTGCTGCCGGTGGTGCCGCCGGCGTCGTCATCACCACCGCAGGCAAGGGCGACGAACGCCACTCCCATGAAGAGGATAGGAAGCCAAAATCTCCGTGGGGTGCCTGTCATCGCTACCTCCTGCCCCGCTACCACCATCCAGAATACAGAATCGATGAGCCCGACGTATTGCTCAAGGCGCCGTCGATACTGCTACGAATGGTAGCAAACGCCGGTTTCAAGCTACAACGAGAACGCCGGGCGCGGTGTCAGCGCCTCGTAAGGTTTG
>DASTLN010000308.1:0-18936 GCA_035714925.1 Dehalococcoidia bacterium | reverse complement strand
CATTGCATTTGGGGTCCTCGCCACGCCGCTCTTCCAGTGGGGTGTCACCGATCTGCTTGATGCGCCCGCCGTCACGTCGGCTCACCTTCCTACCCTCATTGGTGTGTTCATCGTGGTTCAGATACTGGTGGTGATCTCAGCGTTACTCCCTGCCCGAAGGGCGGGGGCCACGCGGATCGTCGACGCCATCGCGATGGCTCCTCGCCAGACGGGCGCCGGTGCCTCGTTGATTTCGCGTGGCACCGACGAGCTACGGTTGCCTCAGGTAGTGGTTGTCGGCGTCAAGGACACCTTCACGCGGCCGATGCGCAGCTGGATGATCATGCTCGCAATCGCTGTTGCTGCGGCGACGCTGATGATGACATTCAGTTTTCGGCATTCGATCCAGCGTCTCACCGACGATCCTGCACTCATTGGCTCGAAGCCGTACGAGTTGCAGGCGACGCGCCTCGGCGAGCTGACGCCGGCCGGGCCTGGCGAAGTTGAGATACCGACCGTCTCGATCTCTCACGAGGATGCGAACGACCTCATCGCTGCACAGCCAGGGGTCGCGGCATTCGTCACCGATCGAGTGGGAGTCGCGAGGGTCGGGGACCTTGACGTGCTTACGCGTGCCATTGACGGCGAAGTCGGGGAGATGGGCTTCGTGCTTACCGAGGGGCGTCTCTTCGCCTCAGCCAACGAGGCGGTCGTCGGTCTGGGCCTCGCGCAGGAGCTCGACCTCGCCGCGGGAGATCAGATCGTCGTGGAGCTCTTGCCGGGTCAGCCTTCGACGCTCGACATCGTGGGAACGTACTTCGCCGATGAGAACGAAGGAGTCGTGCTCATGTACGGACTCGGGACGCTCCGAGCCTTGGATCCAGGCGTTGAGCCAGGCGCCTTCGACATCAGGCTGGCGCACGGCACCGACTTGAACGCGGCCCTGCAGGGCATCGTCGCGGCCTCGGACGGGAGGCTGGTGGTCACCGACCTGACGCGCGAAGCCGACGCGAACATCAGCGAAGGCCGCCGGCTCATCGTGCCCATGACGCTGCTGGGTGGAGGGCTCGCGGTGCTCGCGGCAGCCAACCTGCTTAGCTCGCTCGTCTTCTCCGTTCGCGAGCGCACAGCCGAGTTCGGCATGCTCAAGGCGATTGGGTTCACGCCGCGTCAAGTCGTTGCCGTCGTCATGGTAGGAGTCGCCCCCCTGGCGCTGCTCGGTACCCTCATCGGCGCGCCGGTCGGGTACTGGTTGATCGACCTGCTCATGCGCAGCCAGGCTGAAGCGCATCAGCCGAGTAGCATCATCGTGCTCCCGACTGCGCCATGGCTTCTGGCCCTGGTCGCCATCGCGCTCACTATCTCCTTCGTCGGCGCATTCTTGCCGGCGGTCCGGGCTGGCCGGTTGGGCGTCTCGGAGGCGCTGCGCTCCGAATAACAAGCAAGGATCGTCAAAAGGGGGTCAGGCGGCACGCATGGGAGGCTAAGAAGGTACGGGTGCGTCAACTGCCGCGCAATCGTACTGAAGAATCCCTCCTCGCGATGAGGTCAGAAGGCGAAAGCGAGCGGTTCACGAGGATGTCTCGAAAGGTTGCGTGGTAAGCAGATGGCCAATGATGGGACCCAGGACATGGTGCGTGCAGCTGGCGCGCTCGCCGAGACGCTTCCGGCTGAGCTTTCGGGTCTGGCCGATCTGGCTTACAACTACTGGTGGTCTTGGGCGCCGGGCGGTGCCGAGCTCTTCCGTCGCATCGACACCGACCGTTGGCAGCGCTGCGAAGAGAACCCCGTTCGCCTCCTGCAGGAGGTCTCGCGCGACCGACTCGCGGTACTCGCCCAAGACGCTCCCTTTCTCGCCGATATGAGCGTCCTTCTCCCCCAAATGAAGAAGTATCTCGATCGCCCCGACACCGTAGGCTCCAGTGAGGCGCCGATAGTCCACATGTGCGCCGAGTACGGAATTCATGGTTCCTTGCCCATCTATGCCGGCGGTTTGGGCGTGCTCATGGGCGACTTTCTCAAGCAAGAGTCGGATCAGTCCCTCCCGGTAATCGGTGTAGGTTTGCTCTACTGGCAGGGCTCCTTCCAGCAACGTCTCGACCAGTCGGGCTGGCAGCACGAGTACTGGCTGGAGACAGACGCCGAGCGACTTCCCATGGTGCGCGTGACCGGCATGGACGGCTCGCCTCTGGTTATCGAGGTGCCAGCCCGCGGTCACGAGGTTGCCGTGCAGATGTGGCGCGTCGACGTTGGTCGCGTACCGCTCTACCTGCTCGACACGAACTGCCCTGAGAACTCGCCCTCGGACCGCTGGATTACCTCGCGGCTCTACGTCGGCGACCACGAGATGCGTCTGGCCCAGTACGCCATCCTCGGGATTGGTGGCGTGCGGATGTTGCGTGCCATGGGGATTCAACCTTCGCTTATCCACTTGAATGAGGGGCACGCCGCCTTGGCTGGGCTTGAGCTGGCGCGCGAAGCCCTCGCCGACGGGCTCAGTTTCGATGCTGCCCTGGATCGCGCGCGGGAGATGACGCGCTTCACAACTCACACGCCAGTAGCAGCCGGTCACGACACGTTCTCACCCGACGATCTGCGCGCTGCGCTCGGCCATCTCCCCGACAGCCTGGCGTTGGATTGGTCGCGATTCATGGACTTGGGCCGTGTCAGGCCGGGCGACG
This sequence comes from Dehalococcoidia bacterium, assembly GCA_035714925.1. Classification (GTDB taxonomy): domain Bacteria; phylum Chloroflexota; class Dehalococcoidia; order DSTF01; family WHTK01; genus WHTK01. The sequence goes on along the minus strand of DASTLN010000308.1, from coordinate 16,276 downwards.
AAGCAGAGCCCTTCGGAATGACGCCCTTCGCGATCCGCATTAGCCGAGACGCGAACGGGGTCAGCCGCAAGCACGGCGAGGTGGCTCGCGACATGTGGCAGGGCATGTGGCCGGATCGCAGCGTCCACGAGGTGCCCATCTCGCATATCACCAACGGCGTGCACCTGCCCAGCTGGATGGCTCCAGAGATGCAGAAGTTGCTCGACGAGTATCTCCCTGATGGTTGGCGTCACCGCATGGACGATCCGGTGATCTGGCAGGCAATCGATTCTATCCCGGACGAGTCACTCTGGTTGGCCCGCAGCAGATTACGTCAGCAGCTCGTCGAGTACGTGCGAGAGAGAAGCGTGTGGGACCGTCTCAGTCGCGGGGAGTCGTCAACTTACGCTGAATCAGCGCGCCAGATCTGGGACAACGACACGCTGACCATCGGCTTCGTCCGCCGCATCGCCACCTACAAGCGACTCTACCTGCTCTCCGCGTCTCCTGAACGCGCCGCCACACTGCTGCGCCGCGAGCGAGGCGTGCAGGCTCTCATCGCCGGCAAGGCGCATTCCCAGGACGAAGAAGCCAAACGAACGGTCCAGACGATCTTCGGCATCTCCCGTTCGACAGGCCTCGGCGACCGGGCTGTGTTTCTGGAGAACCTGGACCTCGCCATGGAGTCGCGGCTCGCTGCCGGCTGCGACGTCTGGTTGAATCTGCCACGACCACCGAACGAAGCCAGCGGCACGAGTGGAATGAAATCGGCGCTCAACGGCGGCCTGCAGCTCAGCGTGCTGGATGGCTGGTGGGCCGAGGCCTACGACGGCGAGAACGGCTGGGCGATAGAAACGCCGGTTGATGCAGATTGGCAGGAGCAGGACGCCCACGACGCTGCAAGGCTGTTCGAGCTGCTCGAAACCCAGGTCCTGCCACTGTTCTACAAGCGGGACGGGGCGGGCGGCGTGCCCGTCGATTGGGTCCGCAAGGTCAAGTACGCGATGAAGTCTATCGGACCCCGTTTCAACGCCCAGCGCATGGTAAACGAGTATTTGGCCGGCCTCAAAGTCCCCTCCGACGTCTGAAACCGCCGATTCGCTGCGATCCCACGCTGCCGTAGGGGCTGAGTCAGCCAGGACGATCGGCTAGGAGCGAACCCCGACCTCGTCGAGGTGGGCCAGAAACTCGGCCGGGTCCTCATAGATCCGGTAAGCTCCGGCCGCTTCAAGCTCCGCTCTGCCGTAACCACCAGACAGAAGAGCGATACCCAGGGCACGCGCCCGTCTCGCCGCCAAGAGGTCCCATACGCTGTCGCCGACGATGACCAAGTCTTCCACCGAGACACCCATTCTGCGAGCCGCCTCAAGGAAGAGGTCAGGGTCGGGTTTGGCGTGTGCGACCTCCTCATGTGTCACGATGGTCGTGCCTTCAGGCACCGCTAGCAGGTCAAGCACGGGCTGCGCGGTCGCTGCCCGCCCGCTGGTAGCAATCGACCAGGGCACACCGGCGCCGGTGAGAAAGGCAAGCAGTTCGCGCGCGCCGGGCAAGGGCCGGACCGTGCCGACGCGTTGCAGGTAGAGCTCAGTGTGCTTCTCCTGGACCTGTCGCAGTATCGCCTGATCGATGCCTCTACCGGCTTCCCTCAAGAGTGCATGAGTCAGGAGGCCGCCGCTCATGCCGATCCGGCGATGTATCTTCCAGAGCGACAAATCGATTCCGGCTTGCTGCAAAGCCTCAGACCACGTCACAACGTGCTGATAGACGCTGTCGACCAGCGTACCGTCGAGGTCAAAAACGAATGCTGGACCGATAGGCTTCACTGTCCTGTCTCATATCCACCGGCAAGGCAAGCGACAACGTCCTGCGCGATGACACTCGCTTCGTCAACAGGGATAACCCAGGCTTCAAAGCCGCCTTCCTGGCTACTGATGCGGCGCTCTTCGCTGGGGCCGGCCTGGTTGGCATCGCTGTCTAGTTCGAGACCGGCCCACTCGAGGCCAGAGCAGATCCGCCGACGCACTTCAACATCATGCTCGCCGACACCGCCGCCGAATAACAATCCATCTGCACCGTTTAGGACTGCAAGGTAGGCGCCGACATACTTCCGCGCCCTGTAGCAAAAGGCTTCGACGGCCAGGCTGGCTTCGGGGTTGCCCGCTGCCTCGGCGGCGACGAGATCACGCATGTCGGCGGAGACTCCGGAAAGCCCGAGCAGTCCCGATTCGCTGTTCAGGATGGCTTCGACCTGATCGAGGCTGAGACTCAGCCGACGTGCCAGGAACAACGGCAAGGAGGGGTCGATGTCACCGGAGCGCGTACCCATGATCAATCCCTCCAGCGGCGTGAAGCCCATCGACGTGTCCAGAGGCCGGCCGTCCAACGTCGCAGTCGCGGAACAACCACCGCCCAGCTGTAGGCTGATAAGGCGGGGTGCCGCCAGGCCGGGATGCAAGGAGCGATACCGGCTGACCATGTAGCGATGGGCGAGGCCATGGAACCCGTAGCGTCTGATGCCGAGCTCCGCGGTCAGAGCCTGCGGTAGCGCGTAGCGGGCAGCTACCTCCGGCAAGCCTGAATAGAAGGCCGTGTCGAAGGTTGCGACCATTCGTGAATTGACGCCGAAGTAGGCGCGAGCGGCGGTGATTGCGGCGATTGCCGGCGCGTTATGCAGAGGCGCCAGAGCGCTGACCGACTCGATGACGGCAAGCACGTCGTCATCGATCAGGACTGGGGTAACGAATTGTCCACCACCGTGAACCACGCGATGACCGATCACCTCGATCCCCATCTGGTGTCCTGTTCGCTCCAGCATCTTTGCCGCGGCCTTGAATGCGTCGGTGTGATCGCGCACGACGGACGACTGTTCGATGACTTCCGATCCAGTCTCGATACGCACATGCGCTTGTTCGCCGAAGCGATCCACGACGCCACGCGCGAGGCGAACGTACTCACTCGCTCCGACATCGAGGACGTCGAACTTGAGGCTGGAACTGCCACAATTTATCGTCAGGACTCTCATCCGCCACCAGCCCCGCTCGCCACGTCCTTAGTAGGGCCAGGTCCAGTGCTGGATCTCCGGCATGTCCTCACCAAAGTCTCGCGTGTATTGTCTTGCACGCAGCCTGGAATCCACCATTTGCTGCCTGATGCGAGCGGCACGGGGGCCGGCATTGGGGACACGGTCGATCACGTCCATTACCAGGTGATAGCGATCGAGGTCGTTGAGCATGACCATGTCAAAGGGTGTCGTGGTCGTCCCCTCTTCCTTGTAACCCCGGACATGGAGGTTGTGATGATTGGTGCGCCGGTAGGTCAGCCGGTGGATCAGCCACGGATAGCCGTGGTACGCGAAGATGATCGGTTTGTCCCTGGTGAACAGGGAATCGAACTCGGCATCCGTCATCCCGTGGGGGTGCTCGTTGATGGGCTGTAGCGACATCAAGTCGACCACGTTGACCACTCGTACGCGCAGGCCCGGCAAGTGCTCGCGCAGCATCGCCACGGCGGCCAGCGTCTCCATCGTGGGGACGTCACCGGCGCAGGCCATGACCACGTCCGGCTCCGCGTCCTTGTCGTTGCTGGCCCAGTCCCAGATGCCGGCGCCGCGAGCGCAGTGGCTGATCGCCTCGTCCATAGTCAGGTAGGTGAGCGCAGATTGCTTTCCCGCCACCACAACGTTTACCAGTTGACGGCTACGCAGGCAATGATCGAAGACAGAGAGCAACGTGTTGGTATCCGGAGGTAAGTAGACACGAATGACCTCCGCCTTCTTATTCACGACGTGGTCGATGAACCCCGGGTCCTGATGCGAAAAGCCGTTGTGGTCCTGGCGCCAAACGTGCGACGTCAGCAGGTAGTTCAGCGAAGCGATCGGCCGGCGCCAATCGATGCCGTGCTTACCTTCAGCCACTTGGCGTGCTGGTTGAACATCGAGTCGATGATATGGATGAAGGCCTCGTAGCAGCTGAAGACGCCATGGCGGCCCGTGAGCAGGTAGCCCTCCAACCAGCCCTGGCAGAGATGCTCGCTCAGTATCTCCATCACCCGGCCGTCAGGAGCAAGGTGCTCATCGTCCGGTTCCCGGCTCGCCAGCCAGGCCCTATCCGTAACCTCGAAGATGGCGTCCAGCCGGTTGGAAAGCGTCTCGTCTGGCCCCATGACGCGGAAGTTGTCTGAGTTGAGGCGCACGACGTCTCGCAGGAAGCCGCCAAGGACGCGGGTTGCTTCGCTGGAGTTGGTACCAGGCTTCGTTACATCCACCGCATAGCCATGGATGTCCGGCAGCGTTAGATCCCGCAGCAGCTCGCCTCCGTTGGCGTGAGGGTTCGCGCTTAACCGCCGCTCACGCCGGGGGGCCAGCGCAACAATCTCCGGCGCCGGCGCGCCATCCCCAGTAAAAAGCTCTTCGGGATGATAGCTACGCAGCCAGTCCTCCAGCAGCTGCACGTGCTCAGGCGTATCGAAGCTCGCCAACGGTACCTGGTGCGAGCGGAACGATCCCTCGGCCGGCAACCCATCGACTTCTTTGGGCCCCGTCCAACCTTTGGGAGAGCGAAACACGATCATCGGCCAGCGCGGACGTCCCCCGGTCCCGGATGCGAAATCGTGCTTGATCCGCTGGATGTCGTCGAGCACGCGGTCGAGCACGGCGGCCATCTTCTCGTGCATGACCTCCGGCTCGTCTCCCTCAACAAAGTAAGGCTTGTGGCCGTAGCCCGCCATCAAGCTGGACAGCTCCTCATGAGGAATGCGGGCCAGGACGGTTGGATTGGCGATCTTGAAGCCATTGAGGTGCAGGATAGGCACGACGGCCCCATCCCGAGTCGGATTAAGGAACTTGTTCGAGTGCCAGCTGGCCGCCAGCGGACCCGTCTCGGCCTCGCCATAGCCTACGACGCAGAACGCGACGAGGTCGGGATTGTCGAACACGGCGCCATAGGCGTGGGCCAGGGCATAGCCAAGCTCGCCGCCTTCGTGGATTGAGCCAGGCGTCTCTGCCGCTATATGGCTCGGGATGCCGCCCGGGAAGGAAAACTGGCGGAACAGCTTGCGCAGTCCATCCTTATCCTGCGTGATAGCCGGGTATACCTCCGTATACGTCCCTTCGAGATAGGCATTGGCAACCAGACTGGGCCCGCCGTGGCCAGGACCGGTGACGTAGATGGCGTTGAGGTCTTGCTTGCGGATGAGGCGGTTGATGTGGACGTACAGAAAGTTCAGCCCCGGGGATGTACCCCAGTGACCGAGCAGTCGCCGTTTGATGTGCTCCCGTCGAAGCGGCTCTCGCAGCAGCGGGTTATCCAGAAGGTAGATCTGACCGACGGATAGGTAGTTCGCCGCCCGCCACCAGGCATCCAGAAGGCGAAGCTCATCCCGTGAAACCGCACTGCCTGCCGCTGTCTCACAATCGGTTCTGCCTTCCACCATCGAGGTCACCACCTGGGCCGATTAAATACGGGGATACCTCAGGGTACAACAGGTAAGGCATGCGCAGACCTGAGACAGACGCGAGTCATGCAGCCACGCGTTTACACCAACGCGAGTTGCTCGATCCGCTCCAGTTTGGTCAACTGGCCATTCTGGGGTCGTCGCCCGCGAAGACCTATGCGTCTACGTCGATGCGGACCGCCTCCAGGGCGAGCCTGCGGAGATCCTCCGGGATACGGGAGGAAACGTACGGGGCAGGTACGAAATGGGCCCGGTTGGTACGAAACGTGACGCCTTGTCGTGAGCGATATAGGTCTTCGGAACCAGGTGTCGGGGGTTCGAATCCCTCCGAGCGCGCCACTTCTCTCCCATTTCGTACCAACGAGTCCCAGGTAGACCACCTCATCTGCTAGGCCTCCTGCGCCTTTGACCATCTGTTGACCATCAGCGATTCGAGCAGCTCCGCGGCCTGCCGTCCCATGCCCGGCCAGGACGTGGGCGTAGGCGTCGGTCGTAGTTGACGTGCGGGTGTGACCGAGACGTTGGCTGACCGCTGCCAGTGCCATCCCACCGCTGAGCATGTAGGTGGCCGAGGCATGACGGAGGTCGTGGAAGCGGACGTGCCCGCTCCCTGCGTTCTTAACGATTCGCTTCCAAGTGCGCTTCAGCCCGCCGGCGTCGATTCGGCAGCCGACAAGGTTGGTGAAGACCGTGGCTTCCTCTTGTCCGCAGGTAGCTCCGGGTCCCAGCTTGAGGGCCTTTTCCTTCTCTCCCGCGCGGTGTCGCCGCAGCAGTTCGATCCCGAGCTCACCCAGGTCGATGGTGCGGGCGCTGCCCTTCGTCTTGGTGCCTGGGACGATCAGACGCATCGCCTCCCAGTCAACGTGGCTCCAGCAAAGGTGGAGGAGTTCGCCTTGGCGGGCGCCGGTCAGGACGGCCAGGCGGGCAACGGGGCCATACGGCGTTAGGTCGGCTCTGAGGAGGAGGGCCTCCAACTCCTCCGGTGACGGAGTGTGGGGGATGAAGCGCTGCGGTATTGGCGGGTCGACGGCGTCGCAAGGGTGGAGTAGCGGTGTGACATGGCAGGTCCTCGTTCGTCTGCATGAACGAGGGCCGGGGACCCCCGCCATGGTAGTTATTCACATTTTGGGAACATAAGACGAGATCGCAAGACCTTTTCTGGATTCAGCAGCGAAAGAGTTATCCACATATCGAAGCGTCAGCTTTAGGGACGGTGTAGCAAATCCGTTTGCATTATGTGAAATAGAAGCCCTCCGCTATTTCGGGGACTAACCGAGGCCTGTCGCCGCAGCAACTTTCTGCGACCGTGTCCTCCTGACCCTCCAGCTGCCGCACGTACGTGGTCGTCACTGCCAAGTTGCTGTGATCCAGGAACCGCGAAACTTCCTGGATTGACTCATCAGCGTCCCGTCGGAACCTCGCCGCGCTGTGCCGGAAGACGTGCACGCCTCCGGGAGGGAGCCCCGCCTTCTCCAGGTACCGGCGCAGGTTGGTGTAGAAGGTTCCGCTTGTGATGCCGCGGCCTGTCCGCGCCTCCGGCGAGAGCGGGTCGCTCGCTTCCTGCGTTGCAAGGCTCCTGCTTGTGCTCGCCAGCCAGGCCTCGATTGCACTCAGCGCCGGTCGCGGCAGCTCCCGTTTTCCGGTCTTGCCGCCCTTACCTCTGTAGGAGTAGAAGGCACTGCCTTCCTGGCTGATGTCACCGACCCTTAGGCCGATCACCTCGGCCCGGCGCCGGCCTGTGAGCGTCAGCGTCAGGACGATGGCGCGGTCGCGTAGGCCCAGCGGCGTCTCAGGGAGCACTTCTAGGAGGCGCCGAATCCGGTCAGCGCTCAAGCCTCGGGGAGTGCTCTCGACGACTCGCCGGCGTTCCAGCGCGTCGCATGGATTGGAGGCGACGACCTTCATGCGTATCAGGAGCGGTAGAAGGAACTGAGGCAGGCCGGCCGGGCGCCAATGGTGATCGAGGTCGGCTCCTTGTCGGAGATTCCGGTGCCCTACGCCCATGTGAAAACGTCCTGCGACGTCACTTCGTCAGCGTCTTGCCCGCCGAAGAAGTCGTGAAGCATTCGCGAGTAGCGCTGGACAGTACGCTGGGAACCGGATCGTCGCTCCTTTCCGAAAGGAAGGCGTACAGCGTGCGCTCCCAGCCGGCGGCGGTTGATTCGTCTGGCGCGGTGATTTGTTGCATGGTCGCCTCCTTCAGGGTTCATGACCATGCACCCTCTAAGGCAGGACGAAGTCAACACGATTTATATATCGCGTAGCTAGAAAGACATCAATCTAGCGCGGTGACAAGGATCGGGTCGCCGGTAGGCGAAGCGCTGCCGCCAGCGGACTCGATGCTAAGGGCTACGAGCGTCGCACCGCGCAGGTCTCCATCCAGGGCCACCCTGCCGTGCGTCGTCGGAAGGACGCCGAGGCTGATGGCTTTTCCGTCAGCATCGATACGCCAGGCCTGGTAGGCCTGACTCTCATCGAGTTCCGGCAGCTCAACATCGATAACGCCGAGACCGTGAGCCGGCAGGTAGGTCAGCTGTAGCGTTGCGGGGCCGTCCTGCGTGGTCAGCACCTCGATACCGCCCTCATCGCCGTCGCGGGAGGCTCCCCACGCCCCGAGACCAATGGCGACCAAAAGCAACGCCGCCGCGATCGCATAGCCGAGCCATCCGACAAGCGTCAGGCGCTTCGCGGCCGTTGGCTCCGCTGGAACCGCGCGCGGTGACGTCGACGATTCGGACGTGTCCGGTGCCGCGGCTTCCCGATCGAACGCGTCAAGCAGCGAGGCGCGCAGAGAGGGGGGCGGTTCGATGGGAGCGGCGCCGGCAGCGAGCGCACTGAAGCTTGCCCGCAGCCCCGCAAGCGCGGTGTCGTGATAGCGGCACTCCGCCAGGTGAGCGGCGGCGGCAGCCCGGTCGTCGGGCTCCAACGCGTCGGCAGCGTAGGCCGCCAGAATATCGTCCAAATCGCGACAGCTCAGCTCGTCCATCACGGGTCCAGTTCCTGACGCAGACGTCCCATCGCAAGCCGCAGGCGGCTCTTCACCGTCCCTAGCGGAACTTTCATACGGTTTGCGGTCTCGTTGATCGTGAAGCCTTTGAAGTAGACGAAGTCAACGGTCTGGCGTTGGTCGTTGGACAATGCGGTGAGTGCAGTTCGAAGAGCTTCGCCTTCGAGCATGGCGATGGCCTGCGTCTCAGGGTCGTCGCTCGTCGCCGCGATCGGCGCTTCGGGTTCGAGCACGGCTTCCGGATGCCGGATGCGATGCCGCACTCGGTCGACACAGCGATTGTGCACGATCGACAGAAGGTAGCTCCGCAGGCCTCTCTCGGGGTCGATGCGCTCCGCCTGTCGCCACAGTGCCAGGAACGATTCCTGTACCACGTCTTCAGCCTCCGGAGGCGATGACAGCAGTTTGAGGGCCAGGCCGTAAGCCAGAGCGCTGAACCTGTCGTAGATGGCAGCCAGCGCGTTGCGGTCGTTTTGGCGCAAACCCTCTACGAGCTGCCGTTCATCGAGTCCGCTGGTCATTCGCCTCCAAGCGTCGCATGGATCAGTTTTTCGGGCAGGTGATCCAAACGCGGCCGCCTGTCGAAAGAGGGACAACGCCGCGACGGCAATGCTTCCGGTCCTGCAGAAGCCCCCTTCATCAAGGCGATTGTGCAACGCACCGGGTGGAAAAGCGAATGCGGCTCCACGGGCGCCGGGCGATGTGATTAGGGAGGGACGTATCGATCAGTCTGGAGCCGGTCAGGCCGGCACTCTTGAGAACAAGCAAGTCGAAAGGAGCGCTAGATGCGCAAAGGATTAATAGTGGTTGCGACGCTGGCCGTGGTGGCCTCGGCTGTGTTCGCCTCGATGGCGAGTGCGGCTGACCATCGCGACTCACCGCTCAACGTCGATAGCCCAACTGCAGACATCAATGACGTTTACGCATTCCGCAGTCCGACCAACCCGGACAACCTCGTCGTCGCAATCAGCGTCACCCCGCTGATCGCACCAAGCGACAACACGACCCGAGGCGTTTTCGATAGCCAGGTGACCTACCAGGTGCATGTAGACCTCGACGGGAACCTGATTGACGACGCGATGGTGAACATCCGCAAGGCAGGCAACTCGTTGGTTGTCGAAGGCCTCGGCTCACCCGTGAGCGCGGCGATCACACCTCCAGGCGCCGATCCGATCATCAACACGGCCGGCCCGGTAAAGGTGTTCGCCGGCCTCCGCGACGACCCGTTCTTCTTCGACCTCGCGGGCTTCCAGGGCTTCCTGTCCGACCCGCGGGTACCGGCGAAGGGCCTCCGAGCCGCTGGAGCTGGCGATCCGGTTGACGCCTTCGCGGGGACCAACGTCCTCGCCATCGTGCTCGAGCTCCCAGTGACGGCTTTGACCGGCGGCACGAGTGCCGACAGCGGCGTGATCAAGACCTGGGTCTCGACGCGGCGCGGCGACCGCATTGACCGCATGGGAATCCCAACCATAAACACAGCGCTGATCCCTTCGGACATGAAGGACGCCTTCAACAAGGCTGATCCGGCCAACGACGCAGCCAACTTCCGCCCCGTGGCGATCGACACGATCGACTTCCTGCGCGGCGTGGTTGACGGCCTATTCGGCGTACCTCAGGACGGTGGTCCGCTGGGCGACTTGACATCGACGCAGGTGGGCGGGGCGCTGATCCCCGACGTGGTGACGATCGACTTCTCGCAGCCGGTGCAGTTCCCCAACGGCCGGCGCTTGCAGGATGACGTCATCGATGCGGCTCTAGGCGTGGTTCTTAACCGCGGTGGCGCCGCCGGCATCGGCGACGGCGTGGCAGCGAACGACAAGGCGTTCCTGTCAGCTTTCCCTTACCTCGCAGGGCCCCACACGGCAGGTGGTGCTTCCGCTCCGCTAACTCCGCCGAACACAGGCGACGGTGGACTGATTGATTCCGGCACCAGCTGGACGCTATCCGCGGCATTCCTCCTCATCGCGGTGGCGTTTGGCGGGACGGCCGTTTTCGCAACGGCGCGCGGCCGAGGCCGGTAGGGGACGAAGAGAGATGGCTGCAATCATCGGGAACCGCAGCAGCGGAGACCTCAGCATCGGGGTGATGGCCCTGTGTACGGTCGGTTTGCTTGCTACGGTGCTGGCGGTTGCGGCCGCTCTCTACGCTCTGGGTCGCGGTAACGGCGACGTCGTTGCGACTCAGACCGCAGCGGACGAAGCGGCTGCCGGCGAAGCGCGCATTGCGTTCTTCGAAGCACGGGCAGCCGCCGACCCGCTCGACTACCTCAGTCTGAACGTCCTCGCCGGCCAATACCTGCAGCGCGGCCGGGAGACCGGAGACGTCGCTGACTATCAGCGCGCCGAGGTGGCCGCGACGAGGTCGCTCGCTCTCGTGTCCAAGGACAACTTCACCGGGCTCGTCCTGCTCGCCTCTGTTCGGCTGGTGCAACACGACTTCCGATCAGCCGAGGAATTGGCGGCCCAAGCCAAGGCCCTCAAACCCTACGACCCGGCGCCTTACGGCCTACTTTCGGACGCATTGGTAGGCCGCGGTCAGTATGACGATGCTACCACGGCATTGGCGTCGATGGTCGAAATCGATGCACGTTTGCCGGTCCTATCGAGACTTGCCCACCTCGCCTTTCTGCGGGGTGATCAATTCAACGCTGTCGACTTCTGGCGCCAAGCGATTGAAGGCGGCAACAGCCTGCCAGTGGAGAACCTCGCGTGGGCACACGTCCAGCTCGGCGTGACCTACTTCGCGCTAGGCCAACTCTCCGACGCCGCGGCAGAGCACGAGCAGGCGCTGGAGCTCTTTCCGGAGTATGTCCATGCGCTGGCAGGGCTGGGCCAGGTGAGGGCGGCTCAGGAGCGCTATGACGAGGCGATAGACCTTTATTCCCGCGCTGTGGCACGGCAACCGCAACCGCAATACGTGGCCGCACTGGGGGATGTCTACGGTGCTTCTGGGAACGACGCGGATGCTGCAGACCAGTACGCCCTCGTCGAAGCGATTGCGGCCCTCTACGGAGACAACGGAATCAATACAGACCTTCAGATTGCCGCGTATTACGCGGACCATGGCATCGAACCCGCCCTGGCGCTCGAAATGGCGCGGGCGGCGTACAAAGCGGCACCTGGTGTCTACGCGGCGGACGTGCTGGCGTGGGCGCTGTATCAGAACGGCGATGTCGAGCAGGCAACGATTTACAGCGCGAGAGCTACTGCTTGGGGAACATCGGAGCCTGCTTTCTACTACCACGCTGCATTGATCAGCGAAGCTCTCGGCGACCGGACTGCGGCGCTGGCCCACGCCGAGCGTTTGTCCGAACTCAACCCGCGGTTCAATCCGGTACAGGCGGAGAGAGCCCAGAAGCTTATAGACGAACTGGAGGCAGCAAGGTGAGGTTCAGACGCTTGCTGCCTGCGATCTCGGCGATACTAATCGCTGTGCTTTTCGTCGAGTTTGCGCAGGCGCCACGACTAGCAGAAGCGCATCCGCTTGGCAACTTCAGCGTCAATCGGCTCGTCATCCTTGACCTCGACAGGAATGGATTGGTCAGGGTTCGATACGTTATCGACGCGGCCGAAATACCGACGTTTCAGAGTCTCAGTGCGATCGATACGGATGGCGACGGCAGCGTGGGCCTTGCTGAGGAGACTGCATACCTCAACGGCAAATCGGAGGATCTGGTCCGAGGGCTGGTACTCGAGATTGATGGGCGACGCGTGCCACTCACTACCAACACTTCCGACCTTGAAGTGCTGGAGGGCCAGGGCGGCCTTCAGACGATGAGAATTGTGGTCAACCTGGACGGCGAATTGCATGAGGCCTGGCAGGACGGCGTCGCCGCATCATTTCGCGATGAGAACTACGGCGGCGAGCCAGGTTGGCGACAGGTGGTCGTCAGGCCGGGAGTCGGTGTCAGCTTATTCAAAGGCGAGGTTACGACGACAGACGTCACTGCTGAGCTGACGGTCTATCCACAGGATCTGCTCAAGAGCCCACCGGGATCGAGCGAAGCCAGCTTTTCCTTCAGACGTGGAGCCGCGACGAGTGTACCGGCGGCGGTGACGCCCGAAGGCCCGACCGTGTCGCGCGATGCGGCAGGAAAGACGCTGGGGCGCTTCGCGTCCATCGTGTCGAGGGAGAACGTAACGCCGGGGTTCGTGTTGATCGCGCTTCTACTTGCCGCGGGCTGGGGCGCAATGCACGCCCTGGGTCCAGGTCATGGCAAGACCGTGGTTGCTGCCTATCTGATCGGCGAACGCGGGACCTGGCGACATGCTTTGTACCTTGGCCTCATTGTCACAGCAACGCACACGATCAGTGTCTTCGCGCTGGGCGCGATTGCCATTTTCGCCTCCAACGTCTTCTCGGCGGACGATGTTTACCACTGGCTCAGCATCGGGTCTGGGTCGCTGGTTGCGTTGCTCGGAGGCTTCCTCCTGGTTACGAGGCTGCGGCGCCTGCAGTTCCGGCGCAACGCCGAGGCGAGGGGCCATCAGAGTCACGGTCACGAGCACCCGCATCACCGGCACTCACACCAGCACGGCGAGCACGATCACGACCATGGACATTCGCACGTCCCGACAGCGCCGGGCTGGCGGGGCCTTGTGGCGCTTGGCATTTCCGGCGGCCTCGTCCCGTGTCCTACGGCTCTCGTGGTCATGCTGGGTGCTATCGCAATCGGCCGCACCGCGTACGGTTTGGTCCTCGTGGCGGCGTTCAGCCTCGGGCTGGCCGGCGTCCTAACGGGCATCGGCTTGCTTATGGTGTACGGGCAGCACCTGCTCGCGGGTTCGCGGGTCCGGCCCCTACTTAACACGAGGCTGGTGCGCAGCATGACGATGGTCTCGCCGCTGCTCAGCGCGCTGGCCATCCTGAGCCTCGGGCTCGTTCTGGCGGGCCGCGCAACGTTGTGAATCTTACGGGATCTCGGTGATCGAAGCGGAACACGATGCGACGTCATAGTGTTAGCTGCCGGCGTCGCCTTTGTGCGGTAGGCTACCGCCTCTGGTTCGCCAGGCTTTGAACCTGGGCGAGACCCACCGAAGGCCCTTCCAGAGCAGAAGGATAGCCGTACCTCGCGAGCTACCGATGAGGATGATCGGTAGCGCCACGGCAAGCGTGGTTGGGAGCCGCCAGCCTTCGAGGCCAAAGACAAGGAGTGTGACGCCGGGGACGCCTATGCCAAGGAAAACGGCGGTGGCGAGAAGAGGTGGCTTCCGGCGGATTGAAAGGTTCAACTCGCCCCAATCTGGTGCAGAATGGCTTCGATGCTCGCCTTTGTGCAGGTGAACATCGGCGTGTCGCGAAGCGTGTAGAGGCTGGCTTCGGTGTGACGCAGCCGGCCCACCAGATCAACGAACTCTTGCGGAAAGTCAGAATCGAAGGAGACGACGAATTCCTGGTCGTCGATGCCGTAGCTGTAGCTGGTGTTGATCCTGACGCCCTTGAAGGGCAACGACGCGTTGATGTGTTCGTCCATCATGCCCTGCCTGGCGTGCGGCGAGAGTTTGTACCAGGCCCGCGTCTTTACGAAGGGGTAGACGAAAAGGTAGGCACCTTGACCTGGCAACAGCTCCAGTCCTTGGCCTGAGCCCTCGATGCGGTTGACGTACTGTGAACGTTTCTGCAGTGACAAGAAGCTGTACGCGGGGTTGACGTAAGCTCCCAGTCGCGAGGCGTTGATCTCGGCCTGCATCTCCTGGAAGCGGCAGACGTCGTGAGAAATGCGCCACAGCATGAAGTCGCAATCGCCGCGCAGACCTACCAGTGAGTAGGTACGCAGAATGAGGTCGTCGCGTGACGCCCAACGCTCGATGAGGACGCGGAACTCCTCGGCGGCGGCGGCGCGCTCTTCCTGGGGGAGCCGCCGGAAAGCCGAGTCGAGCTTGAAAAACGCGTAGTTGAGGAACTGGCGCGGTTGCCGATCAGCCTCACGCTGCTGGACCTGACCGCTCGGGTCGAGGTCCACGATGGGGCGCCGTGGGCCCGGCGGCCGGGGCTCTTCTAGCGGGTTGGTCATGGCGCGCCTCCTTCGGCACCGGCGGGCTGGAGGTCGAAATTGCGTTCGTAGAGCGTCTGGATCTCGGCATACTCGGCCTCAGTCAGGGGTGAGGCAGTGTCGTAGGAACAGAAGTCTTCCAGTCCCTGCAGATCGTAGATGTTCGGTAGCACGGATGCGACGCAGGGCTCCTTCAGGATGAACTGCAGGGCGAGTTGTCCGATGCTGCGGAGCCGCGTCAGGTGCGACAGGTGGTCGACCTTGATGAGGCCGTCCTCTAACCAGGCGCGCCGTTTCTCGTTGCTGGTGACTCGCCAATTGCGGTGGTCGCCATCGGGGAACTCGGTTTCGCGCCGGACGCTACCGTCGAGGAGGCCGGATGCGTGCGGTACACGGACGAGGACGGATGCTTGTTGCCGCTTCGCAACTGGGAAGATGCCACGGCCCAAGTCTTGCTCCAGCAGGTTGTAGATGATCTGTGGCGTGACGCCGCGACGCTCAATGGCCTCGATGCCTTCATCGATTTGACGCACGTCTATGGCCGGGCCGAGGGCAACTCCGATAGCACGGACCAGGCCTTCTTGTTGCACGCGCGCCAGCTCCGCCCACAGGTCGTCGTCCCGAATCGCGTCCAGGCGGGGGTTGTGCAGCTGATACAGGTCTACGTGGTCGGTGCCGAGGCGCTTGAGGGATTGCTCCAGGGCGCGGCGCATGTAGAGGGGAGACCAGTCGTGCGGCCGTTCGCGTTGGTTGGGCGAGGTTGGGTAGTCGAAGATGTTGTAGCCGAACTTCGTGCCGATCACGATATTGTTGCGGCGGTCGCCGAGGGCCTCGCGCAGGATGGTTTCGGCGTTGCCGCTGTCGTAGGTGTCAGCCGTGTCGAAGAACGTGATGCCGAGGTCGAAGGCGCGCCGCAGCAGGTCGATACCGGCCTGGCGATCCTTGATTCCCCACCAGGTTGTTCCGACTGTCCAGACGCCGAAACCGACGCAGGAGACTTCCAAGGCGGTGCCGCGAATCGTCCGGTATTGCATCAGTCGCGCTCCGTCATCAGTTCAGGGTCAAGGCCAATCGAGCGACACCAGTTTTCGTATGCCACAGGCAAGACCTCGGAGGGTTTGATTTCGCTGCGGCCGCCCCAGAAAAGGTTGGAGTAGGAAACCGGCATCTCAATCGACGCGAGGTGCTTATCGATGGCCTGCCTGTGGCGAAGTAGGAGGTCCTTGTCCATGCCGTGGGCCACAGCCATGATGTTGACGTTGCCGAAGGCCGGCCCCCCTTCGCGCCAATAGGCGTGAGTCAGTATGTCGTGCCTGCCGATCTCGCGGCCAGCCTCAATCTCGCGGCCTGGCGGTACGGCCCAGTGGAACAGCGCGTTGTATCGCGTCACGCGTTCGCCCGTGCTCAGCGGCTTGACATGTTCAAGGAAGGTGGAGAAGCGCCCCATCAGTTGGAGTGAGTCCAGTTCCCGTGCCGTTGCAGTGAACTCCGCCAAAGGCAGCTCGGCCTCCTCTGCGCGCCGAGTCCACAGATCGCGCACGATTTCGTCTGGCGTGAACTCCCGCTTAAGCGTGGCAAGGACCGCCCATTGGCGTTGAGTTAGTCGGACAACGCCGGTGCTCAGAGCTTCCGCCGGCCGGCCAGATTTCGATCCGGGTTCAATTGTGCGGCGGCGCAGGTGCCCCACACCCAGCACAAAGAGACACTTCGCTGGCATGGCGCTGTACTGCTCCGCGCCAATTCGTGATTGCAGGTACTCGCAATGGCGTCGCAGCGAGAATCCTTGCGGTACCTTCAAGGTGGTCCAGAGGCGATAGTCGTGCCCAGCAGCCTGCCGATCGGTGGTG
>DASTLN010000307.1:0-3389 GCA_035714925.1 Dehalococcoidia bacterium | reverse complement strand
GCGTAGTTTCCTGCCGCCGCCGATGGTCTTGATCCAGCCGAAGATCTCCTCGACGCGCTTGCGCACCCGTTGGCTCACGGCGTAGCCGGCGTGCCGCGTCACCCGGTCGTCGATGCGGCTGCGCCGGTTGCTGGTGTGCTGGGCGACGTGGGGCGTGATGCCGCGCTCCCGGCAGGCGGCGATGAAGTCCGCCGTGTCGTATCCCTTGTCCGCGCCCAGCGTGACGCGCTGCGGTCGTTCCTGTCGGTCGATCATGGCGAGCGCCGCCCTGCGTTCTGCGCGTCCGTCCGCCTCGGTGAGCGCGATCTCGACGATCAACCCGTGCCGATTCTCCATCAGCACGTGTCCGGCGTAGGCCAGCTTCGTCTCCTGCCCATTGCTCTTGCGGGCCAGGCGCGCCTCCGGGTCGGTCGTCGACGCGTGGGTCTCATTCGTGCGTCGCTGCCCGTGGAAGTCGACGGTCGGGTTCTTGCCTCCCGGCGGCGGGCCATCACCGCCGTCACGTGGCTGCACACTCTTCATCGAGGCCCAGGCTTCCAGCAGCGTCCCGTCCACCGTGAAGTGCTCCGACGACAGCAGGTGCCGACGCCGCGCCTCTCGGCGTACCGCCTCGAAGAAGTGACGGGCGACGTCGTGCTCCAGGAGGCGATCGCGGTTCTTGGAGAAGGTCGAGTGGTCAAACACTGGGTCGAGGATGTTGAGCCCGACGAACCACTTGAACAGCAGGTCGTACTGGAGGCGCTCGCACAGCTGGCGCTCGCTGCGGATGGAGTAGAAGGCCTGGAGCAGCATCGCCTTCAGCAGGTGTTCGGGTGGGATCGAAGGCCGTCCCACCTTCGCGTACATCGCATCGAACACCGGCCAGAGTTCGGCGAGCGCGCCATCGACGATCGTGCGGATCTCCCGAATCGGATGCCCCTTCGGGACCAGCGTGTCCGGCGTCACCGGACTGAGCATCTCCAGCTGCTGGGTGGAATCTCCGCGCATCGGCTCCGCCTCCTTGCGTCCCGCCGATGCCATCCTACGCGTTCGCCGATCGCGCGTCGATCCCCTGCGCGGGTACTATTTCAACACCCTGCTAGCGGAGCACAGACGAGGAACGCGCGGGCGCAAGGTGGAGCTTCTAATTCTGTTTCCGTTCGATATGGTGATAAACCGATGGCTGAGCCAACCGACCTTGTGGTCGCGCTTGGACGAATTCTACGGCACTCCCTCCTGGCGCGATGCCCTCTCGCTCGAAGAAGGCTTGGACAGCACTGACAGCAAGCGGACACGATTTCTCGACTTCTACGTCGCGCGCCTCAAGGACGGCCTCGGCTATCGGTACGTAAAGCCCTTCGGCCCGCTCACTTATGGGAGGCGCAAGCTATATCACATGATCTTTGCGACGGATGACCCAGCGGGCGACCGAATCATGTCGGACGTTTGGAAGAAGGATCGCCCGCTCCCGGGCCAGTTCTTCTACGACTACGACTTTCCAATTAAGCCGGCTAGTTGGCCTGCACGTAGCTGAAGCCCCAACCTCGCCGTCCACCCCCATCAATCCATTGTGTCGACCTCCTCAGTCACAAATCCAACAGCGCCACGACCCGCATCAGCCATCTGTGTCCATCTGTGTCATCTGTGGATAGAGATAGAATCACCACCATGGACCGCGACCACCGCCTCCGCCGCCCACGCGACTTCGCCGCCGCATACAAGCACGGCCGCACTGCCTCCAACAAGCTGCTCGTCGTGCGCGCGCGGGAGAACGGCACATCGGTCACCCGCGTCGGCATCGTCGCCGGCAAGAACTTCGGCAACGCCGTCCAGCGCAACCGCATCAAGCGCCGCCTGCGTGCCCTCAGCCGCTCGTTGCTGCTGCAACCAGCCACCGCGCACGCTTCCGTCGTTCAGCCTTCGCTCGGGCGCGATGACAACGCGACGTTGGATGGCGGCTCCGGAATCGATATCGTAGTGGGGGTCCGCCGCTCCGCCGCCGGCGTCACTCACGAACAACTGCGGCGATCCCTGGCCGCGCTCCTCAAGCGCGTCGCAGTTCCGCCGGAAGGCGATGGCCCTCCGCGCATGACGGATTGGACACGGCCTGCCGGGCCGGGAAGGCAACACCCGTGAAGCGGCCCCTCCTCGCCGCCATCCGCTTCTACCAGCGGCGCATTTCGCCCTCCATCAGCCCCACCTGCCGCTTCCAGCCCACTTGCTCCCACTACGCATACGAGGCGATAGAAACGCGCGGCGCCGTCCGTGGTAGCGTCATGGCCGCCTGGCGCATCCTGCGCTGCAACCCCCTCAACGACGGCGGCTTCGACCCCGTGCCGGGGCGCAGAGGTGCCCCCGAAGGGTCTGCGACCCAGTGATCCAGATTCACCAAAGACTCACACGCCGCTCCCATGCGCGTAATGCTTCACGTGAAGCACTGCCCCGGCCGTCCTCGCGCGCCCTACGATTCGCCGTCTTCGGGCTGCTCGCCCTTGGCGTGCTGGCCGCGGCCTGCAGCGGTCCGCCGAAGCCGCGCGGCTGGGCCTCCGCCCGGCCCGTCGTCGTCGAGGACCAGTCCATCGTCCTCGTGCCCCACAAAGCGAAGGTCTTCGCCTTCGACGACAACGCGCTCACCCCGCGCTGGCAGTTCCCTCCGCGCAGCAACGAGCGCGACACCTATCCGGTCAGCGACGAGGCACTGGAGGCGTTAACCGGCCTCATCGCCGGAAGCTCGCTCGATGACCAGGGCAAGGAAAACCTCTCAGACCTCGCCGCCCAGCTCACGATCGGCGGCGCCTCTGGCAACAGCTTCAAGCAGTTCGTCGATGCCAGCGCCCTTACGGACGACGAGAAGAACGTGCTCAAGGATCTTGTCGACGACGCGCGCAGCTTCGAATCCGACGCCCACAAGAGCCTGCGTGCCATTTATGGCGACATCGGCGTCGCCGACGGCGGCGAGACAGCCCTCGTCGCCGCCTATCGCGGCATGCTGTTTTCCCTCGACGTTTCCACGGGAGGCACCCGCTGGGTCCGCGACGTCGGAAGCGAAATCGTCGGTGGCGTCGCCGTTTCCGGCGACCTGCTGTACGTTGGCACCAAGGGCGACCGCCTCTTCGCCTTCGATGTCGCGACCGGTGAGCGCATGCACGAGTTCAAGGCGAAGGGCGAGATCTGGTCCACGCCCGTCATCGTCGACGGCACGCTGTACCTCACGTCGCTCGACGGCACCGTGTACGCACTCAGCCCCGACCTGCAAGACACGCTATGGACGTTCGACGCTGCGAAGTCCGGCATCGCCGGCAACGTCGCCGTGGTCGATGGCGTCGCCTACGCTGGGGCCTTCGACAACAAGCTGTACGCCATCGACGCGGCCACCGGCGCGATGAAGTGGTGGATCGAGGCCGACAACT
>DASTLN010000306.1:0-3259 GCA_035714925.1 Dehalococcoidia bacterium | reverse complement strand
CTCGAACTCGTCGTCGCTGAGCCAGGGAGACTTGCCAAACTCCGTCATGTTGGCCAGCAGCGGCACTTTCACGCGGCTGCGGAAGTCGGCGAACATCTCGCGCGAGGTCAGCGCCTCAGGGAATAGCACGTCCGCGCCGGCGGCCTCGTAAGCGCGGGCGCGCTCGACGGCGGGCTCGTAGCCTTCGACCGCGAGGGCGTCGGTGCGCGCGATGATCTGGAAGGCGCGGTCGCGTTTGGCCTCAGCTGCGGCGCGCACCTTCTCAACCATGCGCTCACAGGGGATCAGGTGCTTTCCCTCGAGGTGGCCACAGCGCTTCCAGCGCGGATCCTGATCTTCGAGTTGCACCGCGGCGGCGCCGGCTGCCTCGAACAGGCGGACCGTCTCCGCCGTCCCCTTTGGCCCGCCGAAGCCGGTGTCGATGTCGACGATGACCGGCAGATTGACGACCTCGACGACCTCGCGGGTGAAGTCGAGCACCTTGGAGCGCGGGATGACGCCCTCGTCCGGGTGCGCCAGCGAGTTCGATAGCGCGGCGCCCGAGACATAGATGGCGTCGTAGCCGGCTTCTTCCGCGAGGCGCGCGACGAAGGGCACGAAGGCGCCGGCAGCAATGCAGCGGCCGGCGGCGAGCTGCTGCTTGAGGCGCTTGGCGGCGGAGGTCTTCGCGGGCATGGCTAGCTCCTCATGTCGAGCTTCACGAGCTTCATGAACTCGCTGACATCGTCTAGCTTATCGAGATTCCACAGCGCGTCGAGGACGCTGCGGCTATCAGAGACGAGGCGTGAGGCGACGGAGGTGAACTTGTCCTCCATCTGCGCGACGCTCATCGGGTTGCGCGGGTGACCCAGCGGCACGGGCCGTTCGTCATAGGCCGTACGGCCATCCTTGAGGCGCACCGAGGCGGAACTGACGAACTCGCGCTCGAGTTGCGGCGCGTAGTATTTCGCGGTCCATTCGGCCTTCTCGACGAACTGCGTGCGCTCGATGAGACCGAGGATGTCTGGACTGTGCAGTAGCTCGTCGCGGTACTCGTGTAGCGTCAGCTTGCCCTCCTGGAAGGGCGCCGCGAAGGCGTAGAACAGGCTGTGGTCCGCCGTCTCCTTGGTCGTAGGGCGGCGCTTGCTGTCGTCGCCGATGATCGTGCGCTGCGCCTCGTAGCCGGAGATGACGACTTCTTCGACGTCGCCCAGCTTCGGCGCGCCGAGCGTCTCACGAATCGCCAGCGCGTGCTCCACGACGGTCTGGCCGTGGTATTCCATCGGCACTGGCTTGATGTAGGTGTCCGAGATCAGGAAATGCGAGCCGAGGTCTTTGAACGCAGCCGGGTCGAGCTCGCCTGACATCTGGGCCACAAGGCCGTGCTTGCCCTCGATGATTTCGGCCGGCCCGTCCGCGCCTGCCTGCACCTTCTCGAGCGCCCACATCGCGCCGCGCACGGCGTCGGCGGCGGCCATGTTCTTCTGCTCGCTGAGGTAGGTGCCCTCCCGCGCCTGGCGCATCGCCGCGTGGGAGCTGAGCGACAGTGCGACGGCGTTGTACATCTGCCGCTTGTCGAAACCGAGCAGACGCCCGCCCGCCAGCGCCGCCGAAATCAGGATGTAGTTGACGTGGTCCCAGCCGTGGCTGCGCAGCGACGCCGCTTCGCACAGGCGGCACTGCACGTCGTAGCCGATGACGGCGCCGAGGATCACCTCGCGTCCCGTTAGCTTCCTCGAGCCCGAGAGCGCGAACAACGGGCCGAAGTTGTCGCTGGGGTGCGCGGGCTCCTTGGCCAGGTAGGTGTCGTTGAAGTCAAGCCAGCGCGTCATCGTGGAGTTGAGGAATGCGGCGTCTGTGAGCGAGAGCTTGGCGTCGACGCCATAAGCGAAGCCGCCGGCCTCGTAGGCGATGGGGCGTTTGCTGAGGTAGGTCCAGCGCTCCCGCAGCCTCGGGTCCTCCGTCGCTCCGAGCGCGGTGGCAATGGAGTCGACGGCGCGCGCCTTGGTGTCGTGCACCACACCTTCGGGGAGGTCCTCGAAGCGCAGCGACGACGCGAAGTCGATTAGCCGGGGTAGCGGGTTGTAGGTCTCGGGCACGCTATCTCCTGACACCGGCGCCGAAGTCTTCAGACGGTGCGAAGAAGTGCGGCTCGGGCCCGGCGTATTCGGCGCGCGGACGCAAAATGGGCTCGGCGTTGACGTAGCGGCATTCGAGGTAGTGGGCCGACCAGCCGGCGATGCGCGACGCGGCGAACAGCGGCGTGTACATCGGGATCGGGATGCCGAGCAGGTAGTAGAGCGGCGCCGTCCAGAGGTCCATGTTGGCCGGGGCATTGGGGTTGCCGCGTTCGACGCGAGGCTTCATGCGCTCCGCCATGTACTCCTCGAAGGCCAGCAGCGTCTCATACCAGCGCATGTCCTTCTTCCGACGTGAAAGCTCCTTGACCCAGGGACGCAGCACCGTGACGCGCGGGTCGTGCGAGTGTGGCAGGTTGTAGACGGCGTGGCCGAAGCCGGGCAGACGGGCGCCGGGCTGCGCAAAGAAGTTGTCGAGGTACTGCGCAGCCTTGTCCGGGTTGCCGCCCTGCTCCAGGAGGATCTTCATGACCTCCTCGTTGGCGCAACCGTGGCGCGGGCCGCGCAGGATCGCCTCGCCGGCGATGGCGGAGGAGTAAAGGTCGCTGTGGGCGCTGGCGGCGATACGGACACCGAAGCTACCGGCGTTGAACTCGTGCTCTGTATAGAGGATGAGCGCCATGTCCATGCAGCGCGCTTCGTAGGCGCTGGGCCGGCGGCCCCGCAGCAGCGTGAGGATGTTCTCGCCGTAGCCGTAGCCGGCCCGCGGCGCCATCCAGCCCTTGCCCTCGCGATGACGGCCCACCATGCCGACCATGTAGCCGACATTCGGCGTCAGCGCATAAGCCGCCTCGCGCTCGTCTTCGTAGGTCAGCGAGCGTTCGCCGCGAGCGTCGACCTGGTTGCCGAAGGCCGACATCGCGGTGCGCAGGAGGCCCATGGGGTGCGCTTCGGCGGGCTCACGGCGCAGCGTGTTCCAGACGTTGCGTAGGGTGTCGATGTCCGGGTCGCCAAAGGCGGCCCTGCCGCCTTTCGGCATCTCACCGTACAGCGTCAGATAGGCGGTTGTCTCGAAGTCGTGCTTCTCGACCAGCTCCTCCAGCGGGTAGCCGTAGATGTAAACCTGCGACTTCTGCTCGTCCAGCTTGCAAATCTGCGTCTGCCCAGCGATAACGTCGCGGAGTCCCGGCCGGTGTTCTGCC
>DASTLN010000305.1:0-7879 GCA_035714925.1 Dehalococcoidia bacterium | reverse complement strand
CGGGTATACGGTGGTCAACGGCGACACGATCCCGATGCTGCCGGGCGACCTGGTGCTGACGCCGAACTGGACCTGGCACGATCACGCTAACGATTCGGATTCGCCGATGATCTGGCTGGATGGGCTGGACTCGCCGCTGGTGGGGGCGCTGGAGGCTGGTTTCCGGGAGCAGTATCCGGAGGAGTCGCAGAAGACGAAGGAAAACGTCGATTCGTCCCTGGTGAAGTATGGCTACCCTGCATTGAAGCCGGCGTGGGAGTCGCACGAGGCGGCGCATTCTCCGTTGTGGCACTACCCCTGGACGGAGGCGAAGGCGGCGCTGGACAAGCTGGCGGAAGGCGAAGCGGGGAGCGCGACCGACGGCGTGATCCTCGAGTACACGAACCCGGCAACGGGCGGGCCGGTGATGCCGACGATCGCGTGCTACGTGCAGGTGCTGCGGCCTGGTGAACGGACGGCGCGGCATCGGCAGACGAACAGCAAGGTGTACCACGTAGTGGAGGGGCAGGGGGCTACGGTGGTGGACGGTGAGACGCTGGAGTGGGACTCGAAGGACGTGTTCGTGGTGCCGGGGTGGGCGTGGCACGAGCACGTGAACCTGTCGGCGAGCCATCCGGCGTATCTGTTTAGCTTTACGGATGAGCCGGTGTTTCGGGCGTTGGGGTTGTACAAAGAGCAGAGCGCATAGGCACAGGGCATAGGGCAGCGAGTGTGCTGCGGCCGCGGACTGCGTCCGAGCGTCGAGGGCTGCGCGTCCCTTCCGCTTCGCGAAGGGCAGGCCTGCGCCGTCGCTATCGCTCCGGCTTGTGCGCTTCGTCTCCTCTTGATTTGACCTGAGGGGAGACGTCTCTGGGTGACTCTGCGACCCTCAGACTCTCCGCAGGGCCCTTCGACGGGGCTCAAGATGCACTGCGCCCTACTGACCCTGCTGGCGTGTTTGACCTTGAGCTGTTGGTTCGCGAATGACGCCGAGGCTGGAAAGCCTCGGCTACGTGAGGCCAGCTATGTTGGGCTACGTTGGGCTGCGTGTGCGATGTTCGGGCCATGTAGTTGAGAGCCGGAGCGTAGGGGCGGTTCGCGAACCGCTCTTACGGCGGTACTGGCCCCGGGCCTTGTGTTTGTATGGTTGCGTCTGGGGAGGACGGGCCGACGAGATTGCTTCGCCTCGACCTGGGCGGTCGATGGCTCGCAATGGGTTTGGGCTGCTTCCGTGGAGGGTTTCGTGGGTCGCGATGGGGTTTGGGCTGCTTCCGTTGAGGTTTCGTGGCTCGCGATGGGGCTTGGGCTGCTTCCGTTGAGGGTTTCGTGGCTCGCAATGGGTTTGGGCTGGTTCCGTTGAGGGTTTCGCGGCTTGCGATGGGGTTTGGGCTGCTTCTGTTGAGGTTACGTGGTCGCGTGATCGTGGGGGGACGGGTGTAGACTGCGGCGCAGATATGCGGTACCCCGCCGCTGCGACTAGACGAGGGACGTGATGAAGCGGAGTACAGACCGGATTTTGACGACGCACGCGGGGCGTCTGGCAGGGTCAGACGACCTGCAGGAGAAGACGCGGGCGATCCAGCGCGGCGATTCTATGGACATCGACGCGATCATGCCGCAGATACGCGCCGAGATGGTGGACGTGATCCGCAAGCAGGACGAGGCGGGGATCGACGTGATCAGCGACGGCGAGCTGGGAAAGATCGGTTTCTCGCTGGCGTACTACAGCCGCCGCATGACCGGACTATCGTCACGGCCCGTCAAAGAGGGCGAAGCGGCGATGATGTCGGGGCACACCAACGAGCGGATCGAGTTTGCCGAGTTCTACGACTCCTTGACCATTGGCGGCACGCGCGGCGGTTTCGGGCAGCGGGACCGGACGGTGGTCAGCGGGCCGCTGAAGTACATCGGGCAGGACGAAGTCAAGCGGGACGTCGCGCTGTTCAAGGAGACGCTGGCGCAGTCGGGTGTGAAGCCGGAAGAGACGTTCATGTGCGTGCTGGCGCCGGGCTGGCTGGAGCACTTCTTCTACAACGAGTACTACAAGACGGATGAGGAGTACCTGTTCGCGCTGGCGGAGGCGATCGGCGAGGAGTACAAGGCGGTCGTCGATGCGGGGTTCGTGCTGCAGCTGGACGACCCGGGGCTGCCGGACACGTACGACATGATCGTGCCGAGCCCGTCGATCGAGGAGTACCGCAAGTTCGCGCAGCTGCGCATCGAGGCGCAGAACCACGCGCTGCGTGGCATCCCGGCGGACCGGGTGCGGTACCACATCTGCTGGGGAAGCTGGCACGGTCCGCACACGCACGACCTCCCGTTGAAGCACGTGGTCGACCTGATGCTGCAAGTGGATGCGGAGGCGTACTCGGTGGAGGCGGCGAACCCACAGCACGAGCACGAGTGGAAGGTGTGGCGGGACGTGAAGCTGCCCGAGGGCAAAATCCTGATACCGGGTGTCGTGAGCCACGCGAGCAACGTGGTCGAGCACCCGGAGCTGGTGGCGGACCGGATCATCCAGTACGCGGAGCTGGTGGGAAAGGAAAACGTGATCGCGGGGACGGACTGCGGGATGGGGAACCGGGTGCACATGCAGATCGGTTGGGCGAAGCTGAAGGCGCTGGCGGAGGGGGCAGAGATGGCGAGCAAGGCGTTGTGGGGGTGACGAGGACGTAGGCATAGGGCACGGCGCAACGTAGAGGAGACCCTCAGACTCCCCCCGCGGGGGCTACGCCCCCGCTGCCCCTAGGCCAAGGCGTTGGTGAATAGGTTTGGTTGGGGAGGTTATGACGGCTCTGCAGGTTGAATCCCGCGGCGGCACAGACGGGCCGGAAGCCGGAGCGTGTGAGTTGCGCGTGGCGTTTGGCCCGAGATTGCTGCGCCTCGACCTTGGCGGTCGATGGCTCCCAATGGGATGAGGCTGCGATGGGTCTGGTGGGGGCGAGGACGGCGTGACGCCGACGCCAGATCCTTCGCTTGGCTCAGGATGACAGACGGGGCGTAGAGGCGGTGGCGGTGCGAGGTTGAATTTCGGAGGGTGGTTACCGAGATTGCTTCGCCTCGACCCTGGCGGTCGACGGCTCGCAATGGGGTGAGGCAGCGATTTGGTCTGGTGAGGGCGAGGACGGCGTGACACCGAAGCCAGATCCTTCGCTTGGCTCAGGATGACAGACGGGGTAGAGGCGGTGGCGGTGCGAGGTTGAATTTCGAAGCGTGGTTACCGAGATTGCTTCGCCTCTCACTGACGGTCGATGGCTCGCAATGGTAGTCATGATAGAGGTCACAGAAGGGGGTTGAGATGAACGGGGTGCCGGAGGCGCGGAATATGCGCCTGATCAGTCACAACAACCTCAACGGGTTCGGCAACGGCGGCGAGGGACTGGCGCTGCAGCAGACGTCTGACGGGCGGCGCGTGCTGTATATCGCGCATGAGTCGGCGCCGAAGAACTTTACGGTTGTGGATGTCTCCGACCCCACGGAGGCGTTCGTCATCGCGCAGACGGAGCTGCCGCACGAGAATGTACGGTCGAACTCTCTGGATGCGGTGGGGGACATCCTGGCGGTGGCGTACCAGACGAAGGAGCCGGGGCTGACGCCGGCGGGTGTCGAGCTGTTCGACGTGTCGGACCCGGCGAACCCGAGGTCGATCTCGTTCCTTGACCGGTCGGGGCCGCATTCGCGCGGGGCGCACTGCTTGTGGTTCGTCGACGGGGAGTACATCCACCTGTCGAGCGGGGCGCCGGACAAGACGCCGACGAACAAGCTGGACGACCAGTTCTACCAGATCATCGACGTGCGCGACCCGGCGAAGCCCACGGAGGTCGGGCGCTGGTGGCTGCCAGGGACGATGGAGGGCGACAGCGCGCCGCCGCCGGAGCGCCACGCCGACTTCGACATGGGGTACCGGACGCACAACACGAACGTGTACCCGGAGCGGCCCGACCGGGCGTACATCGGCTACATCGACGGCGGGGTCGTGATCCTCGACATCTCCGACAAGTCGAACCCCCGGATGATCAGCCAGCTCGATTACCACCCGCCGGCTTCGGGGTTCACGCATACGGTGCTGCCGTTGTTCAGCCAGGAGACGCTGATCGTGAGTGACGAGGCGATCCAGCCGGGTGGCAAGGACTGGCCGAAGCCGGTGTGGGTGGTCGACATGCACGACGAGACGCGGCCGATGATCACGGGGACGCTGCCGATCCCGCCGGTCGAAGAGTTCGCGTCGCGCGATGGGCGGTTCGGGGCGCACAACCTGCACGAGAACCATCCCCTGGCGACGGCTTTGAGGTCGGATGGGCTGGTGTACGGGGCGTACTTCAACGCGGGTGTGCGAGTGCACGACGTTTCGAACCCGTGGGCGCCGGTTGAGCTGGGGTACTACATCCCGGAGGCGCCGGCGGGGTCGCGGTTCGGGGCGGCGCAGATGAACGACGTGTACGTGGACGAGAACGGGCTGATCTACGCGATCGAGCGGTTTACGGGCGGGTTGTATGTGTTGGAGGGGACGTGGTGAGGACTCGTGGACTCGCGGAGGTAACAGGTAACAGGTAACTAGCTACAGGCTACAAGCTACAAGCCCGAGCTACAGGTGGCAGGTAACGGGTAGTAGGTAGCAGGTGGCGAGGCAGAGGGTGGATGGTAGGGATGGGACGTAGGGACGGAGCTAAGGCTGCGTCCCTACGGGGCTCTGGTGCTTCGAGAGGAGAGGGAGTTCGTGGTTAGACAGAGGGGTGTTGGGGAGATAGCGGACTTTGCAGGTTGAAACCTGCGGTTTCGTGGTCAGAAAGCGCACGAGAGAAAACCTGGAGGTGAGTGATGCCGGTAGCTGATGTGCGGGGCGTGAGGCTTAGCTATGAGGTGGTAGGAGAGAGCGGGCCGTGGGTGGCGCTTTCGCCGGGCGGGCGGCGCGGTGGGAGCGAGATCGCGGGGCTGGCGCGGCTGATCGCGGACTCGGGATACCGGGTGCTGCTGCATGACCGTCGCAACTGCGGGGCGTCCGACGTGTCGATCGGCGGCGAGGTCTCGGAGTACGAGGTGTGGGCCGACGACCTGGCGGAGCTGCTGCGGCAGCTGGACGCGGCGCCGGCGTTCGTTGGTGGCGCGTCGTCGGGATGCCGGCTGTCGCTTTTGGTGGCGATGCGGCACCCGGAGGTCGTGCGCGGGCTGCTGTTGTGGCGCGTGACGGGCGGCGAGTACGCGGCGAAGCGGCTGGCGTTCAACTACTACGACCAGTTCATCGAGATGGCGCAGCGGGGCGGGATGGCCGAGGTGTGCGAATCGGAGCACTTCTCGGGCCTGATCGCGGCGAACGCGTCGAACCGGGCGAAGCTGATGACGATGGCGCCCGAGGTCTTCATCGCGGCGATGGAGGACTGGAAGCGCTACTTCCTGGAGGGCGCCGACCTGCCGGTGATCGGGGCACGGGAAGAAGACCTGGTCAAGCTGACGATGCCGACGTGCATCCTGCCGGGGCACGACCAGACGCACCCGGAGCCGGTGGCGCGGACGCTGGACAGCATCCTGCCGAACTCCGAGCTGCACGACTCGCTGACAGCGGCGGAGGTCGAGGCGCAGCGGGCGGCGGGGAACGAGATCATCTACGAGCGCGACGAGGCGGTGGCGCCGATCTTCGTCGAGTTCATGACGAAGGTGGCGGGGGCGGTGCGAGCGGGTAGGGCATAGGAGACATACGGGCATACGTGACAGGCGCACATTTCGCCAAGAGCGGATGGGCCAGATAGCAGATAGCAGATAACAGGCATATCGCCGACGGTGGGCTGGACGGTCTGTAGGGAGCTTCGTTGTGATCAAGGGATTCAGCACGTTGTATGCGGGGCAGGTGGACCTGGACGACCTGGGGTTCGAGGGGACGCCGGTCAACTCGCGGCGGTACGACAACGAGAAGCTGATCACGCCGCTGGAGACGGCGCAGGAGATGGCGAAGCTGATGGACCGCCATGGCTTCGACACGCTGTGGCTCGCCGAGCACCACTTCCAGCGCGAGGGGTACGAGTGCATCCCGAACATCCTGATGATGGCGGTGCAGATCGCGAGCCAGACGGAGCGGCTGCGTGTCGGCTGCGGGTTCAATATCGCACCGATGTGGCACCCGCTACGGCTGGCCGAGGACTACGCGATGGCGGACATCCTGACGGACGGCCGCGTGCGGTTCGGCGTCGGGCGGGGGTACCACACGCGGGAGGTAGAGACCTTCGGCGGGCCGGTGCAGGACGCGACGGCGAACCGGGACCTGTTCGAGGAGCAGGTGGAGCTGGTGCTGAAGGCGCTGCGGGAGGAGTCGTTCTCGCATCACGGGAGGCACTACACGATCCCGCCGCGGGTGCCGTACCGGGGCTACGAGCTGGAGGAGATCACGCTGGTACCGCGGCCGACGCATCCGTTCGAGTGCTGGCAGCCGATCGTCAGCGCGAGCGAGCGGGGGCTCGACTTCATGGTGCGTAACGGGATCAAGGGCTTCATGGGCGGCGGCGCGGCGGTCGGCGGGGCGCGCCACGGGCTGATCGAGGCGTGGCAGGAACGCCTGGCGGAGCACGGCCGGGCGACGGCGCTGGGCGGCGACTTGATCGTCGGCTTCTCGTGCTTCGTGACGGACTCGGGGTCGGAAGAAGACGTGATGAAGCGGGTGCAGCCGTACGTGGAGGAGCACCAGAAGATGTTCGGGCCGCTGGGCTTCGCGGGGCCGCTGACGGACGAGCAGATCGAGATGCTGGCGGACCCGAAGCGGGCGCGGCAGGCGGGGCTACCGACGGTGCGAGACCAGTTCGAGGCGGGGTCGTGGATCTGCGGGCCGGCGGAGCGTATCGCTGAGAAGCTGCTGGAGTTGCAGGAGACGTACCCGGGCCTCGAAGAGGTGATGGTGGGGCAGCCGGTGGGGACGCCGCGGGCGGTGATCTGCGAGCAGATCGAGCGGTTTGGGAGCGAGGTTATGCCGTTGGTGAAAAAGGGGTAGCGCTGGGATGTTTCTCTTGCAGGAGATTCTGCGCGTCAGGAATACGCGGCAGAGCGAGGCGATCACGCGGCTGAACTGGATCCATGGACTGATGAAGCCGAACGCGGGATTCGTGCGGGGCATCGTGGCGCGGTATCTGGGCAATCCGACCGATTATCTGATCCTGCGTGCGTGGGACGATCGCGATGCTTACCTCGCCTTTCGCGCGACACCGGACGGGCAGGACTACCCGAAGAGCCGGCCGGAGGGGCTTTACGAAGGCCTGCCTGTCGGGCGCGAGTGGGACTTGAAAATCGATTCGCCGGGAAGCATCGAGGGGGATTACATGGTGCGGAGCATCTATCGCGTGGGGCCGGACGATGCCAACGAGTTCATCGAGAACCGGCGGCGGCATGACGGCCTGGCGTTGCAGGTGCCGGGGACGGCGGGGCTACAGACATTGCGGTGCCTGGACGGCGACTCGGAGCACAGCGACACGTTTCTTTGCCTGGCGCGGCGTACGAACCGTGACGCTTACAACGCGTATCTCGAGAGCCCGCAGTCGGCCGAGTACCGGGCGGGGAACCGCCGCGGGCTGTACTCGACGGTCTCGACCGAGTGCTACGAGATCGTGGATGAAGTCCTGCCCTAGGCTCGATCGAGAACGCTTCATGGGCGCCGCGTTAGGTTGCGGTCTATAGAATGCGGTGAATGCGTGCTGTTGAGGCGCGAGCCGCCAGGAGCATCGGGAGCTTAAGATAGCGTGGCGTTGTGAACGCCGGCGAAGCGCGTCCGCGGGTCCATCTTACCGAGCCGTTTCGCGCGCTGCGGAACAAGACCTTCCGCTGGTACTGGGTTAGCGGCTTCGGCGCGACCGGCGCTCAAGGGCTGCAGCAGTTCGCCATGGCGTGGCTGGTGCTGGACCTGACGGATGGCTCCGTGGGGCAG
>DASTLN010000304.1:0-4392 GCA_035714925.1 Dehalococcoidia bacterium | reverse complement strand
GATGGTGACATTCGAGGTGCACGAGCGGGCGTGGGAAGTCGCCTGCGAGGGCGTGATGCCGGACCCGGCGCTGGAGGCGGAGATGCGCGCCTCGGCGGTCTACTGTACCGAGGTTGCGGCGAGCATCGCGACGCAGGCGTTTCGCTTCGGCGGCGGCGAGGCGCTGCACCTGGAGAACAAGCTGCAGATGTGCATGCGAGACATCAATGCCGGCGCGCAGCACCTGGCGGTGAGTGACGTGGCGTACGAGAACCTGGGTCAGTTCTACCTCGACCTGCCGGAAGCGAACCCGTACTACTAGTAAGATTGGCGCCATGACTACGTCATCGCCGATTGGCGCTCGCGTGGGGCGTATTGAGGGGCCGGACAAGGTCACGGGCGGCACGCGCTACGCCGGCGACGTTGACCTGCCGGGGATGCTTTGGGGCGCGATTTTGCGCAGCCCCTATCCCCACGCCATCATCAAGTCGATAGACGCTTCGGCAGCACGGAAGGCGCCGGGGGTGCATGCCGTGATCACGGGGCAGGACGCGCCGGGCCACACGCAGGGCAAGATCCTGCGCGACCTGCCGGTGCTGTGCTGGGAGCGCGTGCGCTACGTCGGCGACCGCGTCGCGGCGGTGGCGGCGGAGTCGAAGGAGGCGGCGGAAGAGGCGCTGGGGCTGATCGAGGTTGAGTACGAGGAGATACCGGCCGTCTTCGACCCGCTTGAGGCGATGAAACCGGAGTCACCGCTGATCCACGAGGACGCGGCGTCCTACCCGGGCTTCCCGATGCAGCGCATCGCGACGGACGTACACAACGGGCAGACTCGGCTGGCGTGGCAGAAGGGCGACATCGAGGCAGGGTTCGCTGAGTCCGACCTCGTCATGGAGCACACGTTCAAGGTGCCGAGCCGTCACCAGGGCTACCTGGAGCCGTACGCCAGTGTGTTGGATATCGATCCGAATGGACGTATCCAGGTGTGGTGCTCGGCCAAGGCGCCGTTTCGGGTGCGAATCCAGCTGTCCGAAGCGATGGGCATCCCCGTCGAGCAGATTCGCGTCAACGTCGTCGCGGTCGGCGGGGACTTCGGCGGCAAAGGCGACGCGCGGGACGTACCGATCGCATACCTGCTGGCCCGGGCGACGGGTCGTCCAATCAAGATCGTCATGAGCTACGCCGAGGAGCTGACGGCGAGCAACCCGACGCACCCCACGGTTGTGGTCGTGAAGTCGGGAGTCATGAAGGACGGGACGCTAGTGGCGCGCAAGGTGCGCACCGTACACGCGAGCGGCGCCTACGGGGCGATGAAGCCGAACGCGGCGCTGTCGACGTGGCACTACGTCGGCGGCGGGTACCGCATACCCCACTCCGACTTCGAGTTCTTGCAGATCTACACGAATACGACGCCGGGCGGTTACTTCCGGGCGCCGGGAGCGCACCAGTACTCGTTCGCGCTGGAGTGCCATACCGACCTGCTGGCTGCCGAGCTGGGCATCGACCCGGTGGAGTTCCGGCTGAAGAACATGGTGTCGCCGGGCGAGGAAGATGCGGTTGGGCGCAACCTGCGCGCGATCTCGGCGCGAGAGGTGCTGCAGGCCGCGGTGGCGAAAGCGGCGGAGTCGCCGGTGCAACGCGGTCCCGGTTACGGCCGGGGCGTGGCGATCTTCGGGCGCCAGATCGGCGGCGGCGCCGCGGGTGTGGTCATCACGGCGGAAGAGGACGGCAGCTTCTCGGTCCTCAGTCCAACCGTCGACGTTGGCACCGGAACTCACACGATCGAGCAGCAGATGGTGGCGAGCGAGTTCGGTGTGCCGCTGGACAAGGTGCGTGTGCGGCCGGGAGACACCGACTCGACGCCATTTGACGAAGGACCGCGTGCCAGCCGCGTGACGTACACCGAGGGCACGGCCGTCGCCAAGGCGTGCAGCCAGCTCAAGGAGATGCTGGCCGACGGCGCCAGCCTACCCCTAACCGTCAGGTTCGAGCACGACGCGTTTCAGGATGAGGACGTGATGTACTTCAGCGCCCAGGTCGCTGAGGTAAACGTCGATCCGGAGACGGGTGAGGTCAAGGTGCAGCGGGTGATCACGGCGCACGACGTCGGGACCGTGATCAACCCGATAGGGCACCAGGGGCAGATCAACGGCGGCTTCGCGACCGGCTACGGGCTGGCGATGACGGAGGAGTTCGTTGTCCAGGATGGGCGGGTCCTCAACGGCCACCTCGGGGACTACAAGCTGCCGACGATCCGCGACCTGCCGCCGCTGGAGACGGTGCTGGTGCCGTCAGTGGGCGGCATGGGCCCCTACGACGCGAAGGCGATCGGCGAACTGGCGAACAACGCGACGGCGGCGGCGATCGCGAACGCGGTGGCGGACGCGTCCGGAGCGCGGCTGTTCGAGCTGCCGGTGACGGCGGAGCGGGTGTGGCGGGCGTTGGGGAAAGCTGAGTAGGCTCAGGGCATACGGGCATAGGGGCATACGGGCATACGGCATACGGCATACGGCATACGGCATACGGCATACGGCATACGGCATACGGGGCGTTATATGTACCCCGGCCTGAAGGCCGCGGCTTCAGTTCAAGCTCCGCCCTTCAGGGCGGGGTATAGTCACCCCGATTGGGAGTGACGACGTCGCTTTAGAGGGAGCTTTGGATGGCGAGTGTGGTGACGGCGGAGCGCTATGCCTCCGGCATGACTTTCGATGAGTACGTGGCATACATCGGGACGCCGGAGAACCTGGCGCGCGAAGGGACTGCGATTCAGAACGACCCGAAGGTGGCGCCAACGCTACGCCGTGACTACAGCGGGTTCTTTCGCGAGGCGTTCGAGAAGGCGCATCTGACCGAGGCGCAGCTGGCGGCGTGGAAGTGGCTGGTGGCGCAGCCGGGCGGGCCGTCGAAGATGCTGGCGATCTCGGAGGACTGGTCGTCCGACTGCCGGCGCGACGTGCCGATGTTCGCGCGCATCGCGGCCGAGACGGGGCTGGAGCTGCGCATCTTCCGGCGCGACGGGCAGAAGTTCTCCGACGTGCACGTCCCTTCGCTGGCCGAGGCGCCGGACAGCAACGCCGACATCATGGCCGAGTTCCTCAATCACAAGGACGGCAATACGTGGCAGTCGATTCCCGTCTGCGTCTTCTACACGAAGGACATCGAGTACCTCTACCACTACCAGGAGTACCCGGCGATCTACAACAAGGACCCGGTGGTGGCGAAGATCCGCGAACCGTTGGCCGGGGAGCCGGCGGCGGACGCGGCGGCGCGCACCGGGCCGCTGTTCCAGGCGTTGCAGGACTCGCCGTTCTTCGACGTCTGGGCCTGCGCGGGCGTGGACGAGATGATCAGCGCGTTGCACCGCAGGCTGCTGCTGGGGAGCGCCTAATCGTGAGGGCGATGGTCGTGGCGCGGTGGGGCGAGGCGTCCCGGTACGAAGAGCGCGCCGACCCACGGCCCGGCCCGGGCGAAGCGATGCTCAAGGTGCGCGCCGCGGGCGTGGGGCTGACGCTGCTCAACATGCGCAGCGGCCGTTCCGGGGGCGAGACGCCGCGCATCATGGGCCACGAGCTGGGCGGGGACATCGTCGAGGTGGGCGAGGGTGTGACGAACGTGAGGGCGGGCGACCGCTGCTCCGTTTACTTCTATCTCGTGTGCGGTCACTGCCGCTGGTGTCGCGGCGGCCGCGAGACGCTGTGCGAGAACCACGCCGGTTACGTTGGCGTGCACCGGGATGGTGGCTTCGCCGACTACGTTTGTCTGCCTGCCGGCAACTTCCTGCCGATCCCGGAGGGACTGGATTACGAGGCGGCGGCGATCGCGGCCGACGCGGTGAACACGAACTGGCACTGCATGCGGGAGCGCGCCAGGCTCAACCCTCACGACACCGTGTTGATGATCGGCGCCGGCGGCGGCGTTGGGATCCACGGCGTGCAGGTGGCGAAGCTGTTCGGGGCGCGGGTGATCGCCGCAGACGTATCGGAGGACAAGCTGGCGCTGGCGCGCGAGTGGGGCGCCGACGAGACGATCCTCACCGGCGACGGCTTTGACCTGGCGGCGGAGGCGAAACGCCTGACCAGCGGCAAGGGTGTCGACGCGGCGGTGGACTACGCGGGTTACGGCCCGACGTTCCAGGCGGCGATCGACAGCCTGGGAACCGGCGGGCGAGCCGTGATTATCGGCGCCGGACAAGGCAACGTGACGTTCAACGGCTCGGGGCTGATCGGCGGCGAGTACGTGATCACGGGCTCGCGCCATTCGACGCGCGCCGAGTTTATCGAGACGATGGAGATTATGGCGCGCGGGCTCGTGAAGCCGGTGGTTGGACGGCGCACGCACTTCACGGAAGTCGAGAGCATCTTCCAGGACATCATCGACAAGAAGCTGCTGGGCCGCGGCGCCCTAACTTAC
>DASTLN010000303.1:0-7462 GCA_035714925.1 Dehalococcoidia bacterium | reverse complement strand
GTAGCAACCGGGGATGATCGTGGTGAACTCGTAGCGCCCTTCGGCGTCGGTCACCTGGTAGCCGTGGTACTTGTAGCCGACCATGTCGTAATTGCCCGCCGCATCCGAGGACCAGAGGTAGACGATGGCGTTGGGGATCGGTGCGCCCTTCTCGTTGGTGACGCGGCCCGTCAGCACCAGCTCCGGCTTGTCGCCCGGCTCCAGCAGGTTGGATCGCTCGGGCGGCGCCAGCCTCAGGTAAGGACCTTCGATCTCGCGCGGCGTCTGGCGCAACTCTCCCGGCGCGGGCGGATCGGGCTGACGGACGGTGACGCCTGCCTTGCTACCTCTGACGATTTCGGTCGCCATTGTTGACCTCCTCTGCACTAGTTCCTGCGTTGCCTGCAGTGTATTACTTCTAACCCATGGTCGTTGCTCGAGATTTCGAATCGACTGGCCTCGAATCCTGCTGGCCCCCGTTCCCTTCCTCGCGTTTGACGCTCCTACCCTCAGGGTGGAACTATTAGCCACATGGCTGGACAGGTCTCCGAGCCGGACGCCGCGCATGCCCCCGTGTCGGTCAACTCGGCCGACCCCCAGGAGTGGGTTACGGTGGGCGTGCGCCAGTACGCGGAGCTGCTGGGCTCGGCCGACCCGCTGGCGATCGCCGTGCAGCTCATGCTGTGGCTGGCCAATCACCGGCAAGTCCTCGACAACACGCGCGCCATCGATGCCCTCGACTTGCCTGTGAGTATCACGGGCAGCCGTCTGGCGATCATGCGGACGCTGTACTGCACGCCGGAGAAGCGAATGGCGCTGAGCAAGTTGAGCAAAGCCGCCGGCATCAGTCCCACCATGGCCACGAACCTGGTCGGTGCGCTTGCCAAGACTGGGCTGGTGCGGCGCGTCGGCAGCGAGTCCGATAGACGCGTCAGCTTCGCCGAGCTCACGCCCGAGGGAGAAGAGACCTTTCTCAGGGTCCTGCCAGTGATGAGCGAGCGCATGACGGCCTCCTGCGCCACGTTCTCGCAGGAGGAGAAGGAGCTTTTGCTCAGCCTCCTGCAGCGTCTCTGCTAGCTTTTCAGCGATAGCCTCAGCCCTCCTATCTGGCCGGTTCTGTCGGTCGCTGACGCCCCGTAATCATGTGACCACGCCTAAACTTCTCATATTTTATGCATACATGACATAGGTGAGATAAATTCCTCATGAATGCGGAATATCGGCATCGAGGCAGATTATAGACTCTAAATTGCAGATTGATGCCCAATCATACACTCCTTCCGACAAAACTACAGGGGTTGACAAAATTCACGGTAGGCGCACTATCATGGCACCGCGCCCGAGGCCGAACGCACGTTGGCAAGAGCACTCGCAGCGCACAAGGAGAGCAAACATGAGTTACTGGCGAAGAACCCTGGAAAGGCGTATCTCTCGACGTCGCGCTCTGGCCGCAACCGGCGCCACATCGGTGGCTGCTATCCTCCTCGCCGCCTGCGGCGGAGACGACGACGATGATGGCGGCGGCACATCCGGAAGCACCTCGGGAGGTTCGTCAAGCGCCGGCGGCGGGTCGTCGCAGGTTCAGTCCGACCTGATCACGCCGATTGAAGACACGAGTAGCGCGGCGAAGCAAGGTGGTACCTGGCCGACTTTCATCACCGCGGACCTCCAGAGCCTGGACCCCTACCTGGTGACGGCCGGGTCAGCGCACGCGCCATGGACCTACAGCCGCCTCGTCAGCTACGCCCCCGGCATCTACCCGGAGAACGCCACGAGTGAGGTCGAACCCGACGGCGCCGAGTCCTGGGAGTCGACCCCGGACGGCCTGACCTTCACCTTCAAACTACGCTCCGGCATGAAGTTCGACCCGCGGCCGCCAACCAACAGCCGGCCCATCGACGCCGATGACGTCGTCTTTAGTGCTGAGAAGTTCCGCGCGACCGGCCTCTCGCGGTCTGAGTTCTACAACGAATTCGCGCCGACCTCGCCCGTGGAGTCCGTTTCGGCGATTGACAGCGGCACGGTACAGGTCAAGCTCGCGTTCCCAATCGCGAACATGATGGCCCGCTTTGCCTTCCAGCGTTACCTCTACATCATGCCGAAGGAGGCCGATGGTGGTTTCGACGCCGCCAATGAAATGCGCGGCAGCGGCCCCTGGCGTCTCGTCGAGTGGGAGCCTAGCGTCGCCTTCACCTACGAACGCAACGACGATTGGCCGGTGGCGCCGGGCCAACCCTACCTCGATGGGCTGAAAGCCACGATCATCAGTGAGTACGCGCAGCGGCGGGTGCAGCTGGTTGCTGGCAACCTTTGGGCCGACCCCGGTAGCGCCTCCTTCTCCGGTTTGACTGCCGAGGATACCCTGGCGGTCAAGAAGGAGGAACCGCGCCTCGCGATGTACGCGGATGCCTTCCCGGACACTCGGCCCGTGTTCATGAACTTCGGTCTGCTGCCCGACTCGCCGTTCCACGACGTCCGCGTGAGGCGAGCCACCTCGATGGTCGTCGACCGCGATCTCTACCTCGATACCGCCTACAACATCCCGCAGTTCGAGAGCGAAGGGTTGCCGGTGATTTCCAACTGGCACACACACTTCGCGGCGGGTGAGCCGCCTTACTGGATCGACCCGAAGGGCGACGGTCTCGGGGAGGCCGCAACGTACTTCCAGTACAACGTCGATGAAGCTCGAAAGATGATCGAAGCGGCAGGAGTGACCGCACCGCTGAAGATGGGCGCATACATCGGCCCCTTCGGCAACGCGTCCCAGAAGGAGATCCTGCACGGCATGTTGAACAGCAGCGGGCTGTTCGACCTTCAGCTCAATCAGGTGGAACGTACCGAGTACCTGCCCAACTACTTCAACGGCGGTGGCGAGTTTGAAGGAATCGTCCTGGACAACGGCCCCGGCGCCAGCGGCGACATCGATGCTCACATCAGCGTCCGCTTCAACGTCGGCGCCGCGCCGCAGGTCTTCTACCGGGAGGTGTTCCCCTGGTACGCGAAGACGCAAGAGTTGGTCGAGGCCCAGCGCGTTGAGCTGGACCGCGAGAAAAGGCTCAGCGTCCTCAATGACCTGCAGATCGAGATGGCAGACCAGATGGTCGCCGTGCCTTGGCCGGGCATCGCGAGCGGTTTCTCCGTCGCCTGGCCGTACTTCGCCAACTACAGGGCGTTCACGCCACGCTCCATCTTCACGGAGCAGTCGGAGACTTGGCCGCGATTCTGGTACGACAAGACGAAGGACGTGTAGAAGGCGGCTCCCTTCCGCCGCCCGTGGCAGGCGAGGCCGAGACCGGTGCTCCTCCGGTCTCGGCCTTGTTCTCTGCCGAAGAGAGTCCTTCTCTCACTTATACTGGCCGCGACATTGAAAGGAAGAATGCGTTGAGGCATAGCACAGATCGCATCCTGGTCTCCCACGCCGGTAACCTGCCCCGGCCTGACGCCCTCAACGAGCTGATCGACGGCGGTCTCAACCGCGAGGGCGCCAACTCGGCGGAGTACGCAAAACGGCTCCCCGGCGCCGTGAAGTGGATCGTCGATCAGCAGATCGAATGCGGTGTCGACATCGTCAACGACGGCGAGTACGCCAAGGCTGGCAGCTACGGCGGCTACATCCACGACCGCATCAACGGCTACTCGATGGTCGACGTCGACCCCAACCGCCCGCCAAAGCGCGCCGGCACCGCGGAGCGAGACCGCCGCGACTTCCCGGGCTTTTTCACCTCCGGCCTCTGGTTCTCCGGCTCCGGCGGCCCGATACGCCCGGGCTTCGCGACGCCCGGCGAGGTACGCAACGCCAACCTGCGCGAGCAGCGCGCCTGTACCGGTCCGATCACCTACACCGGACACACCGCGGTCAAAGCGGACGTCGACAACCTCAAAGCCGCGATCGCCGGTAAGGATGTCGAAGGTTACGTCGCCGCACTGGGGCCGCTGAGCATAGGCGCCGGCGTCCGCAACGACTACTACAAGACGGAAGAGGAGTACATGACGGCCGTCGCCGAGGCGGTACGTGAGGAGTACAGGGCAATCACCGATGCCGGCCTCATCGTCCAGCTCGACGAGCCGGAGTTCTGTACGTCGTGGATGTTTTACCCGGACTGGAGCGTCGAGGAGTACCGCAAGTACCTCGGTTTCTGCGTCGACATCCTCAATCACTCGATCGAAGGACTGCCCGAGGACCTGATCCGCTTCCACACCTGCTGGGGCAGCGGCCACCGCCCGCACACCAACGACATCGAGCTGAAGTACATCGCCGACCTCATGGTCAAGATCAACGCTCAGCAGTACTCGATCGAAGCCGCGAACGTGCGCCACGAGCACGAGTATCACGTCTGGGAGGACGTCAGGCTGCCGGACGGCAGAATGCTGATGCCCGGCGTCCTCTCGCACGCTACGGACCTCGTGGAGCACCCTGAGCTCGTCGCCGAGCGGCTGGTCAACTACGCCAACCTCGTCGGCAAGGAAAATGTGCAGACGGGGACGGACTGCGGCATCGGCTCCCGCGTCGGCCACGAAGAGGTGGTCTGGGCCAAGCTCCGCGCCATGTCGGAGGGCGCCGCGATCGCTTCGAAGCGTCTCTGGGGGTAAATGACCGATGAAGCGCTTAAGGCAAAACATGCGCCCCTTCAGTGGGGGTCTGGGGGTGTCCCCCAGCTTTCAAATCAAAAGCGCGGCCATCGCTTCGAAGCGTCTCTGGGGGTAAGTAAGCGCCATGAAAACGCGACAGCGAAGCATGTGCCCCTTTAGCGGGGGTCTGGGGGTGTCCCCCAGCTTTCAAATCAAAGGTGCCGCCATCGCTTCGAAGCGTCTCTGGGGGTAAGTAAGAGCCATGAAACGCAGCCAAGACCGCATCCTCACCACCCATACCGGCAGCCTGCCGAGGCCAGACGACCTGCTCGACTTGATGCGCGAGAAGGAAAACGGCCGGCCATACGATGCAGAAGCGCTGGCGCGCCGCGTCAAGGACTCCGTAAAAGACGTGGTGCACCGTCAGTCGGACTGCGGCGTCGATGTGATCAACGACGGCGAGCAATCGAAGAGCGGCTTCGCGACCTACCAGGCGGAACGCCTCAGCGGCTTCGAGGCGCTGCCACTGCCTCCCGAAGGCACGACGCCATCACGGCCCTGGCGCGAGGTGCAGGAGTTCCCGGAGTACTACGAGCGCTACTTCAAGGTCGCCATGTTCGGTGCGGCGTTGGCGCCGCCAAAGACCTATGTCTGTCGCGGGCCGGTTACGTACACCGGCCAGGCGGCGATGCAAGCCGACCTCGACAACTTCAAGGCCGCGCTCGAAGGCCAGAGCTACGCGGAGGCCTTCGTATCGTCGGCCAATCCCGCCAACCTGGCGGATCAGCAGAACGAGTACTACAAGACCCAGGAAGAGCTGCTCACCGCTCTCGCCGACGCGATGCGCGAGGAGTACCGGACCATCATCGACGCCGGCTTCCTGATCCAGATGGACGACCCGTCCGCCGCCACGCTCTGGCTGGGCGACCAGCTACCGCCCGAGGAGCGCAAACGCCACGCCGAAGCGCGCGTAGAGCTGATCAACTACGCCCTCAAGGGCATCCCCGAGGACAAGATCCGCTACCACACCTGCTTCAGCATCAACCAGGGACCTCATATCTACGACCTCCACCTGCGTGACTACATCGGGTACCTGCTCGCCGTGAACGCGCAGGCTGTCTCGTTTGAGGTAATGAACCCGCGTCACATGCACGACTACCACGCCTTCGAGGACATCAGGCTGCCGGATGGCAAGATCATCATCCCAGGCATGCTGAGCCACGGCGCCAACTGGGTAGAGCATCCCGAGTTCATCGCCCAGCTGACCGTCAACTACGCGAACCTCGTCGGACGCGAGAACGTGATGATTGGCAACGACTGCGGCTTCGCCTCCCAGGCTGGCTCCCGTGAAGTCGATCCACGCATCGTCTGGGAGAAGTTCAAAGCGCTGTCAGAAGGCGCCGCCATCGCCTCGAAGAAGCTCTGGAACAGGTAGTACGAGAACTGGCGCCTGACGTCACTTGCTTGAGCATCACCTATTCGGCCGGTTAGCGCTTGGGCCAGCGCAGCCGTACTGCTTGACCTGACTCAACGAATAGCGCCTCGAAGGCGTCCCGATCAGTGGCCTTCTATCGGAGTGTCGCGTGTTGTTTCGGTCAGCTTGAGAACGGCGGCGACGAGAAAACGACCCGCGCAGTCTGGAGCGTCGACTGGTTCGAATCGAGGCGCCAGTTTGCCTCGCGGCGCTCGTTGAACCAGACGACGGCCGAAACGGCGGGAAAACGCTGCGGCAGTTCTCGCTGGAAGCTGTCGGCGAGCCACTTGCGCTTGTCGCCTCCTTCTTCTGCGCAGCCAACCTCGGCAATGATGATCGGCCGGCTTGAGAGGCGCCCGATTTCGTCGTAGAGATTGCCGAACACCTGGCTGAGACTGAGCCAGCCACCCCATTCTGCCGCGCTGCCCGCGTTGTAGCCGTCCATGCCAATGACATCGACATAGTCGTCACCCGGGAAGCATTCAGCCAGCGGCGTCGAGTCGGCAGCCGGGACGACCGGTGACCACACGAAGGAAACATTGGTCGCGCCTTCCTCACGCATGATTTCGACCACGTGGCGCCATGCGGCGACGTAGTCCGCCGCCCCGTTTTGATTGACACCCACGGACCAGGGGTAGCTCTTCGCATTCATCTCATGCGCGAAGCGGAGCCATATCGGCCTTCCGAACTCGCGAAGGGTCCGGGCCCAGGTGCGCAGGAACGGATCGAACCTGCCCTCCCGGATGCTACTTAACCGGAAGTGCGGCTGTTCGCGTCCCTGGCGGTAGTCCCATGGCTCCCACGTGACCAGAGGCAGCGCGTTGCGGCGCACCGTTGCCCTGGCGCGCTCCTCGTCGAACGCCTGCACCTCGGCTCCCCAGCCCTGGTACCAGTGCACGATATCAAGTGGCCGCCCGACCGATCGCTCCAGCGTGTCGACCGCTTCCGGTGGACCCGGCTCCCACGCGCCGAACAAGACGGGTGCCGCGGTCACCGGCGATGCGGATCGCGGCGTCGACTCCTTGCCGGGCCACTCGAAGAGCAAAGGCGAGACCCCCGGTACGACCGACATTAAGCCCCACGCGCCCGTCATCCGGAGAATGTCGCGCCTGGACCACTTTTGTCCCACCGTTACCTCTTTCAGTCAGGATCGGCGTATCGCACGGACATCTGAAGCCGGGCCTGGATGACGATGCCCAAACGCTCGAAGTCTACTCGCTGGTGCCTAACGGGACATTTTAGTTGGGGCCCTCGGCAGCGGGCCGTGGAACAGGATGGATCGCCTTAGTCAGTTGCCAACTCGATGCGACCACTGCTCGACAAGCGCTCCCCGAATGCTCGCTGCTCAGCTGGCGTCAGACGCCAGTCGATGTCGAAATCAGGAAACGTATGCGGCGCATGGAAGTAAACGATGGCTACGAGTTGCGGCAGGTCCCGGTC
>DASTLN010000302.1:0-7203 GCA_035714925.1 Dehalococcoidia bacterium | reverse complement strand
TCGACGATCATCGCCTACGCGCTCTACACCTTCACGGCGGAGAACCTGCCCGAGAACCACATGATGATGATCACCATCCCCTTCGTCGGCTACGGCATCTTCCGCTACCTCTTCCTCTCGCTGAACATGGATGAAGGCGGCAGCCCGGAAGAGGTCCTGCTGAAGGACAGGCCGCTGCTGCTGACCCTCGTCGCCTGGGTGGTGACGTCGATGATCGTGCTGACGGCCTACCGTTAGGACGTGGCGACCTCACCCATCCCCAGGCCAGGTGCCCGCGTCATCCTGATCGATGCGGCGGATCGCCTGCTGTTGATCAAGTTCCGCCTGGAAAACGCCGAAATCGACGCGGTCTGGGTCACGCCTGGGGGTGGCCTCGAGAGCGAAGAAACAGCCGAGCAGGCTGCTATCCGTGAGCTTAGAGAAGAGGTCGGACTCGAAGGCGTTACCCTTGGCCCGTGCGTCTGGCTGCGCAGACATGTGCTGCCTTGGATGGGCGAAGTCTACGAACTGCGAGAACGCTACTTCGTCTGCCGTATCCACGCCTACGAGGTTGGCGATCACGTCAATGAGGACGAGCTCGAGCGAGAGTGGGTCACCGGCCATCGCTGGTGGTCGCTCTCCGAGATTGCTGCATCGAACGAGGTCTTTGTTCCGCGCACCTTGGCCGACCTGCTCCCGCCTCTCTTGAAGGGTGAATACCCCGATGCGCCTTTCGAAGTCGGAATCTAAGTAAATCTCCGGCTAGTTAACAGAATCGATGTTATACTTGGCGACGCCACATGATTTCGGCTTTAGAAACCGCATACGAAACCGTCATCGGGCTGGAAGTTCACGCGCAGCTGACCACCCGATCGAAGATGTTCTGCCGCTGCAGCACCGACTACAGCGGTACTGAACCCAACACCCACGTCTGCCCCGTCTGCATGGGCATGCCCGGCGTCCTGCCGGTGATCAACGCCGCCGCCGTCGAGGCCACGATCAAGACCGGCCTCGCCCTCAACTGCGAGATCCCGCCGCGCGCCAAGTTCGACCGCAAGAACTACCCCTACCCCGACCTCATGAAGGGCTATCAGATCTCCGAGTTCGATATGCCCCTCTGCATCAACGGCTACCTCGACGTCGAAGTCGAAGGGGTGACGCGCCGTATTCGCATCAACCGTGTCCACCTCGAAGAGGACACCGCCCGCCTGCTACACCGCACCGACGAGACCGGCGAGGGCTTCTCGCTCCTCGACATCAACCGCGCCGGCATGCCGCTGATGGAGATCGTCACCGAACCCGACGCCCGCTCGCCCGCCGAGGCAGTCGCCTACCTCACCAAGTTGCGTCAGATCCTGCGCTATATCGGCGTCAGCGACGCCGACATGGAGGAAGGCAACTTCCGCTGCGAACCCAACCTTAGCCTGCGTCCACGCGGCTCCGAGGAGTTCGGCGCCAAGGTGGAGCTGAAGAACCTCAACAGCTTCCGCGCCGCACTGCGCGGCACCGAGTTCGAGGTCGAGCGCCAGA
Source organism: Dehalococcoidia bacterium (assembly GCA_035714925.1). Classification (GTDB taxonomy): domain Bacteria; phylum Chloroflexota; class Dehalococcoidia; order DSTF01; family WHTK01; genus WHTK01. The sequence goes on along the minus strand of DASTLN010000302.1, from coordinate 5,694 downwards.
CCAGGCTGCTCAACGAGGGCAAAAAGGTAGTCAGCGAGACGCGCGGCTGGCGCGAGGAAACGCAGGAGACCGCCAGCCAGCGCTCCAAAGAAGAAGCGCATGACTACCGTTACTTCCCCGAGCCCGACCTGCCGCCGATCGCCGTGTCTCGCGAATGGGTCGAGGAGATACGCGCCGGCCTGCCCGAGCTGCCCGACGCCCGCCGCGCCCGCTTCGTCTCCCAGTACGGCCTCACCGACTACGAAGCGAACCTGCTCACCGAGTCGCGCGCCAAGGCGGACTACTACGAGACGTCGCTGAGCCAGCTCGGGAGCCCCAACGCTGCGAGCGCCAAGCTCGTCGCGAATTGGCTCCTGGGCGACCTCTCGCGTCTGCTCAACGACTCCGGCCTGGAGCTCGACAGCCCCGACCTTAAGCTAAGCAGCGAGTCCTTTGCGCAGCTGCTCAAGCTTCTGCAGGCGGGCACGATCACGAACTCAACGGCCAAAGAAGTGCTGCGATCCGCCTTCGAAACCGGCGCCGAACCCCAGTCCATCGTGACGGAAAAGGGTCTCGGCGCCATGGAAAACGACGGCGAGTTGGCGGAGATAGTTAGGAAAATCATTGCGGATAACGCTAAGATTGTCGCCGAGTACCGCGGCGGTAAGTCAGGCGCGATAAATGCGCTGCTGGGTCTCGTAATGAAGCAGACCAGCGGGCGAGCCAACGCCGGTGAAGTGCGGACGTTGTTGCAGGCGGAGCTAGACCAGGCGTCGTGACGCCGGTACGGGAAAGGAAACCCGCGATTCTCACCTTCATCCGCTCGCTGCGCAACGTAAACCTCGTGAAATGGTTCTACTTTGGCATGCACATCAAGCGCTGGTTGGTGCTGGTGCTGCTCGGCGTCACGATCATGGGACTCGGTTTCGGCTACGTCCTGCGTGAGGTCTACTTCAACTACACCTTCCCTGAGTGGGTCGGCGATGTCACGCTGCAGTTCCTGCCCCGTCTCGTCCGCGCCGCGCTCTTCGTCACCATCGCCTCGGGCATCATCCTGTTCAGCGTCTGGAAGCTGAACACGTCGCTGCTCGCCGCCTTCCGCCGCACCGATGAGGGCCTCGTCGACGCGATCTTTCGCTATCGCTACCAGGCCCGCGGGCCCAAGGTCGTCGCCATCGGCGGCGGCACCGGCATGCCGGTCCTGCTTCGCGGCCTCAAAGAGCTGACCAGCAACCTCACCGCCATCGTCACCGTCGGCGACGACGGCGGCTCCTCGGGACGGCTGCGCCGCGAGCTCGGCGTCCTGCCACCCGGAGACGTGCGCAACTGCATCGCCGCGCTGGCCGAAGCCGAGCCCCTCATGACGCGGCTCTTCCAGTACCGCTTCAACGAAGGCTCCGGCCTCGAAGGACACAGCTTCGGCAACCTGTTCATCGTCGCCATGTCCGGCATCACCGGTAACTTCGAAGAGGCCGTGCGTGAGACCAGCCGCGTCCTCGCGGTCCGCGGTCTCATCCTCCCATCCACCCTCTCTCACGTCACCGTCCACGCCCGCACCGAGGACGGTCAGGAGATCAGCGGCGAGTCCGAGATCACGTTGCGCGGCACCAAGATCAAAGAAATTTTCCTGGAGCCCTCCAACGTCCAGGCCAATCCGGAGACAATCCGCGCTATCCTCGAGGCTGACATCATCGTCATCGGCCCCGGCAGCCTGCTCACCAGCGTCCTGCCCAACCTCCTCGTCGATGGCATACGCCAGGCGCTGGCGATGACAAAGGCAACGAAAGTCTACGTCTGCAACGTTGCGACTCAGCACGGCGAGACGGACGACTTCTCCGTCAGTGACCACTTCGAGAAGCTGGTGCAGCACGTTGGCCCGTCGCTGTTTGACTACATCCTTGCCAACGACAACGTGCAGGGGCCGCTGCCTGAAGCGTGGCACTCCGAGCCGGTTCAGGTCGACACCCGCATCGTCGATGGCGCGCGCGTCATCACCGCGGACGTCATCTCAGAGAAGAATCGCTACTACCACGACTCCGCCAAGCTCGCGACCGCCATCATGCGCATCTACACCGGCCGTAACCAGATCGAAGCCGCGGAAGAACTGGCCGCTGCGCGGGCGGCCCGCTAGACTGAACTCCTATGAGTTTCGAGAACTTTCTCAACCTCGGACAGATACTCGTCTCCTTGACCCTGATCGTCGTCGTGCTCTTGCAGGCCAAGGGCTCCGGCTTCGGCGAAGGGCTCGGCGGCACCACCTCGTCGTTCCGCACCCGGCGCGGACTCGAGAAGACGCTGTTTCAGGCTACGATCTTCCTAGTCATCATCTTCCTCGCCATGTCAGCCTGGAGCGTCAAGGCCATCTGATAAGGGGCGCCGTCCTTCCCCCGGCAGGACGAATTCGCAGTGCATAGTCGTAGCCGTCGCTGGATATTCCTTGTCGTCCTGTTCGCCGGCGTACTCGGATTTACCGGCCTCTGGTACCTCGTACCGCAGGACACACTGGAAACCGAACCCGACTTCGGCGGCGACTATGTCGAAGGCATCGCCGGCGTCCCGGCCCGCGTCAATCCCTTCTTCGCCGCTGAGAACACCGTGGACGCCACGCTGTCATCTCTCGTCTTCGCCGGGCTCACCCGCCTCGACGAGAACGGTGTCCCCTTCCCCGACCTCGCCCTGACCTGGACCGTCAACCCGGACGGCATGCTGTACACGTTTACCCTGCGGCCCGGCCTCCTCTGGCAAGACGGCGTGCCGCTCACAGCCGATGACGTCGTCTTCACTTACGAGTTGTTGCAGTCACCCAACCTCCGCAACGCGCCCGCCGTCCAGACCGTCCTTGAATCCACCCTGTTCACCCGCCTCGACGACTCCACGGTCACAATCGAGCTGCCGGAGCCATTCGCGCCGCTGCCCGCATACCTCACGCTGGGAATCCTGCCCGCGCATCTGCTTCGCAACACGCCGCCTGAGGCCCTCTACGATTCGCCGTTCAACCAGCGGCCCGTCGGCTCTGGCGCCTACCGCATTGAAATCCTCGCACTCGATCACGCCGAGCTGGTTGCCAACCCCGCATATCACTTCGAGCAGGCGTTCATTCAGCGCCTCGACCTGCGCTTCTACTCCGACGATGGAGCGATGTTCGAAGCCCTGAAGCGAGAGGAAATCAACGGTGCCCTCTTCGACTTGGGCCTCGGTCCCAGCGACATCCTCGAGATCCAGCAACGCGAAGATCTCCGCATGTCGACCCTGGACAAAGGCGAGATCACCTACGTCTACCTCAACCTCGACGTGCCGCTGTTCGCGGACCGGCGCCTGCGACAGGCCCTCCTCTACGCGATCGACCGCGATGCCCTGATCCGCGACGTCCTGCGCGGCCAGGCATCGCGCGCCAACTCTCCAATCGCCCCCGGCAGCTGGGCCTACTCCCCCGCCTTGACGCGCTATAACGCCGACCCGGGGCTCGCCAATCTGCTGCTGGACGAAGCGGGCTGGACTAGGGGCGAGGATGGCATCCGGCGCAAGGACGCTACCCCCCTGGCCTTCACACTGACGACAGGCCCCGACCCGGTACGCGTCGCTGTCGCCAAACGCATCGCGGAGGCCTGGAACGCCGTCGGCGCCAGCGTCATCGTCGAATCGAGCGGCCTGACCACGCTGGTGCGCGACACCATCGAGCAGCGCGCCTACGAAGCGCTCCTGTTCGTCGACGCCGCGAAGCCTGACCCCGACCCGTACGGCACCTGGCACAGCGCCAGCCGAGGCGGGCAGGGCGGCAACCTGGCGCAGTTCAGCGACCCTCGCGTCGATGGCCTGTTGACCGAGGCGCGCTCAGCCTCGTTGACGGGCCGCAGGCAGCTCTACGACGAGTTCCAGGAGATCTTCGCCCAGGAAGTACCGTCGATCCCGCTCTACGTCTCCCGCGCCCTCTATGTCCAGGACGCCGCCGTCAGCGGCGTGCGCCTCGGTCAGCTCTCCCAGCCAGGCGACCGCTTCTGGCAGGTGCAGGAGTGGTTCCTCAAGACCCGCTAGACTCTAGCCGATGCGCATCGTCTTCTTCGGTTCGCCTGAATTTGCCCTGCCCAGCCTCGAGGCGTTGATCGCTTCCGCGCACGACGTCGTCGCGGTCGTCTGCCAGCCGGATCGGCCCGCCGGGCGTGGCCACACGGCGACGCCGCCGCCTGTGAAGCGCCTGGCGCTTGACCGTGGCCTGCCGGTCCTGCAGCCCGAGAAGGTCAGCAACGAAGACTCCGTCGAAACCCTGCGCGCCCTCGAACCCGACATCTTCATCGTCGCCGCCTACGGCCAGATCCTGCGCCGGCGCCTGCTCGACCTACCGTCGCGCGGCATCCTCAACGTCCACGCTTCGCTGCTGCCTCGCTGGCGCGGCGCGTCGCCGATCGCCGCCGCCATCCTCGCCGGTGACGAGACCACCGGCGTCACGCTGATGGAGATTGTGCGCGCCCTCGACGCCGGACCCATGGTCGCCCGCGTCGAGGTCGACATCTCACCCCACGACACTACGGGCACTCTCGAGCCGCGCCTTGCCGCCGCCGGTGCGGCCCTCCTCGCCGAGTCGTTCGACGCCTGGGCATCAGGCGACCTCGTTGCCACGCCACAGGACGAATCCGAGGTCACCTACGCACCCCAACTCACACGCGGCGACGCGCTGATCGACTGGTCCCTGCCCGCCGTAGAGGTCTGGCGCCGCGTCCGTGCCTTCAACCCCTGGCCCGTCGCGCACACGCGCTGGCGCGGCGAAGAGCTGCGCATTCACGAAGCCTGGCCCCTCACCCACGAAAGCGGCGAGCTGCCCGGCACCGTCCTCCCTCCATCCCCCCTCCCGCCGGAGGCAGACGACCCGCAGACTACCTTCGCGGTCGCCACCGGCGCCGGCGCCCTCGCGGTCCGTCGCTTGCAGCGTCCCGGCAAGCGAGCCCTCAGCGGTGCGGAGTTCTTGCGCGGCCAGCGTGATTTCGTGGGTGAGAGGTTGGGAGATGCGTAAGGCAGCCTACATTGTCGGAGGCATTCTCGTATTGGTCGTCCTCGTCGTCGTCTTCTTCAGGCCATCATCGGGGCGGAAGATGCGCGGCCGATCAGCGCCCTATTCGCGGATGTTCGCGCCGACAGCGTCGCTGAGATCGAAATCTCAGGCGATAAGCTCACGGTGACACGCAACGACGGCACGGTCTACACATCCACCAAGGAGCACGGGACCAGTCTCTTCACGGCCTTCGCGGACAACAATATCGATGCGTCGGGGGTTGTTATCGAAGTTGACCATGGTCTGGATTTCGGCAGCGGGTTGGGGCTGGTCATCACCTTCCTTCCACTCCTCATCTTTGGCGGAATCGTTGGCGCTCTGATAATGGCGATCCGGAGGATCCCTCGCCAATAAGAAGCGCCCCTCTCTTAGGGGCGCTCTTACTGTGAACCTGAAGCCTGTAGCTTGAAGCCTGCAGCTGACAGCTACCCCTCGCCCTCCGATTCGGACGCGCCACCTTCGCCACCACCGTCGGCAGCTTCCTCGCCACCAGCGGCGGCGCCTTCGCCTGCCTCTTCGGCCGCAGCGGCTGCCGCAGCCTCGTCTTCCTCCTCCACCGACACGCGCGGAGTCGAAACCTTGACCACCATGACATCGGCGTCTGTCAACACCGTCACATTGGCCGGGATCGGCAGGTCTCTGACGTGGAGTGACTGCTCGAGTTCAACCAG
>DASTLN010000301.1:0-3439 GCA_035714925.1 Dehalococcoidia bacterium | reverse complement strand
CAGCGTCGCGGCGCACATCGTGGGCGAGCGCGAGAAGCAGATGGTGAACCTGCTGGCCGAGGGCCGCACGGCGGAAGCGGCGACGATCCATCTGGAGCTGCTGCCGCTGGTGGAATCGCTGTTCTGGCAGCCCAACCCGATGCCGGTGCGTGCCGCCCTGAACGAGCTGGGGTTCAAAGTCGGCAACCCACGGCTGCCCCTGATCGACCTCACAGATGCTGAGAAGGATCGCTTGCGGGCGGTGCTGGCGAGGTATGAATTCGACGCCTACCTGAGCAAGCAACCGGCGGTAGCGGACGCCGTCTGACGATCGGGCGACCGGGGCCATCAGGGAAACGGAGGTCGAGGAAATCGACCTTCGTCTTCGAGGTCTGAGATGGCGGAAGAATATCGCTACACGTGGCCACGCAAGCTGACTAACGGCTTGATGGAGGCAGTACTCAGACTGGGATTCGGTCCCCCGGGCATCTGGCTGCTCTCGGTGAAGGGACGCAGAACGGGCAAGACCTACGAGACGCCTGTCAGCCTAGTCGAGCGGGATGGCTCTCGTTACTTGGTTTCGCCGTACGGTGAGCGATCCTGGGTAAGGAACGCGAGAGCTTCGGGTGAAGTTGGGCTGCGACGTGGCCGAACGAGGGATGCCCGGCGAATCGAAGAGGTGCCGGCAGCGGATGCGGTACCGGTGCTGAAGGACTACTGGCACGAAAACGCGATCACGCGGTCGTTCTTTGAGGTCGGACCTGAAGCACCGGAGACGGCACTGATTGCCGAGGCGGCGCGACATCCGGTCTTCCGCCTGGTAGAGGCGTGAACGTCCGCCGCCTCCACATCACGGGCGGGCGGGCGCGGGAAAAGCCGGCTGGCGCAGCGGCTGAGCCGGCGCCTGGGAGTGGCGGTCTGCGACTTGCGGTCTGCGACTTGCACAACCTGGCGCTGGAGCTGCAGGCGAAAGACGCCGAAGCCGGCCGACTTCGACGAACCGAGGGCGCTGCCGCTGCCGCTGTCTGATCCGAATCTAGGTGGCGGCTTCGCGGGAGGTCGCGCTGCGTATGAAGTCGGATAGCGCAGGCAACAACTCCGGTAACCTCTCGAAGGGTGAATGACCGCTGTCCGAGACTTCGAGAAGTCTGCAGTCCTTCAGCAACGTTGAAGCACGCTCGACCTCGCCGGGATAGAGGGCAGAGCCAAGGGCGGGCTGGCCGTGTTGCAGGAGAACGGCGCAGCGCACCGACCGCAGGAATTTATCCGTCTCCCAGCCTTCGAAGGCGCTGCCGTCGATCATCTGACCGAAGAACGCGCCATCCAGCCACGAGATCGACCGAGCGAATGCCTCCGGCAGTCCAACTGATGTGATCGGACCGACGATGGCTTCGAAGGGCTGGCCGGCGGCCATCTGGACCATCCTGAACGGGGCTTCGAAGTGGCGGAGACCGAACTCCGGCGCGTAGAGCGGGGGATCGAGAAGGATGGCGGCCGTTGCCAAATCGGGACGGTTGGCTGCTACGGCAAGCGAAGTCATCGCGCCCAAGGAGTGCCCCAGCAGGAGCACCGGTTCATGTATAACGCCATCGATGAAGCTGATAGCGTCGTTTGCGTGATCAGTGAAGCGGTAACGGTCGGAGCGGCTCGACCTGCCGTGGCCGCGCGCGTCGTACGCGAAAGCCTTGAGGCGATCGCGGACAGGCAAAAGGGGCTCGTACATCTGGCGGTCACAGCCACCGCCGTGGAGGATCAGGATGGGAGGAGATTCGCCCTCCCACATCTCGAAGTCGATCTCTACTTCACCGGTATCGAAGCGCATACTCAGCACTCCTCACTATGGGCGGCCTTGTTCAGGCGGCGAATCTCTTCGACGAGGACCTCAACGGTCCAACTCACAGCAGCTTCGCAGTCCTCGTCCGTCAGCCCGGACTCGTCTTTCAGAGACATCCAGGTTGCCGAGCTAATCAGGCAGTGGAGGATCGAGACGGCTCGCTGGACAAGGGACTCATTGAGGTCGCCGGAAATGCTCCGAATGATCTGCTCGTGGACCTGGCGGACACGGAGGCGGCTCTCAGAGCGATATCTACGGCCAACGTTCGAAGCCTGCAGGGCCCGGAAGAAAGCTTCGTGCTGTTTGACGTTTCTCAGCACGAGGCGCGAAAACGCGGTGAGGTTTTCGGGCGAGGGCTGCAGCGATGCGATGTCTGCGGAAGAGATGTGCGTTTCCACCCAGTCATCCAGCGCGGCCTGCAGTGTTTCCCGGTTCGGGAAGTGGTGGTACACGGTTTGGACGGCAACGCCAGCCCGATCGGCGACGCGAGCGACCGAGAAATTCTCAAGGCCGGCATCCGTCAACTGCTCGGCGAATGCCGCGATGATCTGCTCCCTGGTGGCATTCGCGTTCCTCTCTCGCAGAGGGCTGTTATAAGAATGCCGTCGACTATTCCGTACGAATCCACTATTCATTAGAGGAAGACTACAACTAAAAGCTACGGCTGTAAACGGGTTCGAGCATGGAGCGATGGCCTAGTTGCTGCGCGCTGTTTCGCGCTGCGAGACGTGGGCGGCCCAGTCTTCGGCGAGGTGCTTGTTGGCGTAGCGGTAGCCGATCTCGTCGCCGATGACGCCGCCGAAGATGCCCGCCAGGAGGCGGCTGCCGACGAGGAATACGAACGTGGCGAGGATGAAGAACCAGAGCGCCTTCTCCATGTAGAGGACGTTGATCGCCACCATGCCGAGGAAGATAGCCAGGCCCAGCGCCAGCCCGACGTAGGCGAACGAATTTACGACCAGGCTCTCGCGTTTGAGCTTACGGCGGTGCATGTCCAGCACCTCCCGCGGGATCGAGGTCAACGGCTCCCGCTGTGTCGATTGGCCGCAGTGATCGCAGCGCGCTGGGCCCTGCGGCAGCGGGTTGTAGCAGAAGGCGCAGAACGAGCCGTAGTTGGGCGTGACGCCTTCCTGCAGCTGATCGAGGAACTCATTGAGGCGCGCGGAGAAGACCTGGCGAGGCGGATTCGTGACCGGTGGTGCCGTCCGTTGGTTTGTCATGCGGAGGCCTCCACCGGGAGGGAGTCCACCAACTGCTTGAGCTCACGGAAGTAGCCGAGCTTCACCTGCCGGGGATAGGCGGCGGTGCGGCCGCTGGACGACGGGACAACGAAGAGCAGCGTAGCGCCGAGGCGCTCGTCCTGCAGGCCCGGACGCACCTTCTTGACGCCGGCGAACGCCTCGTAGATGCCCATGCCGTTGAAGCAAACCACGCCGGGCGCGTAGCGCAGGAGCTTCTTGCGCAGGTTGGCGGCGCCTTCGGCCAGCTCCTTGCGCGTCAACTCGTTCGCCTCGCGCGTCGTGCGGTCGCACAGGTTCGTCAGGCCGATACCGAACTCGAGCGCGCGGTAGTCCGTCTCGTAGGTCAGACGCTCGGGCAGGAGGCCGGACTCGTTGAGCAGGGGCC
>DASTLN010000300.1:0-17385 GCA_035714925.1 Dehalococcoidia bacterium | reverse complement strand
GACGGCTGCGATACGAAGTACGGCGGCGCCGGCGGCGCGTAAGCCGCCTCGTGCAGCTCGACCTCCACGTCCTCGAAGTGCGACTCGCCCTTGGCGTCGGCGTAGATGCGGGTGTAGTTCATCGGCCTACAGACGTCCCGCGGCGCGAGCCGCCTCAACGTCCGGCGCGTAGCCCCACGTCTCGATGCCGCCGAGGCCGTTCTCCTGGTTCCACGTCATCGCCGCCAGGATCTCGCCCGTCTGCGTGCTCGCGTCCTGCTCGGCGAGATGCAGCGCCAGCGGCACGACGTGGTCGGCGTTGACGCGCAGGCCGGTCCACGACATCTCGCCGTCGCTCAGCGCCGACCGCAGCTCGTTGCGGCCCGCCTGCTGCTCGTCGGAGCCGGTGCTGCGCGTGCCGCCCGGCAGCAGCACGTTGACCGCCACGTTGTGCGGCTTGATCTCGTGCGCCAGGTACATGCTCAGGCTGATCAGCGCCGCCTTCGCCGCCTTGTAGGGCTGCTCCATCGTCGCCGGGTTTTGCCCCAACGACCCGCCGGAGCCGACGTTGATGATGCTGCCGCGGCGCTTCTCGATCATCGTGGGGGCGAACGCCTTGATCGTGCGCAGCGCGCCGTACACGTGCGTATCGATCATGCGCTGCCAGTCGCCGATCTCGGTCTCGAGCACGGTGATCGCCCCGGAGGGCGGGTAGAGGTTGCGTTGCCGCAGCCCCGCGTTGTTGATCAGCACGTCGACCGTCCCGAAGCGCTGCATCGTCGCCTCGAAGGCGCGCTTGACCTGCGTATCAACCGTCAGGTCCGTCGTCAGCACCAGCGCGTCGTCGTTGCCCGAAAGCTCCGCCGCGAAGTCCTCGTCGTCGTTGCTCACGCCCGTCGGCGTCCACGAGACGTCGAGCGCCACGACCTTCGCGCCCTCGCGCAGGAAGCCGCGCACATACTCGCGCCCCATCCCGCGCGCCGCCCCCGTGATAACGACAACCAGTCCCTCTACAGACATCGTTTGCCTCCTCTCGGAGCGCCGAGACCGGCGTTTTTCGACATTGCGCTAAGCATACGACGCATATGTCTTTGCGGCCCGCCGGGGCGAGTCCTAGAATGAGAAGCACCACCCCCCGCCGCTCGCCGTTGAGCCTCACACCGACCGGAGTCCGCCATGGATAAGACCGCGTTCTGGAACGAACTCGCCGCGCAGTTAAGCGTCGACAGCATCCGCTCGACGACCGCCGCCGGCTCCGGCCACCCGACGACCTCGATGTCGGCGTCGCACCTCGCCGCCGTGCTGTTCTCCGGCCACTTTCGCTACGATATCAAGGACCCCAAGAGTCCCGGCAACGACCGCTTCGTCCTGTCGAAGGGCCACGGCTCGCCGCTGCTCTACTCCGTCTTCAAGGCGCTCGGGCTGATCACAGACGAACAGTTGCTGTCGCTGCGCAAGATGGGCAGCCCGCTGGAAGGCCACCCGGCGCCGCTGCCCGAGATGCCGTGGGTCGACGTCGCCACCGGCTCGCTGGGCCAGGGCCTGCCGATCGCGTTGGGCATGGCGATCGGTCAGCGTCTCGCGGGTTCGCCGGGGCGCGTCTGGGTGCTCCTGGGCGACTCCGAAACCGCGGAAGGCAGCGTCTGGGAGGCCATGCAGGCCGCGTCCTACCACCAGCTGTCGAACCTCGTCGCGATCCTCGACATGAACCGCCTGGGCCAGCGTGGCGCGACGATGCTGGAGTGGGAAGGCGCCACATACGCCGACCGCGCCCGCGCCTTCGGCTGGCACGTCATCGAGGTCGACGGCCACGACGTGACGCAGATCGACGAGGCGTACCGCGAGGCGGAGGGCGCCAACGGCCCGACGTTCATCGTCGCCCGCACGCTCAAGGGCAAGGGCGCGTCCGTTGTCGAGAACAAGGAAGGCTTCCACGGCGTCGCGCTCAACGCCGATCAGGCGAAGGAAGCGATCGCTGAGCTGGGTGGCGAGCGCTCGCTGACCGTCACCCTGACGGCGCCCGAGTACACGGCGCCCCCGAACGGCAGCAAGCCGGTCCAGCTACCCGTCTACACCGACGGTGTCGCGACACGCAAGGCTTTCGGCGAAACGCTGGCGGCGCTCTCGGCCCGCGGCGACGTCGTAGTCCTCGACGCCGAGGTCGGCAACTCGACGCACACGGAGGACTTCGCCAAGGTGGCGCCCGAGCGATTCCTGCAGTTCTACATCGCCGAGCAGAACATGGTCGGCGCGGCCATCGGCCTGCAGGTGCTGGGCCACACGCCGTTCGCCGCCACCTTCGGCGCCTTCATGACGCGCGCCTTCGACTTCGTGCGCATGGGCGCCGTCGGCCGCGCCAAGATCGCGCTCTGCGGCTCGCACGCCGGCGTGTCGATCGGTCAGGATGGGCCGTCGCAGATGGCGCTGGAGGACCTCGCGATGATGCGCGCCGTCCACGGCTCAACCGTGCTCTACCCTGCGGACGGCAACTCGACGGCGCAGCTCGTCAGCCAGATGGCCGACTTGCCGGGCATCTCCTACATCCGCACGACGCGCGAGAAGACGGACATGCTGTATCCCGCGGGCGAGCAGTTCCCGATCAGCGGCAGCAAGACGCTGCGCTCCAGCGCCGAGGACAAGGTCACGCTGGTGGGCGCCGGCGTCACCGTCTTCGAGTGCCTCAAGGCCGCCGACCTCCTGGCCGCCGAAGGCATCGCCGCCCGCGTCATCGACGCGTACTCCGTCAAGCCGATCGACGCCACGACTCTGGAGGGGGCGCTTGCCTACACCCGACTCATGGTTGTGGTCGAGGACCACTGGGCCGAGGGCGGCCTCGGCGACGCCGTCCTCGCCGCGCTGACCGACGGCGGCAATGAGCTGCGCGGTCGCGTGATCAAGATGGCGGTGACGCGGATGCCCGGCTCCGGCAAGCCCGAGGAGCTTCGCGACTGGGCCGGCATCTCCGCTGCAAAGATCGCCGATCGAGTGCGGCCGCTGGCGAGGCTGCTGCGCGCCTAGAATGCGGCGTAGGCGCCGCTGCGCCGCGCGTGCGCCTCGACGCCGCGGAACAGCGCGTACCCCAGCGCCGCGTAAGCCACCCCGACCAGCGCTTCCAGCGCCAGGTCACCCGTGATCGCGCCGATACCGGCGCCGCCATAAGCCTCCCTCAGCCCGCCCAGCGCGTGAGTCACCGGCAGCGCCGCGCCCGCGATATCGAGGCCCAAGGGCAACTCGTCGCGCGGGATGACGACCCCGGTGCAGACGAGGAAGACGCTCAGCATGAGGCTGTACAGCAGAAGCCAGTCCCGCAGCACGATGCAGAGGTTGGCCCAGCACAACGCGCAGGCCGTCGCCGCCAGCGCCATGACGAGGTAGCAAGCCACGACGGCGCCCCAGTTCGCGTCATCGAAGCTCGTGTGCAGGAAGAGCGCCGAGAACCCGAGCGCCGCCACGACGACCAGCGCCGCGTTGGGCAGGTGCAGCGCGCCGCGCGCGAAGTACGAGGCAACCCGGTTGCCGCACGAGGCGAAGTAGAAGCTGATCGTGCCGAAGGAGCGTTCGTAGTAGAAGCCCTGCAGCACGCCGCCCATGACGATCGACGGCACCGCGTACGCCGTCAGCCCGATGACGTAGACCTCGACGGCGCCCTCGCCGCGCGCGAAGCGGCCCGTCAGCGCGTACATCGCGACGATCAGGCCGGGACGCAGGACTACGTTCGACACGTAGGCGGGCCAGTTGAGCCAGAGAAAGAGCCCCTTGTACGAGAGATACGCCTGCCGCGCCAGCGTCGTGAGGCCGGAAGGAGCGGCGTGAGTCAGGTAGGATGCGTTCATCGGACCAGCCTGATGCTATGCTGAGCCAGTTGATATGTCAACGATATAAGCGAGAACGATGCCTCTAGAGAGATCGAACGCCGCTTCCTGGTCAAGGCTCGCCTGCTGCCGTCCCTCGGCGCCGGCCGCCGCTACGAGCAGGCATACCTCTCAGCCGATCCCGAAGTGCGCGTGCGGCTCATCGAGGACGCCAACGGCTTCGTCACGATCAAGACCCCGGGCGGCATTACCCGCGAAGAGTACGAGTACGCCATCCCGCCGCAGGACGCCCGCAACCTCCTGCGCCTGACGCCGTGGTCCGTGATCGCCATGACACGCTACAAGCTGCCGCTCGACGGCCTCATCTGGGAGATCGACTGCTACGAGGGCGACAACGCGGGCTTGTGGTCGGCGGAGGTCGAGTTCGAGTCGGAGGACGTGGCGGTAGCGCTGCCAGCGTGGCTGGCCGCCGAGGTCACAGAGGAGCGGCGCTTCAACAACGTCAACCTGGCGCACCAGCCTGTATCGACATGGCCTGACAGGGAGCGGATATTGGCGATAGTATCGTCATGACGAGCTTCCCCGGAGGTATCTGATGTTTGAGACCGAGCGCTTCATCGAGTCTTGTCTTGCCGCGCTGAAGGAGCGGGCGCCGCAGCTGGCGATGCAGGAGCTGGTGCGGGAGGCCGTCAGCCAGCCGAGCGCCGTCGAGAAGACGCTCGGCACGCCGTCCGAGTCCGGCATTACGACGGTCTATCGCTCCGACGAGCTGACCATCCTCAACGTCGTCTGGGCGCCGCTGATGAACATCTACCCGCACGACCATCGCACTTGGGCCGTCATCGGCATCTACGGTGGCCAGGAGGACAACGCTTTCTACCGCCGCCGCAAAGACGGCCCCGGCCTCGACCTCGTCAACGACCGCTCGCTGAGCGAAGCGGACGCCATCAGCCTGGGCGCCGACGCCATCCACGCCGTCACGAACCCGCGGCGCAAATACACCGGCGCGATCCACGTCTACGGCGGCGACTTCTTCGCCATCGAACGCAGCGAGTGGGAATCAGCCCAGGCGCCCGAGCAGCGCTACAACATGGACCACGCGCTGCGCACCTTCGCGGAGGCCAACGAACGCGCCCAGGAGCTGCTGGCCGCCGAAGGCTGACCGCCGGACGAGCCGCACACAGTTCAATATCGATTGCGTCTTTTTTGGCGCCGTCCTAGTATCTCGCCGTGGTTGCGACACGCGGAGAGCTGAGCGAACTGGTCAATGCCTACGTCAACGCCCTCTGCGCCGGCGACCCATCCCGCCTGCAAGTGACAAATGACTTTCGCTACACGGAAAACTGCCAGGACCTGCCGCTGGGCAAGGGACTCTGGGCTACATCCACCGGCAACCTCAGCTATCGGCTCTCCATGCTCGATGTCGAGGCGGGCCAGGCCGGTTTCTTCGGCTTGATGACGGAGAACGGCGAACCCTGTTTCATCGCGCTGCGACTCAAAGTCGAGGGCCGTGCCTTCAGCGAGGCCGAAGCGCTGGTCGCGCGCTGGGGCAACCCCTTGTGGGGACCCGAAGGCCACACCGAGCCGCGGCCTGAGCTGCTAGATACGGTGCCGCTCGAAGAGCTGTCAACTCGCGGCGAAGCGATCACGATCGCGGACTCCTACTTCAACGCCATCGAGCTGGACGACGGCGAAATTGTCCCGCTGCATCCGGACTGCATCCGCATCGAAAACGGCGTCCAGACCACGAGCAACCCGGCACGCGCCGGCGTTGGGCGGCTACCCGTGAAGGAAGGCCTCTCGAGCGGCTTCTACTCCTACGTCCGCGAGATCCGCGACCGCCGCTACCCCGTGTACGACGAAGAGACCGGCGTGATCATGAGCATCGTCGTTTTCGAGCACCCGGGCATCGTCAAGTCCGTCGTCGTCGAGGGTTTCGGCGAGCTGCAGCTGGCGCCGTTCACGCAAAAACCCAGCAGCGCCGTGATCTTCGAGGCGTTCAAGGTGCAGGGCGGCGCGATTCGCCAGATAGAGGCCGTGCTGGAGTTCCTGCCCTACGGGACGAAGACGGGTTGGGAATAGCTCCCGGCTGACATTCCTGCCGCAGGGAGAGGGATCACGTCCTCAGCCTGCGTAACCTACACTCTAGGCCGTGAACGATAGTCCCACCCACCTCCTGCTTTTCGACCTCGGCCACGTCCTCGTAGAAGTCACTGGCGCGCGCGACATCACGCCCTACCTCAAGGCTCCGTTGCGCTGGGACGGCACGGACTGGCCCGCGATGGAGGCCTGGGAGGCATTCGAGAAGGGGCTGCTGACGGCCCAGGAATTCTCGGAGCGCTTCGTCGAACAGGCCAACCTCAGTCTCGATGCGCCGGCCTTTCTGGCGAACTTCACGGGCTGGACGCGTGGCCTCCTCCCCGGTGCCAAAGAAACCCTGGACGCGCTCCGCCCTCGCTTCCGGCTCGCCGCCCTGAGCAACTCCAACGAGGTGCACTGGCGCCGCAACGCGGAGCTCGGTGTGCCGCAGCTGTTCGAGCGCTCATTCACGTCACACGAGATCGGGGTCCGCAAACCGGCGCGTGAGATCTACGAGCACGTGTTGACGGAGATGGAGGTCGTCGCCGCGGATGTCACGTTCTTCGACGACCAGCAACCCAACGTGGACGCGGCGAAGCAGGCCGGCATGAACGCCCATCGCGTCGTGGGTGTCGAGGAGCTGCGCGCCTGCCTGCGAGAGCTGGGTTACCTCTAAGACGCCTCTTCGTGGTGTGCGTCCCTGCACCGTGAAGGCCCTCAGTGTGCTGAGTTAGCCGGGTTCTACTCTGAGACGAGCTCCGTCGTCAGCTCGATCTCGACGTTGCCGCGGATCGCGTTCGATATGAGGCATTTGGTCTCGGCCTTTTGGGCCATGGAGTTGAACGTCTCGCCGTCCATCCGGGGCACGACGCCCTTCACTTCGAGACGCGAACGCGTAATCGCGAGGCCATCCGTCGTGCGGTCGAGGTTGCACGCGGCCGTGACTTCCAGCCGCTCCGGTTGATTGCCATTGGCGCCGAGCGCATTGGACAGCGCCATCACGTAGCTCGCCGCGTGAGCCGACGCCATGAACTCCTCAGGGCTCACGACGCTCGCGTCGCGATCAAGGCGGTCCGAAAACGAGATCGGCAGGCCGGAGAATGCGCCGCTGGCGCCGTCCACGGTTCCGCTACCGATGCGCATGTTGCCCTGCCAGACGACGCTTGCTTTGCGTTCTAGTACAGCCATCCTGTCAGCTTGCCACGCGTGCCCGCGGATTCAAGGGCCAAGCCATTTCACGAGACGCGATTCAGCCGTGCTCGAGGGGTCGAGGGACCGGAGGCTCGTCCGAACCCGGCGGACGGGTTGCGGTCAGGCGTCAGGTCGGAGATCACGAGACGGCCGAAGTGGCGGATGTCCCACGCGCCGCGCTTCTGGAGCACCGCGTTGGCGCGCTGGACTTCGTCGTCTCCGCTGGCCTTGACCGCGATGACCGTCTGGCCGTTCCGCACTGCCTCCTCGTATTGATCGAGGTACCTGGTCTCCTCGCTAAGATGGTTGCTCAGTCGCTGCAGCACCCGCGCCACCGGGCCGCTTTCCGCCTCCAACCGCTCGCCGACACGCGGATCGCCGACCACGATCGCGCGCTCGAAGCCTGCCGCTGAAAGCTCGTCCGCGATCTCGGAGCCCGTCGCGACGTCTTTCACCAGCGCGACAACGTGGTTGCTCGGAATCGTCTCTCGGGTCATATCTACCTCCGCGGGCAGGATCATCTGCCTGCCAGCGTCACCGTCGCATAGCAGCGCTGACTTTCGCGTCAACAAGCAGCCGCGCAGGGTGTGGGAGGCGTAAAAGGACTCAGGCCTGGGATGTCAGATAGTGGAAGGCCGCGACCGCCGCCGTCGCGCCGTCGCCCGCAGCGCTGACCAGCTGGCCGGCCGCCCCCTGGCGGATGTCACCCGCAGCGAAGACCCCCGGCACCGAGGTCCGCATCTGGATATCGGTGCGGATGTGCCCCGCCTCGTCGAGGTCCAACACGCCGCGCACAAACGCCGTGTTCGGCTCGAGTCCAACGAAGACGAAGACGCCTGCCAGCGTCTTCTCGCGCGACGCGCCGGACGGGACATCCTTCAGACGCACCGCCGTGACGGCGTCCTCGCCGAGAATCTCCTCGACCTGCGTATTGAAGACCGGCTCGATATTCGCCATCGCGGCAACCTTGTCGAGGATGACCTGCTGCGCCTGGAACTCGGCACCGCGGTGGATCAGCAGCACGCGCGACGCCTGCTCCGCCAGCACCACCGCCTCGTCCAGCGCGGAGTCGCCGCCGCCGATGACGCAGGCCTCTTGACCGGCAAAGAACGGCGCATCGCAGGAGGCGCAGTGCGAGACGCCTTTGCCCATGAGGCGCTCCTCACCCGGGATGCCCAGCGCCCGCAGACTACTGCCGGCCGCGACGATGACGGCGCGCGCCTGCAACTCTTCCTCGGCGCAACGCAGTACGCGCTTCTCGCCATCGATCTCCAGCGCCTTGACCGTGTCCATGACGAATTCGGCGCCGGCCGCCTCCGCCTGCTCCTGCACCATCGGGCCCAGATCGAAGCCCGGCACGCCCTCGGGGAAGCCCGGGAAGTTTTCGACCTTCTCGACGTTGACGATCTGCCCGCCTGCGCCCATCTGGTCGACGACCGCTGTGCTGAGGCCGTAGCGGCCGGCGTACATCGCCGCCGTCAGCCCGGCCAGCCCGCCACCGACGATAACGAGGTCGAACTCACGCATACGCTACGTGGCCGCCGCGATCGGGATGGCGCGCGCTTCGCGAACGCATTCGGCCAGCAGCGGGATGCCCTCCCGAAAATCGTCGTGCGACGCGTGTCCGAAGGCGATGCGCAGGTAGTGGACGTCCTCGCCGCCGGAGTGGAACGCCTTGCCCGTCCCGTAACGCACACCCCGCTCGGTCGCGATCTCAAGGATGCGATTGGGATCCGCGTCTTCGGGCAACTTGATCCAGATGAAGAGCCCGCCCTTCGGGTTGCTGTGCTCCAGGAAGGCGTCCTTGTTGGCGTCCAGCGCATCGACCAGGACGTCGAGCTTGCTCTTCACGATCACGTTGATGTCGTCGATGTGGTCCCAGAGGTGGTCCTTCAGGTATTCCGCCGCCACGAAGGCCGCGAAGTTGTTGGTACCGCCGTCGATCTTCCAGTCGAGGATGTCCTGCAGCCACTCGTCCTTCGCCGCGAAGAACCCGAGGCGCATGCCCGGCCCCATGATCTTGGAGAACGATCCGATGTAGATGACGGAATCCGGGTCCATGGCGTAGAGGCTGGTCGGCGCCGGGATCCCGAATAGCAGGTCGGCGTAGCAGTCGTCATCGATCACCGGGATGCCGTAGCGCTGCGTGATCTGCAGCAGCTTCTCGCGGCGGTGGACCGGCATCATCGTCCCGGTCGGGTTCTGGTTCGTGCCGATGCTGTAGACGAACTTCGGCATCGTGCCCTTGCGATCGAGTTCCTTCAACGCCTCTTCCAGCGCGTCGGTGTTCATGCCCTCGTCGTCGACCGGGATGCCGACCATGTTCGCTTCGTATTGGCGGAAGCAGCGAATGCTGCCGGAATAAGAGAACTCTTCGGTAATGATCGTGTCGCCGGGCTTGAGGAAGGCCTGGCAGACAAGGCTGATCGCCTGCATCGATCCCGTGGTTAGCGCCATGCTGTCGATCGGCATATCGCGGCCGTGGTTCTTCGCGAAGCGCACCGCGCCGACCTCGCGCAATGGAGCGTGGCCGCGCCTGTCCGGGTAGAGCACCAGCTTGTCGCCATCGCGCTCGAGGACGCGCGCCGTCGCTTCCGCAAGCTCTTTGGAGGGAAAGGAACCGGGGTCCGGATTGCCGGCGCCGAAGTCGTAAACGCGCATCGCTCACTCCTCTAGACAGGACGGGGCTGCGTAGCAAAGACGGGACGATTCTAGCGGATTCGAGGCGCTAAGGCTCCGCGAGGAGCGCCGTCACTTCGTCGCGGAGCCTCGGAAGCCGCGTCTCAACGATGTCCCAAACCAGGCGGTCATCGATATCGGCGTACCCGTGGATCAGAATGTTACGAAACGCAATGATTCGTTGATGCTCGCTGATCCTGCCAGCAAGCTCGCTATCCAGCCTTGCAAGCTGCCCAAGCGCCTCGCCGATGACCTCGAACTGACGCTCAGTCGCCGCGCGCAACATCGCGTCTTCCTGATAGTCCGAGAAGCCCTTTCCCGCAGTGAACGTTGCCAGCAGTTCGCTCGCACGTTGGATATCGTATAGATACTTCTGGGCCTCAACTTGCATAAACGAGAACCCTGGTTTGCTCGACCGATTCTCGGAAATACGGATTTCTGATCGCTGAGGCGATCACGAGGTCCACCGGGCAAGCGAAGAGCCGCTCCAACTCCTCGAGAAGACCAAAGTAGCGATCGGCGTAACCGTCCGGACTCTCCTCTTCAAAATCGACCAGGAAATCGAGGTCGCTACGATCCGATTCGTGCGCCCCGGTTGTAGCTGAGCCGAAGAGATCCAGGCGTCGAACGCCAAAGTGCCGGCCGAGCGCAGCCAGTGCCTCTTTCTGTTCCAGGACTCTGTCTCGTATTGCTGTCACACCCACAGGATAACGCCAGTAGCTGGCCCGTAACCCTTCGAGAAGCGCTACGACTTGCCGAGCACGGCTTCGATGACGAGTCGCGTGTAAAGCTCCGCGCCGGCGCCGTTGAGGTGGATGCGGTCTTTGGCGAACAGCTCCGGGTGGTCCTCCGTCACGCCGTGCCAGTCCACCAGCGTCATGTTGGCGTGCCGCTGGGCCCCGGCCGACAGCACCGCGTTGTTGCTGTCCTGCCAGTCACGTGGCACTCGCGTGTTGAGGAAGATGACCTGCCGATCTGCCCCGGCGATCAGCATGATCTGCTCGAACTGAGCATCCGTCAGGTTGCCGTTGTTGCCGATGTGCACCAGCACGATCTGTCCCAGATCGCCTTTCGCGAGCCGGTCCTGCAACAACGCTATCGCCGCGGACGCCTGACGGCCGACGCTCGAATCGAGATCGATGTTTGGGATGCTGCCGGCGAGCCAGGACGCGGCGCCCAGCATGACGGAGTCGCCGATCGCCGTGATCCGAGGTGTGTCATTCGGCACGTCACGTCTCGGCGGCATCTGCAGCGGCGCGGGCTGTTGGGGCGCGCGTTGTTGCGGCGGTGCGATGGCAGCAGCCTGGGCCAGGGCGCCTTCGATCTCGGATGTGACGGCCACCGCGACGTCATCCGGCTCACTGATCGCGACGCTGACGACGGTGGGGTCGCCGCAGGCGGCGGCAAGGGGAAGCCCGGGCCGCACGCTGGCAGGGCACACGAAACTGAGCGTCATCGGGTCAGGGGTAGACGAACCGGCATCGAAAGCGTCGACGAGGTCACTGACGGGCCAGACGCGGGACTCCGAGCCCGCTGCGCCAGCCGGTCCGCTCTGATAGCGAACGCCGTCCAGCGCGAAGTAGTCGGGCTGCTCTGCGGGCTTCGCCTGCGCTCCCACAATGACGAGCGTGGCGACCAGCGCAACCAACGCGTTGGCGCCTAGGACAAGTCCGCTCTGGTAGCCGGGGCGCAGACTGCCCCACGCGCGCAGGTCGGACCAGACGCGGCCCAGCGCACCCTGGCGTATCGGGGTCTCGATCAGCCAGTAAGACAGCGCGGCGATGCCGACTGTCGCGGCGATCTGCGCCGCCAGGATGTCGAGTCCCGGCGTCTCCGGCCACGTCACCAGGAAAATCGGCCAATGCCAGAGATAGATGCCGTAGGACCGCATTCCAACCCAGCGCAACGGCGCCAGCCCCAGCAGCCGCGAGAGCAGGTTGTGGCGTGTCGCGCCCAGGATAAGGATCGCTGTCAGCAGGCCGACGGCCAGGAAGCCGCCCTGGTAGAGCAAAGACGCGCCTTCAGTCAGGGCGTAGGCGGCCGCGGCAAGGCCGGCCAAAGCTGTGACGCCGAGCAGCGTCATCAGCCAGTGCGACCGGCCGGCACCCAGTTGACTGTTCGAAAGCAGGAAGGCCAGCGCTGCGCCGCAGAGCAGCCCCGTGGCGCGCGTGTCCGTGCCGTAATAGAGCCGCGACGTGTCGGCGCCCGGCTGATACATCGCTGCCATCGCGGTGGCCGATGCGACGATTCCGGCGACGATCAGGACGAAAGTCGCCTTCTTGCGCAGCAGCGGCAGCAAGCCGGCCAGCAGCAACGGCCAGACGAGGTAGAACTGCTCCTCGATCGCCAGCGACCAGAGGTGAAGCAGAAGCGAGGGCTTCTCGAAGCTCGCGAAGTAGGACTGGTCGCCCAGGATGAGATGCCAGTTGGTGACGTAGGCAAGCGAGGCCAGCACGTCGGTGCGAAGACCGGCAACGACGTCGGTCTCGAAAAGCGAGGCGTAGGCCATGACGCCGGCGAGCAGCAGAAACAACGCGGGTAGCAGCCGCCTGGCGCGCCGCAGCCAGAAGGCGCGCAGGTCGATGCGCCCCGATTCCTGCCACTCCTGCAGCAGGCCCCGCGTGATGATGAAGCCGCTGATGACGAAGAAGACCTCAACGCCGAGGAAGCCGCCGGGCAGCCACTCGGGGCGCGCGTGGTAGAGCAGCACGGCCAGGACGGCCAGCGCGCGGAGACCGTCCAGACCCGGTAGGTAGCTGGACAGCTTCTCGGCGTGCCGTTTGCGCGCCTCTTCGCGGCGCATCGCGTTGCGAGAGACTTTCGCGTCGGGCCGTGAGTTATCGAGTCGCTGGAGAAGCGGCAGACGAAGGAAGAACCGGGGCACGTTAATGTCCGCCGTCAAACGTCTTCCCTGGATTCCCCCGCCTAGTCAGATTTTGCGCTCTTTTTCCAATTATGACAACGCAGGACGGAGGCCTTTAGTTAGCGCTTGCCGTATAACAGTTCCGGCATACTGCGCCTGATTAAGTGTCGGCCGGCACCGCCCGCGGAAACATGAATCGAATGGTCGAGCCCTCGGTCATCCTTTAGCAGGAAATGCAATTCGGTTCTAAGACGGGTTACAGGCGCTTCATTCTGTTCCTGGGTAGCTGGGGACGAGCTCCGACTCGAGCTGCACTGCCGTGCCGATTAGCCCTAGGTGCGTGAACGCCTGCGGGAAGTTGCCCAACATGCCCAACGTTTTCGGGTCGAGTTCCTCGCTGTAAAGGTCGAGGTCGTTGCTGTAGCTGCGCAGTTTCTCGAAGAGAGCTCGGGCTTCGTCCTTGCGTTCGAGGAAGATCAGGTTGTCGCAGAGCCAGAAGGAGCAGATCACGAAGGCGCCTTCCTCGCCGCCGAGGCCGTCGTCCGTGTCCTTGTAGCGGTAGACCATCCCCTCCGGCGTCGTCAATTCGCGTTCGATCGCTTCGATCGTCGAGCGCATGCGCGGGTCGGTCGCCGGGATGAAGCCGATCAGCGGTAGCAGCAGGACGCTGGCGTCGAGCGCAGTGCTGTCGTACGCCTGCACGAAGTAGCCCCGCTCGGCGTTGTAACCGCGCTGCAGGACCTCAGCGCGAATGTCTTCTCGGGCCTGACGCCAGCGCGGCAGGTCGGCCGGGAGGTCAAGCTCTTCGGCGGCTTTGACCGCGCGGTCGAGAGCGACCCAGCACATCGCCTTGGAGTAGACCCAGTGCTGCGCGCCGCCGCGCGACTCCCAGATGCCGTCGTCCGGCTCACGCCAGTGGTCGAGCACGTAGTTCACGACGCGCTGCAGGTAGGCCCAGTACTCCTCGTCCATCTTGCCGCCGAACTTCCGGTAGATGTGGGCCGAGTCCATGATCTCGCCGTAGATGTCGAGCTGTACCTGGCCATGCGCGCCGTTGCCAATGCGGACGGGGCGTGATTTGCGATAGCCCTCGAGGTCGTTCAGCTCGATTTCGGTGAGGCGACGCTCGCCGGTGATGCCGTACATCACCTGCAGGTCTCGGGCGCGGCCCAGGGTGCTCCACTCCAGCCATCGCTTGAAGTCGTGCCCCTCCTGGTAGAACCCCAGCGTCGACAACGCATAGAGGGCGAACGTGGCGTCGCGGATCCAGGTGAAGCGGTAGTCCCAGTTACGCACGCCGCCGATGACCTCCGGCAACGACGTCGTCGCCGACGCGAGCAGCGCCCCCGATGGCGCGTAGGTGAGAGCCTTCAGCGTCAGTGCGGCGCGAATCACGTCCTCGCGATACTCGCCGTGGTAGGTGCAGCCCCAGGTCCAGTTGGTCCAGTAGGCGACCGTCTGGTCCAGCAGCGCCTGGACTTGCATGTCGTCCACCGCTTCGAGGAAGTGCGGCTGGCCGGGCTCGTAGGCAACGCTGACACAGACGCGCTCGCCTTGACCCAGCGTTCCCGAGGCCGCGAAGCCGTCGTCCTGCTCCAGCATCTCAGCGCTGCACTGCACCGAGATCGCGTCGACGCCGCCGTGAGCCAGGCCGAGTTGGGGTGTCGTTAGCCCTACGTGCGGGATGATCGACCCGTAGTCGAAGCGCGGCGCGCAGACCATCTCGAACTCAACGCTGCCTCCCACGCAGCGCAACTCACGCACGATCTGACGTCGCTGGCTCACCTGTGGCCTGCCCGTGCGATGCGTCTCGTGCGTAACCGGCATGAAGTCGGTGAGCAGCGCCGTCCCTCCCGGCGCCTCGAACGTAGTTTCGAGCACGTTGGTGTTGGGTAGATAGCGGCGCGTGACTCGCTGCACATCCCTGGGTGCCAGCCGGAAGTAGCCGCCGCCTTGCCAGTCCAGCAGCCGCCCGAAGACCGATGGGCTATCGAATCGCGGGAAGCAGGCCCAGTCAATCGACCCCTGTTTCGAGACCAGGGCGCACGACTGCATGTCGCCGATCAGCCCGTAATCGCTGATGGGTGGGTATTCGGATTCGTTCATCGCCACTCGATCCATCATGCCGGACTGGCTGCGAGATCGAAAGGCACACGCTGGTTTCAGCAGCTACACTTGGAAGGGTGGAACGCCCTCAAAAACTGACTCTCCAACTCGGGGCCCTGACCGCGCGTGTCGACGCGGCGCTGAATGACCTGGCGCGTGACGGCGTAATCGGCCGCCTCTGGGCCGGTGACTACACGCTGTGGAGCGATGATCCCACCGAAATCACCGAACCCAACCGCCTCGGCTGGCTCGAAGTCGCCGAATCGATGCGCGCTGAAGTCGACGGCCTCAACCGCTTTGCCGCCGAGGTCGCGGCGGAGGGCTATCGCCACGCCGTCCTCTTCGGCATGGGCGGCTCCAGCCTCGCGCCCGAGGTCATGCAGCGCACCTTTGGCACGAAGCCCGGCATGCTGCAGCTCGAGGTCCTCGACTCCACACACCCGGACGCGGTGCTCGACCTGCAGCGCCGCCTCGACCTCGACCGCACCCTGTTCATCATCTCGAGCAAGTCCGGCTCCACGCTCGAAACCCTTTCGCAGTTCGAATACTTCTGGGACCTCACGCCGCGGGGCAAGCACTTCGTCGCGGTGACCGATGAGGGTTCGATCCTGCAGAAGCTTGGCGCCGAGCGCGGCTTCCGGCGCGTCTTCATTAACCGCCCTGACATTGGTGGCCGCTACTCTGCCCTGTCGTTCTTCGGCCTCGTCCCCGGCGCGCTGATCGGCGCCGACCTCGACGAGATGCTGTCGCAGGCCCGTGCGATGGCGGACGCCTGCCGCGACGAAGACCCGCGAGCCAACCCCGGCGCCCTTCTCGGCGCCGCGATGGGAGAAGCGGCGCTGGCCGGCCGCGACAAGCTAACGCTGCTGCTGCCAAACGAGCTGTCGTCCTTAGGCGACTGGGTCGAGCAGCTCCTCGCCGAATCGACCGGGAAGGCGGGCAAGGGCATCGTCCCAATCGTCGGCGAGCCGGCGGGACCGCCTTCGTCCTACGGCGATGACCGTCTCTTCGTCGCCATCGGCGAGCACAGCGACCTCGCCGGCCTCGAAGCCGCCGAGCAGCCGGTTGTCCGCCTCCCTTTCGCGGGAAAGCGACAGCTCGGCGCCGAGTTCTTCCGCTGGGAGTTCGCCACCGCGGTCGCGGGCCAGCGTCTCGGCATCAACCCCTTCGACCAACCCAACGTGCAGTCCGCCAAGGACGCCACCTCGCGCATCCTCGAGGCCGGGACGACCGAGCCGGAAGAAACGCCTTCGCTGAATCAGATGCTGACAACGGTGGGCGCAGGCGACTACATCGCCGTCCTTGCCTACCTGCCCCGCACCCATGCGATCGAGACGCCCCTGCAGGCGCTGCGGCTCGACCTGCGGGACCGTCATCTCGTGGCGACGACCCTGGGCTTCGGACCTCGCTACCTGCATTCGACCGGCCAGCTGCACAAGGGCGGCGCCAACAACGGGGTCTTCGTTCTTCTGACCAACGAGCCAAGAGAAGACGCCGCGATCCCCGGCCGTCCCTTCAGCTTTGGCCGCCTCCACCGCGCTCAAGCCCTGGGCGACCTCCAATCGCTGCTGTCGATGGGCCGCCGCGTCGCGCACGTCTACCTCCCGGACGACTCCATCGGCGCCATAGAGGCGCTGCGCAGCGGCTTCGAAGACCCCAAGGAAGTGTTGTGAGGCTGCGACGCATCATGAGTGCCATCCGCCCAGGCCGTTGGGTGTCCCCTAGATTCGAGGAGTCGTCATGAAGATCGGCCTGATAGGACTCGGACGCATGGGCGCCGGCATCGCGGAGCGGCTGCGTCGCGACGGCCACGAGGTCGTCGGCTATGACCAGAACCCGGCGATCTCCCAGGTCGCCTCGATCGAGGCGCTGGTGCGCGGCCTGCCTTCACCGCACGTCGTCTGGGTCATGGTCCCGGCCGGCGGCGCCACGCTCGCGACGGTCGAAGAGCTCGCCTCGATGATGAGCGTCGGCGACATCATCATCGACGGCGGCAACTCCTACTACAAAGACAGCATGCGTCTCGCCGCGCAGCTCAAGCAGAAGGGCATCAACTTCGTCGACGTCGGTACCAGCGGCGGCATCTGGGGCCTCAAGAAAGGCTTCAGCCTCATGGCCGGCGGCGAGCGCGCCGCCTACAACCAGATCGAACCGCTGCTCAAGTCCCTGGCGCCTTCACCCGAGACCGGCTACGGCTACATGGGCCCGTCCGGCGCCGGGCACTTCGTCAAGATGGTGCACAACGGCATCGAGTACGGGCTGATGGAGGCCTACGCGGAGGGCTTCGAGCTGCTGTCGGCGAAGCAGGAGTTCGGCCTCGATCTGCACCAGGTCGCCGAGGTCTGGCGCAACGGCAGCGTCGTGCGCTCCTGGCTGCTCGACCTCGGAGCCCAGGCGCTGCTGGAGGACCCCGGCCTGGAGAAGCTCGAAGCGTACGTGGACGACTCCGGCGAAGGGCGCTGGACCGTCCAGGAGTCGGTCGAGCTGGCCGTGCCCGCGCCCGTGATCACCCTGGCGCTGCAGGCGCGGTTCCGTTCGCGGCAGGATCAGCCCTTCGGCGGGCGTCTGCTGGCCGCGCTGCGGAATCAATTCGGCGGCCACGCTGTCAAGGAACGATGAACCAGGACCTCGACATCGTCGTCATCGGCGCCACCGGTAACCTTGCCCGCCGCAAGC
>DASTLN010000299.1:0-2813 GCA_035714925.1 Dehalococcoidia bacterium | reverse complement strand
GGCCAGCGCGTCGGCATTGCCCTGCTCCTGGTGCTGATGGCCTTCGCCTTCTACAACGACCTGACGCGCCTGTTCGCCGGCTGAAGCGGAAATTGCCGATGCGAAAGCGCATTCTCGCGGCGCTCGCCTGGGCGCTGCTGGCGGCGGCGGGCGCAGTGGCCGCCCAGGATTTCCGCCCCTTCACGGTCAAGGACATCCGCGTCGAGGGCGTGCAGCGCACCGACCCCGGCACCGTCTTCAGCTACCTGCCGGTCAAGGTGGGGGAGACCCTGACCGCGGAGAAGGCGCAGCAGGCGCTGCGCGCCCTGTTCGCCACGGGCTTCTTCAAGGACGTGCGGCTCGAGGCCGAGAACGGCGTGCTGGTGGTCCTGGTGGAGGAGCGCCCCGCGATCGCGCAGGTCGACTTCTCCGGGGTGGGCGAGTTCCCGCTGGACGGTCTGCGGCGCGCGCTGCGCGACCTGGGCCTCGCCGAGGGGCGGATCCTCGACCGCGCGGTGCTGGAGAACGCGGAGCAGGAGCTCAAGCGCCAGTACCTGTCGCGCGGCAGGTACGCCGCCGAAGTACAGACCACCGTCACGCCGCTCGAGCGCAACCGCGTGGCGATCAGCGTCGCCGTCAGCGAAGGCGACGTGGCCAAGATCCGCACCATCAACATCGTCGGCGCGCACGCCTTTGCCGAGGAGGACCTGCTCGGACTGTTCGTCCTGCGCACGCCGGGCTGGCTGACCTGGTATACGAAGCACGACCAGTATTCGCGCCAGCGCCTGTCCGCGGACCTGGAGACGCTGCGCTCGCACTATCTCGACCAGGGATACCTGGACTTCAACATCGAGTCCACCCAGGTGTCGATCACGCCCGAGCTCAAGGACATCTACGTCACGATCAACATCAGCGAAGGAGAAAAATACACGGTGTCGGACGTGCGCATCGGCGGACCGACGCCGGTGCCGAAGGAAGAGCTGGAGAAGCTGCTGCGCATCGGGCCGGGGGACGTCTTTTCACGCCAGCGGCTTATCGAGTCGCAGAAGGCGATCGCCGACCGGCTGGGCAACGACGGCTACGCCTTCGCCAATGCCAACGCCGTGCCCCAGGTGGACCGGGAGAAGCGCACCGTGGCGTTCACCCTCCTCATCGACCCGGGGCGGCGCGTATATGTGCGCCGCATCAACGTCGTCGGCAACAGCAAGACGCGCGACGAGGTCGTGCGCCGCGAGATGCGCCAGCTCGAGGGCGCCTACTATGACGCCTCCAAGATCCAGCTGTCGCGGCGGCGCATCGACCGGACGCGGTATTTCAGCGACGTCGCGGTGAACACGGCGCCGGTGGAAGGGCGGCCCGACCAGGTGGACGTCACCTATACCGTCGAGGAGCGCTCGACCGGCGCGCTCGCGCTCGGGGTGGGCTTTTCCACGCTCGACAACTTCATCCTCTCGGCGTCCGTCTCGCAACCCAACGTCTTCGGCACCGGCAAGTTCCTGGCGTTCGAGTTGAACAGCGGCACCGTCAACCAGGTCTACTCGCTCTCCTACGTGGATCCCTACTACACGCTCGACGGCGTCAGCCGCGGTTTCGATCTCTACAGGCGCGACCTCGACGCCTCGACCCTCGCCACCGGCGCGTTCGGCACCCGCGCGCTCGGGGCGGGCATCAAGTTCGGCTATCCGCTCTCGGAACGCGTCACCGTGAACTTCGGCGCGCTCGTCGAAGACGTCGAGTTGACCGTTTTCGAAACCAGCTCGCAGGTGTCCAAGGACTTCGTCGCCGCCTTCGGCAACGAGTACCGCTACGGCGCGCTCACCGCGGCGTGGACGCGCGACACGCGGGACAGCCTGATCATCACCACGGCGGGGCTGCTGACCCGATTCAGCGCGGAGCTGGCGGGTGGCGATCTGCAGTACTACCGGCTGGGCGTCAACCAGCAGTACTACTGGCCGCTCAGCCGCACCTTCACTCTGTTCCTGAACGCCGACCTCGGCTACGCGAGCGGCAGCGGCGGCAAGCCCCTGCCGTTCTTCAAGAACTATTTTGCCGGCGGACCCGGTACCGTGCGCGGCTACGACGATCTGTCGCTCGGGCCGCGCGACGCGCAGGGCAACTCGCTCGGCGGCACGCGCCGCGTGGTCAGCAACGTGGAGCTGCAGTTTCCGATGCCGGGCGCGGGGCAGGAAAAGTCGCTGCGTCTCGGCCTGTTCGTCGACGCCGGCCAGGTGTACGCGGACGGCGAGCCCATCGAGCTGTCCGACCTGCGCTACTCCACCGGTTTCGCGGTCGCCTGGGCCTCGCCGCTCGGGCCGCTGCGCCTGTCGATCGCCTCGCCGCTGAACGAGCGCGAGGGCGACCGCGTGCAGAGGTTACAATTGAAGTTCGGCACCGCGTTCTGAACCACCGGACGATTCATGAAGAAGCTCATCGCGATACTGGCACCGTCACTGGCACTGGCGCTGTCGCCGCTGCCCGCCGCCGCGCAGACGGAAGGGCGCATCGGCTTCGTCAATACGGCGCGCATTCTGCGCGACGCGGCGCCGGCGGTGCGCGCGCAGAAGAAGATCGAGGCGGAGTTCTCGAAGCGCGACCAGGAGCTGGCCAAGACCGCGGAGCAGCTCAAGCGCACGCAGGACGAGCTCGAGCGGCAGGGCGTCACCCTGCCGGACAGCCAGCGCCGGGCGAAGGAACGGGAGTTCAACGACCTGAACCGCGATTTCCAGCGCCGCCAGCGCGAGTTCCGCGAGGACCTCAACCAGCGCCGCAACGAGGAGCTGGCGCAGGTGGTCGAGCAGGCGAATCGCGTCATCCGCCAGATCGCCGAGCAGGAG
>DASTLN010000298.1:0-4074 GCA_035714925.1 Dehalococcoidia bacterium | reverse complement strand
AGGTTGGGTTGACGCATCACGAGGCGTCGAAGTCGGTTAAGGGCTACACGATTGTGACGCCCAACGGCGAGAACGCGACGTATCTCATCGATATGTCCGGGCAGGTGGCGCACGCCTGGCGTTTTCCGGGGATGCAAGGTTTCTACGGGCGGCTGCTACCGTCGGGAAACCTGCTGTTGCTTGCCACGGACGCGGCGGTGAGGCGTCCCGAGATTCCTGAGCGGACCGTACCTTCCTTCGACGTCAACGTGCGGCGTATTGGCGGCGCGGCAACGCATATCCTGGAGCTGGACTGGGACGGCAACGTTGTCTGGCAGTACGAGAATTACGCCATCCACCACGATTTCGTGCGATTGCCCAACGGCAACACGCTGACCAATCAGTTTGCCGAGATCCCGCCGGAGCTCGCACGAGCCGTGCGTGGTGGCTACCGTGAGCGCTACCTGCCGCCGATGCTGTCGGACGACTTCGTGGAGGTCGATCCGGGCGGCAAAGAGGTGCGGCGAGTCAGCCTCTGGAAGCTGCTCGACCCGGTGCGCGACCCGATCTGCCCGCTGGAGCGGCGCCTGGAGTGGACCCATACGAATAGTCTGGACGTGAACGCGGAGGGCGAAATCCTGTTCTCGTGCCGCATCAACAGCCGCATCGGGATCATCTCGGCGGACGGGTCAGAGCTGCGCTGGAAGTACGGCTTCCCCGATATCAGCCACCAGCACCACGCGACCTTCCTGGCCGACAGCCACGTCCAGGTCTTCGATAACGGCATGCACCGCCGCGGCGTGCCCCGCTCCGCGGTGGTCGAGGTCGACCCGAAGGACAGCAGCGTGCCCTGGCAATACACCGCCGACCCCGACATTCAGTTCCTCAGCGCGCATATCTCCGGCGCCGACCGTCTCGCCGGCGGCAACGTCCTGGTCTGTGAGGGCGCGACGGGACGGCTGTTCGAGGTGACGCCGAAGAAGGAGGTCGTCTGGGAGTGGACCAACCCGTTCAGCCACAGAGGTCCTAACGGTAACTTGATGAACTGGGTGTTCCGCTCCTACCGCTACGCGTTTGACGACCCGGCGCTGGCGGGGCGAGAGCTGGACCCGGGACGCTATCGGGAGTTGAACCGCGCCCACGGGCTGGCTAACTAGGTCTACGGCACGCGGCGCCGAGTGTGACGAACCCGGCTACTGGGTCGAAAGGCCGGCCTGCGTGCCGGCCGAAGTCAGCAAGTCCTCTGGACTGATGCAGTCGACCGCCAGGACTTCATCGCAGGGAACCCTTGCGCGCTCGGCGTGATCTCTGAGCTGTTCAGCGCTCTGGGCCTCGTAGACGCAGTAGGCCCTTTCATTTTCGCGGTCCCAGTACGAGGTTACCCAGCGCATGCCTTCGAAGTTGAAGGCGCAGGAAACGGCCCGGAGTATCCCCGCGCGAATGTCTTCCTCGCTGGCCGTGGGGACGTCTCTGCGAATGAGAAATAGTGACACGTCGGGCTCCTTTCTAAGGGGGAAAGACTGATCAGCCGACATCTGCAGGATCGACCGGCTCCAGCACGGACATCAGGTCGGAAGCCGTTATCCTGAGCGCCCTTTGACCGGCCAGGCGCCGGGCCTTGAGCCTACCAGACTTGATCCAGCTTCGTACCGTCTGGACGTGGACGTTGAGGTACTCCGCGGCCTCTTCTGGCGAGAACAGCTTTTCCATGGCGGGGGCTGCTGAACGATCGCGGGCGAACTGCTCCACCTGCTCCGGGGTCACACCCAACTCACCGAAGACCCGCGCGGGCAGCCCTTCGCCGGTCCGCATGAACGCCAGCAGGAAGTGCAGGTCATCGATCCGGCTCCTGCCGCTGCGTCGCACCTCTTCCAACAGCCGCTGGGAGAAGCGGACGTAGTCGTCCGAGTATGGGGGTGGGCCTTCATTCGGCGTCAGGCGTCTGGGCGTCGTGCGCTCGACGATGTCTTCTATCAGGCGGACGTTGATGTGCACCGGGCCAAAGCTGAAGAAGCCGAACTGTGAGGTGGAGCGCAGGAAGGCGAGGAACTGGATGTCGAGCGTGTACTCCTGGCTGTTGAGGCGCCTGCACTCCTCCGACGCGGCGTCGTTAAGGAGGTAGAGCAGGTTTTTGGCGGGATCGGCTGAAAGCTGGCTGAGCATGATATGAGTGTCTCATACAAGCTTGTGCGCTGCAAAGTAACGTTAAATTAGGTTGATTTGCTTGACATGATGATAATAGCTGAGTATAAGCTCAGATAACCTAACTTGGGCTAGTTCAAGGAGAGCTATGATGGCTTACAAGCTGGAAGGCAGCCTTCTCGAGGTCTGCAACTGCGACGTGCTGTGTCCGTGCTGGATCGGCGAAGACCCTGACAACGGCACCTGCGATTCGATAAACGCTTACCACATCGAGCAGGGCAGCATCGACGGCGTCGACGTCTCAGGCCGGTCGATCGCGTTCCTGATCCACATACCGGGCAATGTGCTCAAGGGTAACTGGAAGGCCGCGGTTGTGCTGGACGACGGCACGACCGACGCGCAGCAGGAGGCGATCATGGCAGCGTTCGGCGGCAAGCTGGGCGGGCCGCTCGCCGACGTGGCGCAACTCGTCAGCGAGGTCGTGTCGGTAGAGCGCGCGCCGATCGAGTTCAAGGTTAGCGAGGGGCGCGGCACGCTGAAGGTTGGCGACGTTGCCGAGGCGGAGATGGAGCCCTACCGCGGCCCGACGGGCGTGGTGACGACCCTGAACGAGAGCATCTTCACGACGATACCCGGCGCGCCGGCCTGGGTGAGCAAGGCCCCGAAGTACGTGCGTCATGGCGCCGCCTACGGCCTGGCCGATGTGAATCTGACGAACCACAACGCGATTCAAGGCCTGTTCCGCTTCGAGGGCTGAGACAGGTGCGGGCTCAGAGCGACGGTCGGTTGTTCGCCGCCGTCGTCATCGGCCTGGCGGCGACAGCATGGGCGGCGGTTGCGTGGCTGGATCACGGCCACGGCGCCGGCCTGACCCACGAGTCGCTGAGCGACGTCCAGCTCGACACGGCAGAGGCTGGTGCGGCCGCGGTCTTCATAGGCGGCTGGCTGCTCATGACAGTGGCAATGATGCTGCCCACGACCCTGCCGCTGGTCACGCTGTTCGTCCGGCTGACGCGACGCCGGCAAAGCAGTGGCGCGTTGCTGGGATTGGTGCTGTTGGGCTACCTCGTCGCCTGGGTGCTATTCGGCGCGGTGGCGTATGTCTTCGACGTTGGTCTGCACCGGCTGGTGGAGTCTGACCGTTGGCTGCACGCCAACACGTGGCTGCT
The DNA here is from genome assembly GCA_035714925.1 of Dehalococcoidia bacterium. GTDB lineage: Bacteria > Chloroflexota > Dehalococcoidia > DSTF01 > WHTK01 > WHTK01. The sequence continues at coordinate 784 of DASTLN010000298.1, read as the reverse complement.
GCTAGCGCTGCCGTTGCTCGGGGCAGGGATCTACCAGTTCACGCGGCTCAAGTACATTTGCCTGGACAGGTGTCGATCTCCCTTCAGCTTCATCACGGAGAGCTGGCATGGCCGGCGCCCCGCAGTGGAGGCGCTGCAGCTGGGCTGGCGCCACGGCGTCTTCTGCGTGGGGTGTTGCTGGTCACTGATGCTGCTGATGTTCGCGGTGGGTGTGGGCAATCTGGTCTGGATGCTGGCCCTGGCCGTCGTAATGGGGGTGGAGAAGAACCTGCCGTGGGGCCGGCAGGTCAGCGTGCCGCTTGGCGTCGTGTTGCTGACGGCGGGCCTAACCGTTGTGGGGCTCCACGCTAATTCGATCGCCTAAGCCTTCCCTTCCTGTCGTGCAGGCCGGCGCTGAGGCTTCGCCCACGTAGACTCAGCCCATATACTTCTAATAGACATGACCACTCGCGAAGACATGCCCAAGGCGTATGACCCCGCGTCCGTCGAGGAGACCACGTACAAGCGCTGGGAGGACTCCGGCGCCTTCACGCCCTCCGTAGACGATGACGCCGAGCCCTACACGATCATCATGCCGCCGCCCAACCTGACCGGTGAGCTGCACCTCGGCCACGCGATGATGGACACCGTCGAGGACATCCTGATCCGTTGGCGGCGCATGCAGGGCAAGCAGACGTTGTGGCTGCCCGGCGTCGACCACGCGGCGCTCCCAGTGCACGCGCTGATCGAGCGCCAGCTGGCGGAGGAAGGCCTTTCGCGCCACGACATCGGCCGGGCGGCGTTC
>DASTLN010000297.1:0-10742 GCA_035714925.1 Dehalococcoidia bacterium | reverse complement strand
GTGGTTGCGCTGCCGGGCGTAAACACGGGCAGTAGGAACATCCCAACGAGTGCATAGAGCAACATCGAACCGGCGCCGCGCCGCAGGCCCAGCGCGCCGCCCGCCACAAGCACGCCGAACGTCTGGCCGGTCACCGGTACTGTTGTCCAGGGCAGGCGTATCTGGATCTGCGCCACCAGTGCCACGAGCGATGCAAATGCCAGCATCAGGGCCAGGTCACGCACCCAGACCGCAACCCGGTTGTCAGACTCGATTCGAGGGAAGAGGGCGTCGGCCAGGGTCGGTCTGGCGGGTGATAGCGTGTACTGCACTGCAACCTCCTGCGGACCCACCTCGCTGGCGAGCCCGCAACATCATGGCGCAGACGCAGATTTGAGAGAAGTTCGAGTCCTACTCCACTGTGAAGCTGGTCCGCATACCCTGGCGGTAGTGGCTCTCGGGCTCCTCGCCCGGTACGAGTTCCACGATGTTGCAGATCAGCACGTAGCTACCTGCATCGAGGTTCAGCGTAATCTCCTCCGTTGTGCCCGGGGCAAACGGCTCGACCTCGTCTATCAGGTCGATTTCTTCTTCCGGCACCTTGCCATCATCGTCCGTTGGCAGCGCATCCGCAGCCAGGTCCGTGCGAATCACGAGAAATTCGTGTGGCTCCTCGCCATTGTTCGTGACCGAAAACGTCACGTCCCCGGCCGTTGCCGACGTCGATGACGGCGTCACGCTCCATTCTGCCAGCGAAACGTCAATCGTTGCCGTATCGTCATCGTCGTCACCACCGCACGCAATCGCCAGCGCGGCAATAACCGCCACAGTCAAACCCAGGATCATCTTCATAGGTCCGTCCTCCATCAGTCGACCTTAGGCTCCACGTACACTTGTGGATACGGCCGGATGGCACCTTATCCGTGGCCTTGCAGCCTTGCGGCGATTGGCGTTCAGGGTGGTCCGCGCTGGCCCCGGGTTACGGCTAGCCCTTTTGGCCCAGCGCGCACAGGATGGTGCGCCATACATGGGCCTTTGAGGCCTGGAAGAAGACCGGCTTTCCGGCGAGCCTGCGCGCCTTTCGCGAATCCGTTCGCATCGATTCCATGTGTCTTTCAGAAGCAACGAACGGTCTGGCGACTTCTTACGGTGGCGGCGCAATGATTCGAGCCGAGAAAGCAGGCGGCCGGGCTGGCCTAACTAACGCGCCGGAAGTACGTATCGCGGTGGTTCGACTCAGCGAGGCGTATGGCGGCGCGAGCGCCGTCCATCAGCTCTTCGGCGCTGCTCCGGCCGCCAGTAGCGACAGCGACTCCGATCGTAGCGCGCGGCGCAGAGGCGGCCAATCGCGGTTGAGCGGCCCGTAGTTGGCGCTGCAGCTCAACCGAAATCTTGTCGAAGTGGAGTACGACGTCGCCCTGAGCCTCGGCAACGGCCATTGTCCTCTCGTCGACCTGGAAGATACGTGAGTCCGCAGCGCGGAAGAGCTCGCCGCGGACCAACTTGACCATCTCGACGGAAGGGGCGCCATCCCGGCTCTCGCTGGTGGCCAGCGAGATCAGCATGAGGCCGACTTCGTCGTGCGAGCTGCGAGTCTCGTGGCGAAGCTGCTCGAGGCGCGTCATGAGGTCCGTACCCGCGAGGACGGTGGCCGGCGTGAATCGCCGCATCTTGAGATCGAGCGGCGCCGCCTCAAAGGTAGTCGCGCCGGCCAAGCGTAGCAGGCCGTAGTGCAACCCGGCCGCGACCGCCGCGAAAAGGGCGAGGTTGAAGTCGGAGCCGCTTTGAAGCAGCGTGAGGTAGAAGGAAGCCGCGGCGGCGCCGAACACCACCGTGTAAAGCGTCGCGAGGCGGTGGTACGTGTCTCTCTGGTCAATTTGCGGCAAAACGAGGTGCACGGATACCACTCCTCCCCAAGTAATGGTGTTCCCTTAAGGGATTATCGACGGACTGCGAGGCCGATTCAGGGGGCAGGGCATTACAGTTTCGTACCCGCCGGCCACGACGGTGCGCTAGAATCGGCGGCGTTCGGAGAGAGTGCTGGTGCAGCACTTTGTGCGCGGGATATTGAGCCGGAAGGCGTTCGCTTTCATCGAACGGGCCGTCGCGGGTGCCGCCCCCGGATATAGGAGAGGGAGACAACCGATGCAGGATTTCGAGGGGAAAGTGGCCGTTGTGACCGGGGCGGCGAGCGGGATGGGGCGCGCGTTCGCGGAGCGCTTTGCCGCCGAGGGCATGAAGGTCGTGCTGGCAGACGTCGAAGAGCCGGCGCTTGAGGCAGCTGTGATCGAGCTGCAGCACCAGGAGTACGACGTACTCGGCGTGCACACGGACGTGTCGAAACAGGAGTCGGTTGAGAGCCTGGCGCAGCGAGCAATCGAGGCGTACGGCAAGATACACGTCGTCTGCAACAACGCCGGTGTTGGCGGCGAACGCGGCATGATCTGGGAAGAGACGCAGAAGGCCTGGGACTACATGATGGGCGTCAACTTCTGGGGCGTGGTGCATGGCATCCGGGTCTTCGTGCCGAAGATGCTGGAGCACGGCGAGGAAGGCCATATCGTCAACACGGCGTCGATTGCGGGTCTGGGGCCGGGATGGGGTATCTACGGCGTCACGAAGCACGCCGTCGTTGCGATGACCGAGTGGCTGTCGCAGAACCTGCAGATGGTGGACGCGAAGATCAACGCCTCGGTGCTCTGCCCCAGCGGCGTCGCGACAAATATCACGTCGACCTGGCGCAACCGGCCTGAGGAGCTTCAGGAAGACTCGTCCACGCCGTCGAGCATCCAGGAGATGCGCATCAAGCGCTATCGGGAGCGCATGACAGCGGCCGTCGCGGCCGGCAAGCAACCGGCCGAAATCGCGGAGATAGTCCTGGACGCAATCAAGAACAACGACTTCTACATCCTCACGCACCCCGAGCAGGAGGAATGGCGAGTGCGGTCACGTGCCGAGATGATCGTTAGCCGCAAAGGTCCGACACCCTCACGTCTAATCATGGAGGAAGACTGGTCAGTGGATGAGATCGTGCGGCAGATGCGCGGCGAGGTCCCGGACAACGCGCCGTAGCACAGGGTACGAAGTCATAAGGGAGGGGCGTTGAACGCCCCTCCCTTAGGCTGTTGAAACCGCTGAGCCTTAAGCGTCCTTCCAGACCTTCTTCGCGACGTCTACGACCAGCTTTAGCTTGGCCCACTGCTCGTCTTCCGTTAGCAGGTTGCCTTCCATGACGGAGGCGAAGCCGCACTGCGGTTCCAGCGCCAGGTTGTCCAGCGGGAGGTACTTGCTGGCCTCTTCGATGCGCTGCGTGAGTACATCTTCCGACTCGAGCGCCGCGACCTTGCTGCTCACGAGGCCAAGGATGACCACCTTGTTGCGCGGGACGAAGCGCAGCGGTTCGAAGCTGCCGGAGCGCTCGTTCTCGTATTCCAGCGAGAACGCATCGACGTTGAGCTGGTTGAACAGCTTTTCCGCGATGGGGTCGTAGCCGCCTTCGGCGTACCACTCGCTGCGGTTGTTGCCGCGGCAGAGGTGAATGCAGATGACGACGCCGTCCCGCTTCGCGCCCTCCAGGATGGCATTATCGACCGCGATGGCCTCGTCCAGCGCCTCTTCGGGGTCCTTGCCCATTTCATTCTTGACGTAGTCGCGCCATTTCGGGTCGATGTAGTAGGAGTAGCGCGGCGCGTCAATCTGGATGTACTTGACGCCCTCATCACAGAGCGCCTGAATCTCCGAACGGACGATGGGCACGCAGTCCCAGAGGAAGTCGGAGTACGTGGGGTAGACCTTGCCGGAGATCTCCTTCTTCCAGGCGATGGCCGGGAACTGGTTCGGTGTCGGCAAGGTGATCTTGATGTCGCCGGGACTGTGCGCCTTCATGAAGTCGACCTCATGCTTGGCGAGACGCTTGGTCTGGCCGATCTTCTCCTGAATGATGCCCGAGACGCGCATGGTGCTGGCGTGCGAACCGGTACCACCGGCCCACATGCGGTTGACGCCCTGCTCCTCGTCCCAGCCGGATGTTGCTTCGTTGAAGTCGGACATGAAGGTGCGGCGAGACACCTCTCCATCGGTGAAGATCTTGAAACCCAACTCCTTCTGCTTGTCGATGAAGCGCAGGATGTGCTTCTCTTCAAGGGCTCGAAGGTCGGTTGCTGACGCTCCGTTGGTGCGTGCGTCGAGGACCTCCTGCGGGCGCAGGAAGCTGCCGACATGGTCGGCGCGATATTTGAATCCCATCTGAATCCCCCTCCTGATTTGTTCGTGCGCGTCAGTTTTAACATGCTGGAGAACTTGAGGCACGCATGAATCAAATGCGCCCGAGATCAGACCTCAAACTGTTCGCGCAATGCTGCGATCGACGTCTCGGACTCGCTGACCAGCGCCGCCTTCTGCACAGGAGGGAGCAGGGAGGCCCGCGCGCCGTCTATCGCGATGCGCTGGACACTATCGGCGTCCCAGCCGAAGGTCCGAGCGCAGGTCAGGTACTCATCCGTGAGCGTGGTGTCGAACATCGGCGGATCGTCCGAGTTCAGCGTCACATGCAGGCCCGCCTCGATGAGACGCGGTAGCGGGTGCTCTTCGATGCTGGGTACGACACCGAGCGCCACGTTGCTGCCGGGACAGACATCGAGTGGTATCTGGCGGTCGCGTAGCTCAGAAACGAGGGCTGGGTCTTCGAGGCAGCGCACACCGTGCTCGATACGCGCGGGGTTGGTCTCTCGCAGTGCATCCCAGATGCCTTCCGCGCCGACGACCTCACCGGCGTGCGGCACCGCCGGCAATCCGGCCTCGCGGGCGCGGGCGAAGGCTTTGCGGAACTTAGCTGGCGGATGGTCGGCCTCGGCACCGCCGAGCCCGAGTGCGATCACGCCCTGCTGCATGCCCTCAACGGCCCAGCCTGCAACCTGCAGACCTTGCTCCGGCTCAAGCAGCCTGCCGATCTCGGCAATTATGCCCAGCGAAACACCGAGCTCGGTTCTGGCCCAGTCGTTCGCCCGGTTGATCGCTGCAAGTTGCTCACCGAACGGGACGCCACGCTCGGTTGCTAATCGGAAGCCGCCATAGGTGATCTCCGTGTAGCGGACGTTCTGCTCTGCCTGTCCACGCAAGAACTCGCGCGTTATCAGCTCGACATCATCAGCCGTGCAGAGGCAGCGGGAGACCGTCATGTAGACCTCAATGAAGTGATTGAAGTCCCGGAAGCCGTACCAGTCGCGAATGCCTTCGATGGTATCGGCGGGCAATTCGACGCTGTTGCGCTTCGCAAGCATGAGTAAGGTCTCCGGCTGAATCGTGCCGCCGAGGTGGACGTGCAGCTCAACCTTGGGTATGGCACGAATGAAGCCTTGAAGCGGGGTTTCGTCGTCGAGAGGTGTGGTCATTTGGGGTGCTCCTTCCTCGACGATGCGGGCGGAAAGCAAACGGCGCCCGCACCGTGTCGATGCGAGCGCCGTTCGGTTTCAGCTGAGCCTGACACCTCCGCGACGGAGGGCCGCAGCGCTCCTCAGCAAGAGTTGGTGTGTACGTTCCTCCTAGTAGCGGTAGTGATCCGCCTTGTAGGGACCCTGCTGCGGTACGCCGATGTAGGCTGCCTGCTCCGGCGTCAGCTCGGTGAGTTCAACGTCGAGGCTGGTGAGCTGTAGACGTGCGACCTTCTCGTCGAGCTCCTTGGGCAGCACGTAGACGCCGGTGGGGTACTGGTCCGTCTTGGTGAAGAGCTCGATCTGCGCCAGAACCTGGTTGGCGAAGGAGGAGCTCATGACGAAGGACGGGTGGCCCGTGGCGTTTCCGAGATTGACTAGCCGGCCTTCGGACAGCAGGATGATGCGCTTGCCGTCCGGGAAGATGACGTGGTCAACCTGAGGTTTGATGTTCTCCCACTCATACTGCTTCAGGCTGGCGATGTCGATCTCGTTGTCGAAGTGACCGATGTTGCAGACGATTGCGTTGTGCTTCATCTTCACCATGTGCTCGTGGCGAATGACGTTGAAGTTGCCAGTCGTCGTGACGAAGATATCGGCTTTGTCCGCGGCGTATTCCATGGTGACGACCCGATAGCCGTCCATCGCCGCCTGCAGGGCACAGATGGGGTCAATCTCCGTCACCCAGACCTGGGCTTGTAGTGACCGCATCGCCTGGGCCGAACCCTTACCGACGTCGCCGAAGCCAGCGACCAGCGCGATCTTGCCGGCGATCATGACGTCGGTGCCGCGCTTGATGCCATCCATGAGCGATTCACGGATGCCGTAGATGTTGTCGAATTTGGACTTGGTCACGGAGTCGTTGACGTTAATGGCGGGGAAGAGCAGGCGCTCCTCGTTGGCCATCTGGTAGAGGCGGTGCACGCCGGTGGTGGTCTCTTCGCTGACGCCCTTGATTTCAGCCGCCATCCTGGAGTACCAGCCGGGCTGCTCGGCCAGGCGCTTCTTGATCGCGGCGAAGAGGGCGATTTCTTCCTCACTCTTCGGGTTGTCGAGGACAGAAGCGTCCTTCTCGGCATCGGAGCCCAGGTGCATGAGCAGCGTGGCGTCGCCGCCGTCGTCCAGGATCATGTTGGGGCCCTTGCCGTCGAAGTCGAAGATGCGGTGGGTGAACTCCCAGTATTCCTCCATCGACTCGCCTTTGTAGGCGAAAACAGGCGTGCCGGACTCGGCGATGGCGGCGGCGGCGTGGTCCTGAGTGGAGTAGATGTTGCACGAGGCCCAGCGCACGTCAGCGCCGAGCGCCGTCAGCGTCTCGATCAGCACCGCGGTCTGAATCGTCATGTGCAGTGAACCGGCGATGCGGGCGCCTTTCAGCGGCTGGGTCTTGGCGTACTCCTCGCGGATAGCCATGAGAGCTGGCATTTCGACTTCGGCGATCGAGATTTCTTTGCGTCCGAAACCGGCGAGGCCGATATCTGCAACGCGATGTTCTTTGGCTACTGGCATATTGGGGATGACTCCTCTACTTCAGCCTGACGCGCAGGCGGAGCTTGGCGGGCAAAAAAGACGGCGCCCGCACCGTTCCGATGCGAGCGCCGTTTTGTGTAGCTGAGCCTGATCCGTCACTAAGAGGACCGCAGCGCTCCTCAGCCTTTTGATTTTATCACTAAAGCCGGGGCGTTGCCCCGAGACCCCACTAAAGACGGGCCTCAAGCGGGACTGCTCCGAGGCTTCCTCTTATGCTTCAGCCGATGGCCGCCTTCAACTCGTTGACGCGGTCCGTCTGCTCCCACGGGACGTCGAGGTCCGTGCGACCGAAGTGGCCGTAGGACGCCGTCTGGCGGTAGATCGGGCGGCGCAGGTCAAGGTCGCGGATGATCGCGGCGGGCCGCAGGTCGAAGACCTTGTTGATGGCGGCTTCAATCTTATCCGTCGAAACCTTTTCCGTGCCGAAGCACTCGACTGTGACGCTCATCGGTCGCGCAACGCCGATTGCGTAGGCGAGCTGCAGCTCGCATTGGCTGGCGAGGCCGGCGGCGACGACGTTCTTGGCGACCCAGCGCGCGCCGTAGGCGGCTGAACGGTCGACCTTCGTCGGGTCCTTGCCGCTGAAGGCGCCGCCACCGTGACGGGCAAAGCCGCCGTAGGTGTCGACGATGATCTTGCGGCCGGTGAGGCCGGAGTCGCCAAAGGGGCCTCCGATAACGAAGCGCCCGGTGGGGTTGATGTAGAACTTTGTGTCCGCGTCCATCAGCGAGGCCGGGATCACCGGGTCGATGACATGCCTGCGGACCTCAGCAGCGATCTCTTCCTGGCTAACTTCGGGGGCGTGCTGTGTGGAGATGACGACGGCATCGATGCGGGCGAGCTTGCCGTTGTGGTACTCGACTGTGACCTGGCTCTTGCCGTCAGGCCGCAGCCAGGGCAGGGTGCCGTTCTTGCGGACTTCGGCGAGACGGCGCGTGAGGCGGTGCGCGTAAGCGATGGCTGCCGGCATGAACTCCGGTGTCTCGTCGCAGGCGAAACCGACCATCATGCCCTGATCCCCGGCGCCGGTGTCGAGGTCGTCTTCGAGCGAACCGGCCTTGGCCTCGAGCGCCTTGTCGACGCCGAGCGCAATGTCGGCGGACTGGCCGCTAAGGTGGACGTTGACCTGCACGGACTCGGCGCTCGTGCCGTAGGAGCGGTCTGTGTAGCCGATGTCAGTAAGGACCTGGCGCACAAGCTGGTCGACGACTTCCGGCGGCGGCAGAGGAGTGACCTCGCCGTAGACCCAGACGAAGTCATCGTTTTCGTCGGACTTGATGCTGGATTCGCAAGCGACACGGGCCATGGGTGTCTGGCTCAGGCTCCAGTCGAGGACTGCGTCAGAGATCTGGTCGCAGACCTTGTCGGGGTGGCCTTCGGTCACGCTTTCGCTGGTCCAGAGGAATTTCGGGCTGCTCTGGAAGGTCGTCGTCATCTAGAAGCGCTCCTTTCAAAATCGCGCCGAGGCGATGGGGCGTAGGGCGGGCCAAGGTGCGGGACTTTGCGACATTGTGCCCCGCGGTGGTTCTCGAGTCTTTGGGCAAGCGAACGAAGTTGATTGTCGCGGCGTTGTGTCGCGGCCACAGCCGGTGCCGTTTACTCACGATTCGAGATGTCGCAAGGGGCACAGTAGTGCGCAGAGCGCTTGTGGGCAATAGTCAAACCGAGGGCGATTTGATCAATCCCGGCTTACTGACGGGCTGCAGAGACGATGTCAGATGAGCCGAAGAAGCCTATCCCGCGGTGGAAGATTGGGCCGACGGCTCCTCGGACAGCCTGCCTTCCACATCCAGGAGATAGCCAATACCCTGCAGCGTCTTGATGACGCTGGGCTGAGCGTGGTCGGTCTCGAGCTTGCTGCGCAGGCGGGAAATCCAGACGCGCAGATACTGCAGGTCATCGATGTATTCCGGGCCCCACACCTTGCTGAGGAGCTCTGTGTTAAGCATGACCCGGCCCGCGTTGCTGGCGAGGTGCTGCAACAGCATCCACTCCGTGCGTGTCAACGAAACGGCCTCCCCCGCCTTGGTCACGAGGCGTTTGTCGAGGTCGATCTCGACGTCGCCAGCGACGACGACGCTGTCGCCAATGGACTCACGGACGGCGCGGCGCATGACGGCGCGGACACGTGCCGTCAGCTCCTGAGGGTTGAAAGGCTTGACAACGTAGTCGTCGGCGCCGAGCTCGAGGCCGCGGACCTTATCTTCGTCGTGGTCACGAGCCGTGAGCAGGATGATCGGCGTATTGGAGCGCTCGCGGAGGCGGCGCATGACTTCAAGACCGCTCATGTCTGGCAACATTATGTCGAGTACAACCACGTCGGGGCGCTGCTGCTCGAAAGTGCGAACTGCTTCCTCGCCGTCGCTGGCGACGACCACGCGAAAGCCTTGCTCTGAGAGTTCCAGGCGGATGAGACGGAGAATACCAGCCTCGTCGTCAACCGCAAGAATCAGGGGCTCGACCGTCATTCCTGCTCCTCCTTTTCTTGATGGGAGCTGCATTCATAGTAATACGTGTCCCACGCACGAGGACCACTTTTCGCGCCTTTTAGACGGTTCTGCTATGCTGGCAGCCAGTACCCTTCCGTAAGCGTTAAGTTTCCGGGTAAACATGCTTGACTGAAGCCGCAGCTAGTGAACCCAACTCCGATGCCATCGAGGTAGCGGAAAACCGCCCGGCATCGAGATTCGGCGGCGGAACCTTCCGTTCCCTGAAGTACCGCGATTTCCGCCTGCTCTGGACCAGCACGCTATTCACCAGCGCCGGTCAGTGGTTCCAGCAGATCACGGTGGGTTGGCTGGTCTGGGAGCTAACCGGCAACGAATTCTTGCTGGGTTCGATCAACGGATTCCGAGCGCTACCCCTACTACTTCTGGCGCCCATAGGCGGCGTTGCCGCAGACCGTGTCAACCGCAAGTGGCTGCTACAAAGCACAGCGATCCTCGCCTTCTTCTCCTCCGCAGCGATGATGGCGATCATCCTCGCCGGCGTGCTGCAGGTGTGGCACCTGTTCGCCTTCATGCTGCTGACAGGAGTCGTCTGGGCCTTTAACAACCCGGTACGCCAGTCAATCGTGCCAAACCTGGTGCCGAAGCACGACCTGATGAACGCGCTGGCGCTGCAGTCTGCCGGCTTCAACATCACGCGCATCCTGGGACCGGCGCTGGCGGGACTGATTCTGGCCAACGTCGGCCGGGCCGAGAACTTTGGGCTGCAGACTCTGGCGTACGTAGGCGTATTCATGATGGTGCTACCCATGGTGGTCCCATCTGTGACCCGGGCGGCGACAGCTTCGGTCGGAGAGAATCTGAAAGAGGGCCTCCGCTACGTCCTCTCGAATCGCACGTTGCGGACGCAGCTGATGCTGGCATTCGTGCCGACAATTCTCGCCTTTCCCTACATGGCGCTGATGCCCGTCTTCGCAACAGACGTCTACGGGAGAGATGCCGGAGCCTTCGGTGTGATGGGTTCAGCGGTGGGCGTCGGCGCCGTGATCGGCACCCTCACGCTGGCCTCGCTGAGCAACGTGGAGCGGCGCGGCATGGTTATGTTGGCCGCGATCCTCTTACTGGGGATCGCGTTGGTGGCGTTCTCGCAGACGAAGTCATACGAACTGGGGCTGGTGTTCCTGGCGGTGACCGGCGCGGCCCAGATGGTTTACCTGACGACAAACCAGACGATCCTTCAGATCATCGTCCCAGACGAGCTGCGCGGGCGGGTCATGGGCATTTACATGCTGAGCCAGGGCATGATGCCGCTGGGCGGTCTTCTCGGCGGTGGACTGGCGCACTTCACCAGCGCGCC
>DASTLN010000296.1:0-7654 GCA_035714925.1 Dehalococcoidia bacterium | reverse complement strand
CGGCGGCGATTTCGCGCATGCGGCTGTAGAAGTCGGCGCAGACGCCATCGAGGTCTACGCCGAGGATGAGGCCGTCGATCCTCATCGGAAAGCCTTCAACCTTCGCTTCGCCGCTTCTCTTCTCAAGGCCGGCAAAGAGCGCTGAGGATTCTCCTTCTTGGCACGATCATAGATGTAATAGAAGCTTTCGCCTGCAAGGGTCCTCCGATACTGGCTCCTCTCCTTCGTGGTCAAAAACGCGTAGTTGGTTGGGTGATCTGCATCTTGGTCGTCATGGAGTGAGGCGAGCCGGTGCTCTGTCGCAGGGTCATGCCCCCCCTTGATGCCATGGTGTCTGTGGTTGACGACCCCATCGATTTGAACAAAGACCTGGGTTGGCATCGCAGCCTTCTCTCCGTGGATTGCTACACCCGCGGATCCGGGTTGTCGAGGACGTTCTGGGTCTGGCGGGCGCGGTAAGCGCGCAGCTTCTCACGAATGTCATCGTGCTTGAGCGCGAGGATGGCGGCGGCGAAGAGGGCCGCGTTGACCGCACCGGGCCGTCCGATGGCCAGCGTCGCGACGGGTATGCCACCCGGCATCTGGACCATCGCCAGCAGGGAGTCGAGGCCGTTGAGCGGGGTCGAGGCGATGGGGACGGCGAGCACCGGCAGCTGCGTCTTCGCCGCGATGACGCCACCGAGGTGAGCGGCGCCGCCGGCCCCGGCGATGATCACTTCGAGGCCGCGTTCCTCTGCCTTCGCGGCGTAGTCGAGGACCTTGTCGGGGGTGCGGTGCGCCGACATCGCAATCGCCTCGTTGGGGATTCCGAGGTCATCGAGGGTCTTGACGGCGTGCGACATGACCTCCGGCCAGTCAGCCTTCGAGCCCATGATCACGGCGACGAGGGGGTTAGGGGAGTTGGTCATTGGCTCCTCGCTAGCTGCCTCAATACGTAGGGCAGGATGCCGTCGTGTTTGTAGTAGTCGACTTCTATCGGCGTGTCGATGCGGCTGATCACGTTGAAGGTCTTTTGCGTGCCGTCCTCTGCTGTCGCGGTGACTTTGAGGCGCTGGCGCGGCGTCACGCCTGCCTCCTCGATGCCTTCGATGTCGTAGACCTCGTCGCCGGTGAGGCCGATGCTCTCGACCGACTGGCCGGGCTCGAACTGCAGCGGCAGGACGCCCATGCCGACGAGGTTGCTGCGGTGGATGCGTTCGAAGCTCTCGACGATGACCGCTTTGACGCCGAGGATCTTCGGGCCCTTGGCGGCCCAGTCGCGCGACGAGCCGGTGCCGTACTCCTTGCCGCCGAGGATGATCGTCGGCACGCCCTCCGCCTGGTACTTCTCCGAGGCGTCCCAGATCGACATCTCCTCGCCGTCTGGGAGGTGCTTTGTGAACCAGCCCTCGACGCCGGGCACGAGACGGTTGCGCAGGCGGATGTTGCCGAACGTTCCGCGTCCCATCACCTCGTGATTGCCGCGCCGCGCGCCGAACGTGTTGTATTCGGCGATGGGGACGTCATTTTCCGTGAGGTAGTGACCGGCCGGGCTCTGGCGCACGATCTCGCCGGCGGGTGAGATGTGGTCGGTGGTGACGGAGTCGGCGAAGACGCCGAGGGCTCGCGCGCCGCGGACGTCGGTGGGGTCGGTTGTCTCCAGCGTCATGCCGTCGAAGTACGGCGGCTTGCGGACGTAGGTGGAGAAGGGGTCCCAGGCGAACTGGTCGCCGGTGGGCACTTCCAGCGAACGCCAGGTGTCGTCGCCTGCGAAGACGTCGGCGTACTTGTCGCGGAACATCTGCGACTGGACGCCGGTGCGCATTGCCTCCTCAATCTCCATACGAGACGGCCAGATCTCGCTGAGGTAGACGGGTTTGCCTTCAGCGTCGAAGCCCAGCGGGTCGTTGTTCAGGTCGCAGTCCATGCTGCCCGCGAGCGCGTAAGCAACAACCAGGGGCGGCGAGGCGAGGTAGTTCGCCTTGATCTGCGACTGGATGCGTCCCTCAAAGTTGCGGTTGCCTGAGAGCACCGACGCGACGACGAGATCGCCGGTCTCAACCGTTGTCGAGACCATCTCCGGCAACGGTCCGGAGTTGCCGATGCAGGTGGTACAGCCGTAGCCGACGACGTAGAAGCCAAGCTGTTCGAGGTACGGCAGCAGGCCGGCTTCGGTGAGGTACTCGGTGACGACCTGGGAGCCGGGCGCGAGGCTGGTCTTGACCCAGGGCTTGACGTTGATGCCGCGCTGGACAGCGTTTCGCGCCAGCAGGCCCGCCGCCATCAGCACCTGCGGGTTGCTGGTGTTGGTGCAGCTCGTTATCGCGGCGATGACGACGGCGCCATGACCGAGGACGTAACCGTTGTCTCCGTCGACGGTGACCGACTTGAAGGGATCGCGGTCGGCGTCGCCGGAGGCGGCGGCGCCTTCAGGTTGCGCGGCGCTGCCTCCCTCGCTGAGCCAGGTGCTGTAGCGCTCCTGGTCCGGATGCGCGGAAGACTGAAGCAGCGTACCGAGGTCTCGGCGCCAGGCTTCCTTCGACTCCGTGAGCGGAATGCGGTCCTGCGGCCGGCGCGGTCCGGCGATGCTGGGGACGACGGTGGTCAGATCCAGCTCCAGCGTGTCGCTGAAGACTGGCTCCGGCATCGAGTCCTCACGGAAGAGGCCCTGGGCGCGGCAGTAGGCTTCGACGAGCTGGACTTGCGACTCTTCGCGGCCGGAGAAGCGCAGGTAGTTGAGGGTCTCGGCGTCGACCGGGAAGAAGCCCATCGTGGCGCCGTACTCCGGCGCCATGTTGGCGATCGTGGCGCGGTCGGGCAGCGGCAGCCCGGTGAGCCCGGGGCCGTAGAACTCGACGAACTTACCGACGACGCCGCGCGATCGGAGCATCTGGGTCACGGTGAGGACGAGGTCCGTGGCGGTGGCGCCTTCGGCGAGGCGGCCGGTCAGCTTCATGCCGACGACCTCGGGAATCAGCATCGGGCTGGGCTGGCCGAGTAGGGAGGCCTCCGCCTCGATGCCGCCGACGCCCCAACCGAGGACGCCGAGGCCGTTGATCATCGTGGTGTGCGAGTCGGTGCCGATGACCGTGTCAGGGTAGGACAGCAAGACACCGTCGCGTTCCTCCTGGAACACGACGCGGGCGAGGCACTCGAGGTTGACCTGGTGCACGATGCCGGTGTCCGGCGGGACGACCTTGAAGTTAGCCAGCGCTGATTGGCCCCAGCGCAGGAGGCCGTAACGCTCGCGGTTTCGCTCCAGCTCCAGCGCCGCGTTGCGCGCGAAGGCGCCCGGGGTGCCGAACTCGTCGACCTGCACCGAGTGGTCGATGACGAGCTCGGCAGGAGAAAGCGGGTTGATTCGGCTTGGGTCACCGCCGAGGGCGACCATCGCGTCGCGCATCGCGGCGAGGTCGACGATGGCGGGGACGCCGGTGAGGTCCTGCATCAGTACCCGGGCGGGGTGGAAGGCGATCTCGTTTTCGCCGACGTTTTTTGGGTCCCAGGCGGCCAGCGTCGCGACGTCGTCCTGGGTGACGGTGATGCCATCCTCGTTGCGCACCAGGTTTTCGAGCAGGATGCGTAGCGAGAACGGGAGGCGGGAGACCCGGCCGAGACGGCCCTCCAGGAAGGGCAGGCTGTAGTAGGTGAACGAGCGTCCGCCGACGTCGAGGGTGGCGCGCGAGCCGTAGCTGTCCAGGGATGGAGCCATCTTCGTCTCCTTTCGTCCTTCGGAGAAGGACTGTTGACTGGATGGGCCCTTTACTAGCGGCGGCGGGGTTTCAGGCCGGGGTCTCGCCCGCGACTGTCGCTATGCGACCCGTTGGGCCCGGGCTAAGCCTGCGAGAGCCTGACCTGCTCAGTATAGGTGAGGTGGTTGGCGGACTCTAGCGTCAGGGCCGGGTGGCGCCTTCGACGGCCCAGGTGCCGCTGAGCTGACGTCGCAGCATCAGGACGAAGCGGACCAGCAGCCAGCCGGCGAGTGCCCACCAGAGGCCGGTCAGCCCGAGGTCGAAGACGAGGACGCCGATCGCGAGCGGCACGAAGACGGCGACCGTTACAGCCTGCGCTGCGGCGATGTAGCGATTATCGCCGGCGCCGATCAAGATGCCGTCCAGCGCGAAGACCCAGCCCGCCACGGGCTGCACCAGCGCGATGATCAGCAGTGCATCGCTGAGCAAGCGGCGGACCTCCGGGTCGGCGCTGAATATCGGCGGGATGAGGTCACGGCCGGCGAAGATCAGGAGACCGAGGACGACGCCCAGGCCAATCGACAGTTCAACCATGCGTCGCACGGCCGCCCGCGCGCCCACCGCATCCGCAGCGCCGAGGAGGCGCCCGATGATTGCCTGCCCGGCGATGGCTACGGCGTCGAGGCCGAGCGAAAGCGTGGTCCAGACGGTGAACGCCACCTGATGCGCTGCGAGTTCCGGGCTGCCAATGCGCGCCGCCACGGCGGTCGAGACGATGACGACGGTCCGCATCGACAGATTACGGATGAGCAGTGGCGACGAGGCTCGAAAGCTGCGAGTCACGCCGGTCCAGGAGAGCGCCAGCGAGACGCCTTCGAGGCGTACCGCCTTGAGCACGACGGCCATGTAGACGGCGAGCGACAACCATTGAGCGATGATCGTGGCGAGAGCTGACCCGCCGATCCCCATGCCAAGCGGATAGACGAGCACGTAATCGAGGAGGACGTTGCCGAGGTTGGCGGCGACGGCGACCTTGAGCGGCGTTGCGGTGTCCTGCAGGCCCCGCAATATCCCGGTCATGGCCAGCACGCCAAGCATCCCGGGCAAGCCGAACATGCTGATGCGCAGATAGGTGGTGGAGTAGCCGGCTACCGCGCTGTCGTCGGTGAACCAGCCGCTGACGAAGCTGGCAGAGACGATGCCGATGACGCCAAGAAATACGCCCAGGAGCAGCGCCAGCCAGAGCCCGTCGATGCCGAGACGCAGCGCGCCGCGGAGGTCGCCGGCGCCGAGGCTGCGAGCTACCGCGGCGGTGGTGCCGTAGGCGAGGAAGATGCAGAGGTGGACGGCCGTAGCCAGGACTGTCGCGGCGATTGCGAGCCCGGCGAGTTGGGGGGTGCCGAGGTTGCCGACGATTGCGGAGTCGGCCAGCAGGAACAGCGGCTCGGCGACCAGCGCGCCGAACGCCGGCACGGCGAGC
The DNA here is from genome assembly GCA_035714925.1 of Dehalococcoidia bacterium. Taxonomy (GTDB): domain Bacteria; phylum Chloroflexota; class Dehalococcoidia; order DSTF01; family WHTK01; genus WHTK01. The sequence goes on along the minus strand of DASTLN010000296.1, from coordinate 2,503 downwards.
CGCAGGATCTCGCGGTCGTGCGGATGACGCGGCGGCAGCACGGGCAGGCGGAAGGCTGTCAAAGTAGGGGCTAGAGGGGGATGTTGCCGTGCTTCTTGTTGGGCAGGCGCTCCGCCTTGTTTGCGAGCATCTCCAGGTTGCGGATGATCTTGAAGCGCGTATCACGGGGGTCGATGACGTCGTCGATGTAGCCGCGTGAGGCCGTGACGTAGGGGTTGGCGAAGCGCTCCTGGTAGTCGGAGATCAGCTGAGCACGGCTGTCCGGCGCAAGCTCGAGCTGCGAGCGGAAGACGATGCCGACGGCCGCGTCCGGGCCCGTGACGGCTATCGAGCCCGTGGGCCAGGCCAGGTTAACGTCGCCGCCGAGGTGTTTTGAGCCCATGGCGATATAGGCGCCGCCGAAGGCCTTGCGCAGGATGCAGGTCACCTTCGGGACGGTGGCCTCGGCGTAGGCGTACACCAGCTTGGCGCCGTGGGTGATGATGCCGCCGTGCTCCTGCGCCGTGCCGGGCAGGTAACCGCTGACGTCGGCGAAGGTGACGATCGGGATGTTGAAGCAGTCGCAGAAGCGGACGAAACGCGCCGCCTTGAGCGACGCGGCGATGTCCAGCGTGCCCGCAAGGTAGAGCGGCTGGTTCGCGACGACGCCGACGGTGCGGCCGGCCATCCGCGCCAGGCCGACGACGATGTTCTGGGCGTAGTCGGCGTGCACTTCCATGAAGTCAGCGCTGTCGACGACGCGGTAGATGACCTCGCGGACGTCATAGGGCTGCGACTCGTTCTCGGGCAGGATGGTCAGCATTTCTTCGTCGCGGCGCCGCGGGTCGTCGCCCATCTCGACGACGGGCGGGTCGTCCATGTTGTTCAGCGGCAGGTAGCCGACGAGGCGGCGCACCTCGTTGATGCAGTTCTCCTCGGTGTCGATGGCGAAGTGGGCGACACCGGAGCGCGTGGCGTGCACGCTGGCGCCACCGAGGTCTTCGTCCGTGACTTCCTCCATCGTCACGGCCTTCACCACGTCGGGGCCGGTGATAAACATGTAGCTGTGGTCCTGGACCATGAAGACGTAGTCGGTGATCGAAGGGGAGTAGACGGCGCCGCCGGCGGTGGGGCCCATGATCAGCGAGATCTGGGGGACAACGCCCGAGGCGCGGACGTTGCGGCGGAAGATTTCGCCGTAACCCTTGAGGCTGGTGACGCCTTCCTGCAGCCGGGCGCCGCCGCCATCGTTGATGCCAATAATCGGCACGCCGGTCTTGACCGCGAGGTCCATGATCTTGCAGATCTTCTCCGCCGCGACCTCGGACACGCTGCCGCCGATTACGGTGAAGTCCTGGGCGAAGATGCAGACGGGGCGTCCTTCGACCTTGGCGAAGCCGGTGACCACGGAGTCGCCGGGGTACTGCTGCTGGTCGATACCGAAGTCGGTGGCGCGATGCGTGACGAGGGAGTCGAACTCCTCGAAACTGCCCTGGTCAGCGAGCATGTTGATGCGCTCACGGGCGGTGAACTTGCCGCGATCGTGCTGGGCCTGAATGCGGCGTTGACCACCACCTTGCGCGGCCTGTTCCTTGCGGCGGTTCAGGTCCTCAAGTCGCTGCTCGATGCTCAAAGAACCTCTCGTGAAGCCGCCTTCGAACCCCTCGGCGGCGGGTAAAGCTGGCTAATCCTAGCACCGGCCTAGAATCGCGGACAACAAAAGGATGGAGGACGCGACTAGGTGTCGTCGTCGGCGGCGGTGTCGCCGGCTCCGGTGCCTTCGTCGCCGCAGAAGGGGGGCGTGCCGGGCGGCAGGTCGAGCTCCTGCCCGATCGAGAGCGAGCTCGCATCGACGGCGTTGATGTCGAGCAGCTCTTCGACCCAGGCGTCCGGGTCATCGACGCAGTGCTTGAGCGCGATGAGGTAGGGGTAGTCGCCGTCGGCGACGACATAGATGCCGACCGCGCCGCTGCCGGGTGTGGCGGTTGGCAGCGTCCCGGTCGCCGATGGCGGTGGCGTCGCTTGTGTCTCCGTCGTCGATTGCGTTTCGGGTGTTGGCGTCGGAGCGTCGTTGGATGAGGTCGATTGCGGCACGCCGGGGAGGATCAGTTCCTGCCCAGCTTGCAGCTGACGGGCGTCGGCCATGCCATTGAGCTCAAGGACCTCGGCAACCCACGCGGCCTGGTCCTCGGGAGCGACGCCAAGCTGCGAAGCGATGCCGCCGAGCGTATCGCCGGACTGCACCGTGTAGGTCGATTGAGCGCTGCTGGATGAGGCGCCGCTGTTACCGCCGTCGGCGTCGCCCTGACCGAGGAGCACGGGCTGCTCCTGATTGACGGGCGGCGTCGCGGTGGGAATTGAGCCGGGGTTGTTGACCGAAGGCGAGCCGTCGTCGCCACCGAATATGAAGGTCTGGGCCAGAACGACCAGGATGATGACGCCGATGATGGCTGCGACGAACTTAGCGCCCATGAGACGTCGAACCTCCCGGGGATACTAGCATCGTATCCTTGCAGCCTCTAGC
>DASTLN010000295.1:0-10521 GCA_035714925.1 Dehalococcoidia bacterium | reverse complement strand
AGGGCGACGGCGCTACTGGCATCGCGCGAGATCCGGCTGGCCGTGCGCACGCCGATGTACCTGCTGCCGAACCTGGTGGTGCCGATCTTTTTCTACTTCATCATGCTCGGGTCGCTGAAGGGCTTCGCGAATGCGGCGGGGCTGGAGAACTGGGAAGGCTTCTTGCTGCCGATGTCGCTGATCTTCGCGGTGCAAGGAGGCAGCGCCGGACTCAACATGGTCGCAGACATAGAAAGCGGCTACTTCGACAAGCTGCTGCTGACGCCGGCGAACCGCCTGTCGCTGCTGGTCGGCGCGATGATGGCGGACTTCTTCCGGATCATGGCGCAGGCGTTCATCGTGCTGCTGGTCGCGGTAGCGGCGGGCTTGCACTTCGAAACGGGCGTGCCTGGCGCAATCGTCATGGTGGCGCTGGCGAGCTGCTTCGGGCTGGCGTATTCCGGCATCGGCTTCACGATGGCGCTGCGAACGGGGAACGCGCAGGCGACGCAGAGCATGTGGTTCCTGTTCATGCCCTTCATGTTCCTGACGACGATGTTCGCGCCGAAGGAGGCGCTGTCCGGCTGGCTGAGCACGGCGGCGACGGTGAACCCGATGACCTACGTGCTGCAGGGCCTGCGGTCGCTTTCGATGGAGGGCTGGGACGCGGGCGACATCGGCGTCTCGATACTGACGATCACGGTGTGGTCCGGCGTCAGCATCGGCGCGGCGTTCCTTGCGCTCAGGGGGCGCGTGCGCTAAACAGAACAGGCGCATGACAAACGGTACCAACGCAAGCGACGGCGCGGTACGCGAGGTCGCCGACGGCTACGAGCTACGCTTCGATCGCGTTTACAGCGCGCCGATCGAGGACGTGTGGGCGTTGCTGACGGAGCCCGACCGCATCGAAGAGTGGCTGGGCGTTGCGGATGTCGAGTTGCGCGTAGGCGGTCGCTACCGGCTACTCGAGGTCGGTGGCCAGGGCATCGCGGGGGTGATCCTGACGCTGGAAGAGCCAAACGCCATCGAGTACACATGGGACTCGGCGGAGTGGACCGGCGGCACGGTGCGGTACGAGCTGTCGGAATCGGCGGGCGGGACACGGCTTGTGTTCAGGCACGTCCACCCGGCGAAGAGCTGGGGCGAATTTCGCTACAAATCGCTGGCGGGCTGGCACACGCTGCTGGACCTGCTGGAGCTGGCGGTCGACGGCAGGCCGGAGTCGTGGCACATGGGGCGCTGGCAGACGCATCATGATCGTTACGTGGCGGCGGGAGGGCTGGACTAGGTCGTCTCAGTTGACACACTCGCGCCGAATCTGTAGTGTCTATTTTTGGCACCCCCTGTGACCACAGGTCGTTAGGTCGTTTGACCTGAAAGTGACCACGGTCGATCGCTCCTTCCCAAGAGAAGGACTCCGCCTTGGAGAGGTCGACTGGCTCAGCAATAGGGCAACCGGCCTATGCGCTTGCCTGCGGGCGGCGATGGGTGTGGTCAAAACAGGGAATTTAGAGAAGAAAGGGAGCACGGGCTTGCCGACGATTAATCAGCTTGTGTCCAAGGGACGCAAGGTCCCGACTCGGAAAACCAAGGCGCCCGCGCTGCGCTGGCGCTACAACGCGCTGCACAACACCACGCAGTGGACCAAAGGTTCGCCGCAGAAGCGTGGTGTCTGCGTGCAGGTGCGCACGATGACTCCCAAGAAGCCGAACTCCGCGCTGCGCAAGATCGCGCGCGTCCGTTTGACCAACGGCATGGAGGTCACGGCCTACATCCCGGGCGAGGGCCACAGCCTGCAGGAGCACTCCGTGGTGCTGATCCGGGGCGGCCGGGTCAAGGACCTGCCCGGCGTGCGCTACCACATCATCCGCGGTGCGCTCGACTCGTCGGGCGTGGCGGGCCGGCGGCGTGGCCGTAGCAAGTACGGCGCCAGGAAGGACGCGTAGTCATGGCCCGGCGTGGCAAGGCTGATCGGCGCGACATCCCGGCGGATGGCAAGTACAACTCCCGGATGCTCCAGATGTTCATCAACAAGGTGATGCTCGACGGTAAGAAGAGCACCGCTGAGCGTATCGTCTACCAGGCGCTGGGGACGATGGAGGAGCAGAGCGGCCGCCCGGCGATCGACGTGTTCGACCAGGCGCTGCGCAACGCGACGCCGGCGGTTGAGGTGAAGCCTCGCCGCGTTGGTGGCGCGACGTACCAGGTACCCGTCGACATTCGAGCCGAGCGCCGCATCTCACTGGCGATGCGCTGGCTGGTCCGATCGGCGCGAGCCCGCCGCGGACGTTCGATGGCCGAAAAGCTGGCGGGTGAATTGATGGACGCTTCTTCCGGTCAGGGCGCTACCGTAAAGCGTCGCGAGGACACACACCGTATGGCCGAAGCGAACCGCGCTTTCGTCCATTACCGTTGGTAACTAGCTATGCCCCGTCCCTCGAACATCGAAAACGTACGCAACATCGGCATCATCGCTCACATCGATGCCGGGAAGACCACCGTGACCGAGCGCGTGCTCTACTACACGGGCCGAACCTACAAGATCGGTGAGGTGCACGACGGCACCGCCGTGATGGACTGGATGGCCCAGGAGCGCGAGCGCGGTATCACCATCACGTCCGCCGCAACCACTGCGGAGTGGAAGGGTCACCAGATCAACATCATCGACACGCCCGGCCATGTTGACTTCACGGTCGAGGTGGAGCGCAGTTTGCGCGTGCTGGACGGCGGCGTCGTGGTGTTCGACGCGGTCGCCGGCGTTGAGCCGCAGTCCGAGACGGTATGGCGTCAGGCCGACCGCTACAGCGTGCCGCGCATCTGCTTCGTCAACAAGATGGACCGCACGGGCGCAGACTTCTGGCGCACCGTCGACATGATCGCGGAGCGCCTGGATGCGAGGCCCGTGCCGATCCAGATACCGTGGGGCGCCGAGGCCGACTTCGTCGGCGTGATCGACCTGGTGGAGCAGAAAGCGGTCTTCTTCACGGGCGAACGTGACGACCCGCCCGAGTCCCGCGAGATCCCGCCCGAGATGCAGGAGGCGTACGAGCGCGCCCGCGACCGATTGCTGGAAAAGGTGGGCGAGGTCGACGAGCAACTCATGATCTCGTACATCGAAGGTCATGAGGTGACCGCGCTGGAGCTGAAAAAGGCGTTGCGACGCGCCACGCTGGAAGGTCAAATCACGCCTGTCCTGTGTGGCACGGCGCTACGTAACCGTGGCACGCGCCTGATGCTGGACGCGGTTATCGACTACCTGCCCTCGCCGATCGACGTCCCGGCTATCTCCGGTACGGACCCGAAGACGGGCGAGCCGGTCGAGCGCATGACAGACGCGGACGAGCCGCTGAGCGCGTTGGTGTTCAAGATCGTGACGGATCAGTACATCGGCCGTCTGGCATATCTACGCATCTACTCGGGCAAGGCCACGAGCGGCATGCAGGTGCTGAACACGAGCCGCGACCAGATGGAGCGCTTCGGGCGCCTGGTGCGCATGCACGCCAACAAGCAAGAAGAGGTCACGGAGGTGTTCGCGGGCGACATCGTCGCGGCGGTAGGCCTGAAGAGCACGCTGACCGGCGACACGCTGTCCGACCCGGCGAAGCCGATGCTGCTGGAGCCGATCAAATTCCCGGAGCCGGTGATCTCGATCGCCATCGAGCCCAAGTCGAAGAACGACCAGGACAAGATGGGCGAGGCTTTGAACAAGTTGGCGGAAGAGGACCCGACGTTCCGGATTCGGTTTGACGAAGAGACGGGACAGACGTTGATCTCCGGCATGGGCGAACTGCACCTGGAGGTGCTGGTCGACCGAATGCTGCGCGAGTTCAGCGTGAACGCCAACGTGGGCCGCCCCCAGGTGGCTTACCGTGAGGCACTCACCCGCGCCACCGTGGCCGAGGGGCGTCACGTGCGCCAGACCGGCGGTCACGGCCAGTACGGTGTCGTCAAGCTCGAGGTCGAGCCGCGTGAACGCGGGGCCGGCTTCCTGTTCGAGAACAAGATCGTCGGCGGCGCCGTGCCGCGCGAGTTCGTGGGACCGACGGAAGACGGTGTCAAGTCAGCGCTGGAGAACGGGCCACTGGGTGGCTACCCGGTTGTCGACGTTCTCGTAAGGCTGATCGACGGTTCGACTCATACAGTCGACTCGTCGGAGATGGCGTTCCGCATGGCCGGCATCGAGGGCATGCGCAAGGCGATGCACCAGGCGGAGCCGGTCTTGCTTGAACCGATCATGAAGGGCGAAGTCCGCGTGCCGGAGCAGTTCTTCGGCGACGTGCTGGGTGACATCAACGCGCGCCGCGGGCACGTATTGGACGTCGAATCGTTCGGGACGTTGCAGATTATCCGCTGCCAGATTCCGCTAGCGGAAACCTTCGGCTACACTACAGAACTGCGTTCACTGACCCAGGGGCGGGCGACGCACACCATGGAGTTCGATCAATACGAGGTCGTACCGGCGCACATCGCTGAGAAGCTCGGCGCGCGTCCCAAGGTACATCGTTAATTAGCCGCTCCTTTCCCAGGAAGGGTGCGGAGGAGAAAGTCACCGAGCAAGCATGCCAAGACAGAAGATCAGGATCAGGCTCAAAGCTTTCGACCACCGCATTCTTGACCAGTCTGCCGAGCAGATTGTCGAAGCGGCGGAGCGCACCGGCGTGACGGTTGCGGGCCCCGTGCCGCTGCCGACCGAAATCAAGAAGTTCACGGTGAACAAGTCCCCGTTTGTGGACAAAGATTCGCGTGAGCAGTTCGAGATCAGGACACACAAGCGCCTGATCGACATTTTGGAACCGTCGTCCCGCACTGTAGACACGTTGATGCGCCTGCAGCTGCCGGCCGGCGTGGACATCGAGATCAAGCTGTAGCGATGGCGAACGCGATTTTCGGCCGCAAAGTTGGTATGACGCAGGTGTTCTCCGCCGGCGGCGAAGCACGTGGCGTGACCGTGGTCGAAGCGGGGCCGTGCGTCGTGGTGCAGATCAAGACGCAGGAACGGGACGGCTACGACGCGATCCAGCTGGGCTTCGGCCAGCGCAAGCGGGTCAATGACGCGCTGAAGGGCCACATGAAGCAGCTGGGCCAGTTCCGCTATCTGCGGGAAGTCCGCGTAGACGACCCGAACGAGTACACGGTGGGGCAGACCCTGGGTGTCGAGCAGTTCGAAGAGGGCGAAATCGTCGACGTGGTCGGGAGGTCGAAGGGTAAGGGCTTCGCGGGTGGCGTCAAGCGATACCACTTCGCCGGCGGCCCGAAGACGCACGGCCAGTCCGACCGCCACCGCGCGCCGGGCTCGATCGGCTCCGGCACGACGCCGGGCCGCGTGCGCAAGGGGCTGCACATGGCGGGCCATATGGGGGATGACCGCGTGACCGTGAAGAACCTGCGCGTCTTCGACACCGACACGGCGCGAAACGTGCTGCTGATCGAGGGCGCGATACCCGGCGCTACAAACGGCCTGCTGCGGATCCGCAAGACGGGCAAGGTCAGCAACGAACCGAAGCTGGAGCGCGCTGCGCCACCGGTTGTCGAGGATGAGGTAGCGCCGGCCGCAGCCGAAGAAGTGGCGGACGAAGTCGAAGCGACCGAGGAAGCAGTAGCCGAAGCGGAAGAAGCGCCGGAGGCTGTCGCCGACGAGGCGCCCGTCGCTGACGCCGAGCCCGAGGTGGCAGCTGAGGAAGCGCCTGACGCAGAGACCGAAGCCGAACCGGCTGAAGAGACGGAAGAGAAGCCGGAATGAAGCTGACGATCTACGACATGACCGGCAAGGAAGTCGGCAGCATGGACGCGGACGATGCCGTGTTTGGTCTGACGCCGCACCCGGCAGCGATGCGCCAGGCGCTCCTGGCGCAGCTGGCGAACCGCCGCGCCGGCAGCGCAAACACCAAGACGCGAGGCGAGGTGCGCGGTTCGACGCGCAAGATCCGGCGTCAGAAGGGCATCGGCGCGTCGCGTCAGGGCGCAATCCGGGCGCCGCACCACCGCCACGGCGGGATCTCCTTCGGCCCGAAGCCGCGCTCCTTCAAGCAGGCGTTGCCGAAGCGTGTACGCCGGCTGGCGATCCGTTCGGCGCTCTCGTCGAAGGCCCAGGAGGGCGAGTTGAAGGTCGTGCGCGGCCTTGACTTGGACGCGCCGCGGACGCGGACCGTGAAGGACATGCTGGGCGGGTTGGAGCTGACTCGTACGGTATTGCTGGTGACGGCGACGTCTGACCGCAACGTCTTGCTGAGCGCGCGCAACCTGCCGGGTACGCGAGCGCTCGCGGCGGATTACCTGAACGTGGCCGACCTGCTGAATAACCGAGGCCTCGTGATGACGGAAGACGCGGTGCGGCGCGCCGAAGCGTTGTGGGGCGGCGATCGGGTTAACAAGCGCCTGGCGCCGAAGCCAGAGGCGGTGACGCATGGATAAGTCGATCAACCCGTACGCCGTGATCCTGCGGCCGCTGGTGACGGAAAAGAGCACGGCGCTGGCCGGCGCGAACAAGTATATATTCGAGGTGGATTCGCGCGCCAACAAGCCGCAGATCAAGGAAGCGGTCGAGAGGGCGTTTGAGGTCACGGTGACCGGTGTCAACGTGATCGTGATGAAGGGCAAGCACCGCGGCGGCCGTCGCAACGGACGCCGCCCGACGCAGGCGCCGGACTGGAAGAAGGCCATCGTCACGCTCTCTGCGGACGATCACATCGAATTGTTCGAGGGAATCTAGCGTGCCAATCAGACAATACAAACCAACTTCCCCCGGCGTGCGCGGTGCCAGCGGCTATACGTTTAGCGAGATCACGAAGAAGACGCCGGAGAAGTCGCTCACGGTATCGAAGAAGCGAATGGCGGGGCGCAACAACTCCGGCAAGATCACGGTCCGGCACCGTGGTGGCGGGGCGCGCCGCAAGCTGCGCATCGTCGACTTCAAGCGCGACAAGACGGGCGTCCCCGGCAAGGTGGCGTCGATCGAGTACGACCCGAACCGCACGGCGCGCATCGCGCTGGTGCATTACCGCGACGGCGAGAAGCGCTACATCCTGGCGCCCACGGGCCTCGAGGTCGGTGCGATGGTGCAGGCGGGGCCGACGGCCGAAATCCGCGTCGGCAATGCGCTGCCGCTGCGCAACATGCCGTCGGGCACTGTCGTGCACAACATCGAACTGATCGTCGGTCGAGGCGGTCAGATTGTCCGCAGCGCCGGCAACTCGGCGCAGCTCATGGCGAAGGAAGACAAGTACTGCCTCCTGCGCCTACCGTCCGGGGAGATGAGGCGGGTTCCGGCCGACTGCATGGCCACGGTTGGCCAGGTCAGCAACCCAGAGCACCAGCTGATCAAGCTGGGCAAGGCGGGACGCATTCGCCACAAGGGCCGCCGGCCTCAGGTGCGCGGTTCCGCGATGAACCCCGTCGACCACCCGCACGGCGGTGGCGAAGGCAAGTCGCCGATCGGCCATCCATCCCCGAAGTCGCCGTGGGGCAAGCCGACGCTGGGCTATCGCACGCGTGGCAAGAAGCAGAGCGACCGGCTGATCGTCCGCCGGCGCTACGACAACTAGGAGAGATAGCGAGTGTCGCGATCTACCAAGAAGGGCCCGTTCATCGACGCGAAGCTGCTCAAGAAGGTTGAGGTGGCGCAGCGCACCAACGCGCGCACCGTGATCCGGACGTGGTCACGCGCCTCGACGATCATGCCGGAGATGGTGAGCATGACGATCGCGGTGCACGACGGGCGCCGCCACGTGCCGGTGTTCATCACCGAGAACATGGTGGGCCATCGGCTGGGTGAGTTCGCGCTGACGCGGACGTTCCGCGGCCATGCCGGCCGGTCGGAGCGGACGACGCAGGTTCGGAGGACCTAGGTGGAAGTACAGGCGAAAGCCACCAACCTCCGCATTTCGCCGCGCAAAGTGCGTCTGCTGCTGCAGCCGATCAGGGGCCGCCGCGTCGACGAAGCGGTCGCGATCCTGCGCAACGCGCCGATGCCGGTTGCGCGGAAAATCGAGAAGATAGTGCGCTCAGCGGCGGCGAACGCGGAGAACAACTTCCAGCTTTCGCCGGACGTGCTGCGCGTGAAGGCCGCCTGGGCGGACGAAGGCACGCGGCTGAAGCGCTTCCGGGCCGGGCCTCGTGGGCGTCCGAAGCCGTGGACGCGTCGCTACGCGCACGTCACGATAGTCGTGGAAGACAGGGCATAAGTATGGGCCACAAAACACACCCGATCGGCTACCGCCTGGGGATCCTGTATCCCTGGCAGAGCACGTGGTACGCGGACAAGAACTACACAGAGCTGCTGCACGAGGACCTTGGCCTGCGCAAGAAGATCCTCGAGCGGTTGTCTGATGCTGCCGTGTCCCGGGTGGAGCTTGAGCGCAACGCGAACCAGGTCATCGTGACGATCCACACTGCCAAGCCGGGAATCGTCATCGGCCGCGGCGGTCAGAAGGTTGACGAGCTACGCGGCGACCTGGAGAAGACGACGGGGCGGCGCGTGCGGGTGAACATCGTCGAGATCCGGCAGCCGGAGCTGGACGCCTACCTTGTAGCGCGGAGCGTGGCCGACCAGCTGGAACGCCGCGTGGCGTTCCGCCGAGCGATGAAGCAGGCCGTGACACGCACGATGCAGCGCGGCGCCCGGGGCGTGAAGATCACAGTTGGCGGACGCCTGGGCGGCTCCGAGATGTCGCGGCGTGAGACTGAGAAAGACGGCCGCGTACCGCTGCACACACTGCGCGCCGACGTCGACTTCGGCATTGCCGAGGCGGCGACGACCTTCGGACGCATTGGCGTGAAGGCGTGGATCTACCGCGGCGACATTCTGCCGGAGCCGAGCGCGGCCCGCGCGGCTGAAGAAGACACGAGCCTGCCGCCGGCGCCCGCGGCGCCTGCCGCACCGGCAACGCCAATCACACCGATCGCGACGGCTGAGCCGGTCGCACCGCCAGCGTCCCCGGCTCCCGTTGCCGAGGCTGTGGCACCCCCGGCCCCCGTAACTGAGACACCCGTGGCCGCAGCTCCGGCTCCCGAGGCAGCTGCCGCACCGGAAGCTGCGGTTGCTGAGGCGCCGCCAGCGGAACCAGCCGCTCCCGAGGCACCGTCCGTTGAGACCCCGGCCGCCGAGGTAGCTGCCGCACCGGAGGCCCCGGTGGCCGAAGCGCCAGCAGCGGAAGCCGCCGCGGAGGAGGCCTCTGTGGCCGAGGCTGCTGCGGCAGAGCCGAAGGCTTCGGAAGAGACAGGCGGGGAGGCCTAGCAGATGCTGCAGCCAAAGCGCGTCAAGTATCGCAAGCACCATCGCGGGCACCGCCGCGGCATGGCGAACGCCGGCAATGAGATCTCGTTCGGCGAGATCGGGTTGCAGGCGACGAGCGCCGCGTGGGTAGACAGCCGCCAGATCGAAGCGGCACGCCGCGCGATCACGCACCACCTGCGTCGCGGCGGCAAGGTGTGGATTCGCATCTTCCCGGACAAGCCGGTGACCAAGAAGCCCGCCGAGGTGCGCATGGGTTCTGGTAAGGGACCGGTGGACCGCTGGGTGGCCGTTGTGCGGCCGGGTCGCATGCTGTTCGAAATCGCGGGCGTGCGCGAAGACGTGGCGAAAGAAGCGCTGCGACTGGCATCGCACAAGCTGCCTTGCTCGACGCGGGTGCAGCAGCTGGCCGTCGAGGGCGTGTCCTGATGGCGGGCAAGAACGACATCTTCGACGAGCTGAGCGCGATGGACGCGGCGCGCCTGAACAAGGAGCTGGACGACACGTACCGTCAGCTTTTCACGCTGCGACTGCAGGTTGCGACGCGGCAGCTACAGAACGTGAAAGAGATCAACAGGACAAAGAAGAAGATCGCGCGCATCAAGACGCTACAGCGTCAGCGCGAGCTTGCGACCCTAGGAGTTAGCGAGTGAGCGAGAGTACGCGAGGGCGTCGTAAGAGCCTCATCGGCACCGTGGTCAGCGTCAAGATGGACAAGACGGCGGTTGTCTCCGTGGAGCGCCGTTACCCGCACCAGCTCTACCACAAGATCGTGCGTTCGACGAAGCGCTACAAGGCGCACGACCCGGAGAACGCGGCGGTGCTGGGCGATACGGTGCGAATTATCGAGACGCGGCCGATTTCGAAAGAAAAGCGCTGGCGCATCGCCGCGACGTTGGTGCGTGGCAACGTGGCCGACATCGCGCCGCGCGAGATCGGCGTGCCGGAGGAGGGCCTGTACCACCCGGAGCGCCCGGAGCCGACGCCTGCCACGCCCGAGACCGGCCTGACGGCCGAGGACGGCGCGGCGGTTGTAGACACCGTGGTGGCTGGGGAGGCGGTGGAGCCTGAGACGGGCGAGCCGGAAGCTGAGCTGCCCGCGACCGAAGCGCCGGCCGACGAGGTCGAGACGCCGGAAGCGGTCGCCGAAGAGCCAGCCGTTGCCGAAGAGGCTCCCGCGGCCGAGGCCGAAGAGGCTCCGGCAGAGGAAGCAGCGGAAGGAGGCGACAAGGAATGATTCAGAAGTTCAGCCGCCTCAAAGTTGCCGACAACTCCGGGGCGCGCGAGATCATGTGCATCCAGGTGCTGGGCGG
>DASTLN010000294.1:0-9216 GCA_035714925.1 Dehalococcoidia bacterium | reverse complement strand
TCGCCCAGCAGCACGACGCGGCCGTCGCTCCAGCGCGGCAATGGGTCGCGCTCCAGGATCGCCCATTTGTGGCACTCCGGGCACGCCTCCAGCACCGACCGTACCTCCGCATGGAAGCCCGAAAACGCTTCGCGCAGCTCGATCACGTCCCCTTTCGCCGACCACGACTCCGGCGTCAGCCACTCGGCCGGCTCCGGCACGCTGGTCACGAAGTACACCTCTGATTTCGTCTTTGTCGTGTAGTAAATGACGATATGCCGATCCTCGCCCCACCACTTGGTGCGCGAGTCGCTGATCCCGGGCCCTTCGATCAGCTCAGCAGGGAAGACGCCTCGATACGCCACGCGGCCGCTGAAACGCGGGTTCTCCGGTCCAAGGAGCAGCCCGCGCACCACAGAATGCAGCCCGTCTGCGCCGATAACCGCGTCGGCCAGATGTTCCGTCCCGTCCTCGAAGGCCATCGTGACCTGACCGCCCGCTTGCTCCAGGCTAACGAGGCGTTTATTGAGGTGGATCGTCGCATCGCCTGCCGTCGAGAGCAGCGCCTCGTGCAGGTCGCCGCGGTGCATACAGAGGTAAGGTGCGCCGTAGCGGCTCTCCGGCATCTCGAGATCGGTGATCACCTCGCCCGTATCCCAGACGCGGTTCAGGTGTGATTTTGGCGCGTAGGCGAACTCGCGCAGCTTCGTGTCGACGCCGAGACCCCGTAGCACCTTCATCGAATTCGGCAGCATCTGGATGCCCGCCCCGATGCGCGCGAACCGCGTCGCCTGCTCGAAGACGTCGACTTTCACGCCGAGGCGTCGCAGAGCCGTCGCCGCCGTCAGGCCGCCCATGCCCGCGCCGACGATCGCGATCGACAGGCCCTCCGCGTTTCTCATCGCGCAGAGTCTACCCGCTAGACGCCAACGTTTTCGATCGGCTCCCCGGCCTCCACCTTTGGCCAGCGCGCGTCCTGCGTCGCCTCCAGCCAGCTGACGGACCGCGGCAAAATGACGCTGCCCGAACGGGTGCGGTAGACCTCCGGATTGTCGACCCCCGGCGGGGACACGTTGCCCTCACGCAACGCCTTTGCCGCGTTGATCACGCGACGCCTGGTCCGGATGATCATCGCGTCTGACGTCCCCAGGTGCTCATGCGACCGGTCGTAGACGTTTCCCATGCTCTCGGTCACGGCCTGGTCCTGCTGGAAGATGCCCGGGATGCCCGTGTAATTGACGCCGCTGCGCTGCGATTCGCGGTCGATGCCGTAATCGTTCGATGCGTTCTGCGTCAGGCGCCAGCGCCCCAGCCATCCCGAGTTGAACTCCTCGTATTCGAAGCCGCCGGGACGCCGGCCGTTGGACTCAACACCCATCGGCCGCCCGCTGGCGACATTGCGCTCCGTAGGCGCCTGTCCCTGCCGCCCCACTTGGCGCGAACCCGGCACGTTGATGCTCCAGTACATCACGTGCTCGTCGTCAACCGGCACCCAGGCGCGGACGTGAATCGCGACGCCCAGCGTCCCGGTCGGGATCATCGTGAAGCAGGGGAACAGGAAGTTCGCGACGCGCCAGTAGTACGTGTCGTCTTCCGCCGGCCGATAGGCGCCATACGTCGTGCCGAACTCGGTCTCGTGCACGTCATACTTCGGCGCGCGGTCCCTGACGCCGTAGTAGTCGAAGCTACCCGGTGCCGCATCCTCCGGCTTCACGGTCCCCATGTGAAGGAAGCTCAGGTGGCTGGTGTCGATGTCGCCTTCCAGCGCCTGCATCCAGTTGCAGTCGCGCAGGACCTTCTGCACGCGCGTCTCCACGTTCGTGACCATATTGGCCTCGAACTGGGGCAGCCCCGGCAACGGCGCTCGACTACCCATGTAGACCCAGATCACGCCGTTGCGCTCGACGCACGGATACGTCTTCGCGTGCACCTTGGTCTTGAAGTTGCTCTCCGCTGGCTCCGACGGCATGTCGATGCAGCTCCCTGCCACGTCGAACTTCCAGCCGTGATAGACGCAGCGCAGGCCATCCTCCTCGTTGCGCCCAAAATAGAGCGACGCGCCACGGTGCGGGCACGCGTTCTGAATCACGCCAACCTCGCCTGACGTCGACCTGAAGGCGATGAGGTCCTCGCTGAGCAGCCTGACACGCAACGGCGAGCCGTCCGGTTCATCGAGCTCCGAGGTCATCAACACCGGTAGCCAGTACTCGCGCATCAGATCGCCGATCGGCGTCCCGGGCCCCACGCGGCAAAGAAGCTCGTTATCTTGGACGCTCAGCATACTTAACCCCCTTAAGGTTTGCTGCTCAAATATACAGCGAATGGCCGGCGAGCGGTGCCACGTCATCGCGTCCCGTTGACAGCGCGGTTAGCGAATACGAGCATTGCCGCGAAGCGAACGAAGCAGGCGATACGCCAGGGAGATGTCATGCAAGACACGCAAACGCGAGTAGGTGACCCCGCCTGGGGCGAGTACGCCGCCGAGGAGTGGTCCGACGCGCTCGTCGCTTCGATGAAGCTGGGCGGCATCGACAACCTCTTCTTCGTCTCGGGCTCAGAGCTGGCGTTCTACCAGGAGGCGATCGCCAAAGCGACGGTGCGCGGTCGCCCGGCGCCACGCCTCGTCACGATGATCCACGAGCATGTCGCGCTCAACGCGGCGATGGGCAACACGCTGGTCACCGGCAGGCCCGCCGCAACCGCCGCCCACGTCGACGCCGGTACATTCCACTATGGCGCCGCGATTCACACCGCATGGCGTGGCGGCTTCCCCGTGCTGATCACCGCGGGTACCGGCCCGCGCGCCTACCCCGGCTCGATGCGCGGCGCCCGCGATGGCACGCAGCAGTGGCTGCAGGAGCCGCGCGACCAGGGCGAGATCGTGCGCCAGTACACCAAGATGGACCACCGCCTGGAGCACCAGGACAACCCCGGCCTCATGGTCAGCCGCCTGCTGCAGCTCGCCATGAGCGAGCCACGCGGCCCCGTCTATCTCTCGGTACCGCTGGAGACGGCGATGCTGCCGATGCCCGGCGTCACGTCCTTCCCCACGCTGGACCAGATGGGCGTCGCGAGGCCTTCATCCCCGGACCCCGATGACGCCAAAACCATCGCGGGCTGGCTGGTCAAGACCGAGAACCCCGTGCTCTTCACATCTCGCGCCGGCCACGACCCGGCAGCTGTCGACGAGCTGGTGCGGCTATGCGAGCTGCTCGCCATCCCTGTCACGGAGTCCACGCAATCCGACCGCATGAACTTCCCCACGACGCATCCTCTGTACGGCACAGGCCCGGCCGCCGGCGATGCCGACGTCGTGCTCATCATGGAGGACATCGTCCCCTACATGCCGGACGCGGCCCCCGGCCCCGATGCGAAGATCGCCTGGGTCAGCAACGACCCCGTCTTCTCACGCCTCAAGACCTTCGAGCAGCGCGCCAGCCTGTGGCTCGCCTGCTCGCCCTCCGGCGCCGCCCGGGCGATCTACGACGCCGCGACCGCGCAGCTCACCACCAGCGACACATCCCGCATCGAAGCGCGCCGCGAGCGTCTCGTCCAGCGCAAGCAGGAGATGATGGCTCGAGATGAAGACCTCGCCCTTGAAGCCGCGTCCCGCTCTACGCCGAACGGCCTCCTCGTCTCGTACGAGCTGGGCAAGCTCCTCGAACCAGACACGATTGTCATCAACGACGGACTGAGCAACGGCGGCTTCGTCCAGACCTACGCCCACCGAGACCGCGTCAACACCTACTTCCGCAGCGGTAGCAGCAGCGGTGGCTGGGGCGCCGGCGCCGCCTTCGGCATCAAGCTCTCGACTCCGGAACGCGACGTCGTGCTCGCCAGCGGCGACGGCTATTTCAGCTTTGGCACGCCGATGGCAGCGCTCTGGGCCGCGAAGCACCACAACGCGCCGTTCCTCTCCGTCGTCTTCGTCAACCGCAGCTACAGCACCGGCACCACCGGCCTGCGCCGCGCCTACCCTGAGGGCGTCGCCGTTCAGGCCGGCAACTACGACGGTGGCACGTTCGACCCGCCGCCGGACTTCGCGAAGCTGGCGGAAGCGGCGGGCGGCTACGGCGAGACCGTCTCCGCGACTGTCGACCTCGCGCCCGCCCTGCGCCGCGGCCTCGACCTCACGCGACAGGGCGTCCCCGCCGTCATCGCCGTCGAAGTTCCAGGTCCCACGCGCGACCTGTAGCGTGGTGCCCAACCGAAACGATCTCCTGACCGGCGGCAACCGCCTGAAGCTCGGCCTCTTCGGTGCCAACTGCTCCAGCGGCCGCACTTACACGACGGCGCCGGAGCGCTGGAACGCATCCTGGGAAAACAACGTGCGGTTGGCGCAGATCGCCGATGCCGCTGGCCTCGAATGCATGATCCCCATCGCGCGGTGGAAGGGCTACGGCGGCGAAAGCAATCCCAACGGCACCAGCTGGGAGTCGATCACCTGGGCCGTCGGCCTCCTCTCAGCGACCAGCTCGATCAACGTCTTCGCCACCATCCACGTGCCGTTGATCCACCCTGTCGTCGCCGCCAAGCAGATGGCCACGGTCGACCAGATAGGCGGCGGGCGCTTCGGCGTCAACGTCGTCTGCGGCTGGAACGACGACGAGTTTCAGATGTTCGGCATGGCCAAGCTGGACCACGCTGAGCGCTACGTGCAGGGCACGGAGTGGTGGGAGATCATCACGCGCATCTGGTCCGGTGAGCCGCCGTTCAACTTCGCCGGCAAGCACTACGACCTTGAGCTGGTCGATGGCTCGCCGCTGCCTTTCGGCGGTCGACGGCCGATCATGATGAACGCCGGCATATCACCCGCTGGGCGCGACTTCGCGCTGCGCTTCTCGGACCTTCACTTCGACGCCGTGCGTAACCCTGAAGACAGCGCCGAGCGTGTGGCAGAGACCAAACGCAATGCGACGCAGGCCGGTCGCGAGCTTCAGGTCTGGACGCCCATCGGCGTCGTCTGCCGCCCGACCAGGCGCGAGGCCGAAGAGTTCACTGATCATATCGTTGACCACGTCGACACCGGCGCCATTGGCCACATCCTTGAGCTGCACAAGCTCGACCCAAGCCGCGGCGAGGACCACGAAGACGCGTTCCGTCGCATGGGCGAGGGCCCCATCGAACGCCAGGTCCTTGCGCGCGGCAACTTCTGCGCCATCGGCGACCCCGACGACGTCGCGGCTCAGCTGGCCCGCCTGCACGGCGTCGGCTTCGACGGCCTGGCGCTCAACTTCGTCAATTACCTGGACGACATCGAGTACTTCGCCCAGGAGGTCCTGCCGCGTCTGGAACGATTAGGTCTGCGCTCAGCCTCACACGCCTGAGACACCACGCTTCGCGTTAAGATGTGCCCGCCAAAGCGCCAGGGAGACGAAGAAATGCCAACCTACACCTACGACCACATCCATCTGCGCACGCGCGACCCACAGGGGATGGCCGCTTACTTCAGCAAGGTGTTCGACGCCAAGATCATCGAATCCGTGCAGTCCGACGGAGTCCCTCGCGTCGATCTCGACCTCGACGGGTTGATCATCTTCATCGCCCCGGTGGCCGCGGACGCAAACATCGAGGCGAGCCCCAAAGACCCCTATCTGGGTCTCGACCACTTCGGCCTGCGCGTCGAAAGCGTCGACGACACCGTCGCGGAGCTAAAGCGCCGCGGCGCCGAGATCGTAACGGAGCCGCGCACCATCCGCCCCGGCGTCAGGATCGCCTTCGTCCGCGCCCCCGATGACGTACGGATCGAGCTACTGGAGCGCAGTTAGCGCTGCGGCCCGGCTATCGGTCTCGCTTCGGGACGGCGTCCCGCACGGCGGCGAGCAGCTTCTGCACGCGCCCGTTGTGTCCGTCACGGAAGGCTCTCGGCACCAGGTCGCGTGCTGCGTGGAGACGATCCCGTAGACTACCTGGAGCGCCTTTGAGATTCTCGATCCTCACCGGCCTGATATCATCCGCCAACTCAAATCCGAAGATGCGCGAATAGAAGTAAATCTCGGCCTCCAACGTGCGCTTGATGTTCTCCGCTTGCGTGAACCCGTGGTACTCGCCCTCGTAAGAAACGTAAGCCGTGGGAATTCCCCGCTCCCGCACCACTTTGTACATGGCTTCTGACTGGTCCGCCGGCACGATGGTGTCTTCGAGACCTTGGAAGAAGATGACCGGGCAGTTCAGCTCCTCGGCGTAGTTGATCGGCGATCGCTCGAAGTATCGCTTCCGGTACAGCGGATACGGTCCGACGAGGCCCACCAGGCTGAACGTGTCGAACTTGTGGATATCGGTCAGGAGCGCTTCCAGGTCGCTGATCCCGAAGTGGCTGGCGCCCGCTTTGAACACATCGCGAAACGTCATCGCCGCCAGCGCCGTATAGCCACCCGCGCTACCGCCGCTGATCACAACACGGTTCTCGTCGACGTCGCCGCGCTCGATGAGGAACTTCGCGGCGTTTACGCTGTCATCCACGTCGACGATGCCCCACTCGCCGATCAGGCGTTCGCGGTAATCGCGCCCATAGCCCGTGCTGCCGCCGTAGTTCACGTCCAGCACGCCGATGCCACGGCTGGTCCAGTACTGCGTCGTCAGGTTCAGCTGAATGCTCGCGGAATCGTGCGGGCCGCCGTGACACAGGACCATGAGAGGCGGCTTCTCGCCTTCCGGCGCAACGAAGTCTTGATTCCGCGGGGCGTAGTAAAAAGCGTGGGCCGTCAGTCCGTTCCCGGTAGGACATTCAATCTCCTCCGGTATTGAGACGTAGCCGAGCTCCACTGCCGATCGGATGCTGACCTGCAGGACGGTGTGTGAGCCCTCCGCCAGGTCCACTTCCAGGACCGACAGGTGCTTCACCGGCGAACCCGCTTCGAACACCACTCGCCCGCACGCCACCTGCAGGTCGCCCCGGCCCAACTCCGTGTAGGGGATGTCGAACGGCTCCAGGCGACGGTCCTCCAGGTGCAATCTGGCAAGCGTCCACATGCCGTTGTGGACGTAGCAGCAGATGATGCTGGACTCGGACTCGAAGCCGTAGGACGACATGCCAAGCCACCAGTGGGTCTTCGCGAAGTCTGCCTCCATCTCCAGGACCAACTCGGGTGGACCGCCCGGCCAGCGATGGAGATTCGCCCATCCTGATCGGTCCGAAAGGAAGTACAGCGTCCCGTCCGGCGACCACTCCGGCTGCATGACGGCCTCGTCTATCCCTCCAGCGACTTGTGTCGGCGTCTCCAACAATCCGCCGGCGGTCACCGATGAAACCCAGAGCTCGGTGCCGTCCCACGGCATGTTCGGGTGGTTCCAGGTGACCCAGGCGAATGTCGCGCCGTCAGGACTCAGACGTGGTGAGCTGTAGAAGTCATTGCTCGTGACCAGGACCTGGATCTTGCCTTCGCCGTCGCAATCGATGGCGACGATTTCATTGACCGCCTGTTCGTCTTCCGTCGAGTGATCTTCACGGACGCAGGTGATTCGATTGCGACGTCGATCGACGATCATGCCGCCGTAGCGGGCGTCCCCCTCCGGCGTGATGGCGATAGGCGCCTCGCCCGGACGCTGCCGGTACAGACGCTGGTCTGCGAAGTTGGAGAAGTACACCACGCCGTCCGCCACGGTGTAGCCCCTCGTCCCGTACTCATGTACCCGCGTGCCCACGCCGTATCCCGCCGGAGTGACGTCGGCCGTTTCGCCGTCCGGCGTCCGCCGCACGATGACGCTGCGGCCCTCCTCCCACGGCCGATGCTCCACCCAGTAGGTCACGTCCCCGTCGAGCACGATGCGTCCCAGTCCCATGGTCTGTCCGACGATTAGATCGGTCGTGATCGGGGACTTCCATGAACCGTAGGGAGCGACACGAGCTTCGCTCATACTCGTCTTCTGACCTCTATATGCGGAGAAACGCCGGAGATGCCTGAAATATAGCAGGCAGCCCTCGCTCGTGCTCCAACCATGGTGCAGTCCGCCAGCCGCAATGCACTTCACTGGACACCCGTCAGGGCTTCGAGTCGGTAAGATGATTGGCAGCAAGGAGCACACCACGGTAGCCGCAGCGGAGGTCGCCCTGTGCCGCAAACCTACGACATCGCAATCTCGAGCCCGTCCCCCAATTACGACTTCTTCGCTCGGCGCATGATGGAGCTATGCGGACAGATGGGCCTGACCTTCTTCTTTGTCAACGACGTCTGGGTTAAAGACTTCTGGCGCAAGCTCGAAGCAGACGAAATCTCGGTTCGAGTGCTGATTGACCTCACGGCCGACCAAAGAAACTCGGACAACCTCTACACACAGGTCGCAAGGACGGTGAAACGGCAGAAAGGCTACGTCCTCGACGACCCTGACGTCAGTGCGCTCGCCGCGGACAAAGCCGCCCTGCACGAGCTCCTCCTCGAGAACCTGATTCCGGTCCCCGAGACCGTTGTCGTTCCACGCGAGGAGTTGAAGAGTTTCAAGATCACCGACGACCTTGTCGCACGGGTGGGGTCGCCATTTGTGGTCAAGCCCTCGCGCGGCGGCGTCGGCATCGTCGTCGGTGCGACCTCCCGGGACGACCTCCTCAAGTCGGCGGCAGAAGCGCCAAAGTCCGATGCATTCCTCATTCAGCAGCGCGTGAGCCCCAGGGAGCTCGGAGAGCACTTCGGCTGGTTTCGCGTCTACTACATCTTTGGCCAGGTCATTCCCTGCTGGTGGGACCAGGCCGCCCACGAATACCACCTGGTGTCGCCCGGCCAGATACGCCACTACAAGCTGAACCCGCTCAAGCGCATCGTCCGCGGCATCGCCCGAGTCTCGCGCATGAAGAAGTTCAGTTCCTCTATCTGTCTTAACGAGGACGGCCATTTCTATGCCGTCGACTACGTAAACGCCGACCCGGACATGACGCCGCGATCGTTCTACGACAACGGCGTGCCGGACGAAGTCGTCAGGCACATCGTGTGGCTCTTGTTCACGGAAGCCATCCGTGTCATCAAACGGGGTCAGGGCTTCCTGGACGAGGACTTGGCAGAGGCTGAATCAGGGTGGATCGACCAGCGGCGCATCGAGCAGACGGCTTAGGACGGAGTGCACCATGACGGAAACCTACGACGTCGTCATCTCCAGCCCGTTCCCGAACTACGAATTCTTCGCCCACCGCATGATGGACCTCTGCGGCCAGATGGGCATGACCTTCTTCTTTGTCAACGACGTCTGGATCAAGGAGTTCTCGGAGAAGCTCGAATCCGGTGAGATAGCTGTTCGCGTCCTCCTCGA
>DASTLN010000293.1:0-4272 GCA_035714925.1 Dehalococcoidia bacterium | reverse complement strand
TCCGTGTCCGGCTCAACCTCCACGAGGTCCTGCAGCCGGTCGATCGTCGGGTCGAGGATCTTCTCCATCGATGCGTGCTGCCAGGAGAAGTCGCGGTCGGCGACGGCGCTGGCCAGGAAGTAGGCCAGGCTGTGTATCGCGCCCACGAGGTCCTTCGGGTGCTTGTGGCCGACCAGGGCCCGGAAGCGCGGCCCGGCAACCCGGATGCTCGCCACTTTCGCCGGGTCCACATTGCCTTCGATCGCCGCGTTGCAGGCGGCCTCGACGGCGGCCGATAGCGGCGTCGCCCCCGGCCAGATCTTGATCGCCAGGTCCGTGACGATGTCCCACTCAGCCCCCAGGCCTTTCCTCAGCGTCTCGGCCGCGTCTTCTTTGCCGCCGAACACCTCGAGGAACCCGCGCTTCGACTCAAACGTGTCGGGGTTCGCCGCGTAGCCTTTGCTCGCCGAAAGCACCGCGTTCGTCGCCGAGAGCGCCGCGGCCCCGGCGTGGTACTCCCGCGCCCAGCTATTGGTCGAAACCGCTAGCCCGCCCATCGACGTCGCGGCCAGCGACAACGCCTCGGCCGTCTGCTCCACGCTCAGTTCCAACAGCCGCGAGCCTGCTATGACGCCGCCGAACACGGTGATCACGCAGGCGTGTATCCCGCGCTCTCCCAGCCCGGGCGAGATCGCGGCGCCGATGCGGCCCGAAGCCTCGTAGCCCGTCACCATCGCGGCCAGGACGTCACGCCCCGAGGCGCCGGTCTTCTGCGCCACCGCCAGCGACATCGCCGTCAGGATTGTGCCGATGTGGGCGATGTTGCGCAGGTCGGAGTCGTCCGATGCGGCGGCGTCGCTGAGCATCGCGTTGACGCGCACCGCGTTGGGCAACGGCAGCTTCAGCCCGTCAGAGAACCAGGCCGTCGCATCCGGCGCGCCGCCCTGCTCCTGCGCCACCTCGCGCGCGATCTGCGCCGAACGGATCGTCGAGCCCACCGCCGCGCTGGCCAGCGTGCTGACGATGACCTTCTTGGCGTTCTCGATCGTCTCCGGCGGCAGGTCTTCGTATCGCACGCCGAGCAGGAAGCCGGCGAGTTCTCTGGCTACGGTCACGCTTGCCCCTCTTTCGCGCGACAAGCCTAAATCAGGCGACTAGCGAGCGCCATATAAGTCAGCCGTTTACAATCGATTCCGAACCGTTGACAGCTTAACGAGGGCGTCAGTACGCTCGCAAAGCTGGAGGACAGCATGAGAGGCCCCCTCGACGGCATCCGCGTATTCGACCTGACCCTGATCATGGTCGGCCCCTGGTCCACCATGAACCTCGGCGCGCTCGGCGCCGACGTCATCCACATCGAGCGCCCCGGCATCCTCGACTCCTCCCTCGGCGGCGGCATCCCGCCGACGATCAACGGCACGTCGATCGGCCACATCACCTGGAACATGAACAAGCGCCAGCTCTTCCTCGACCTCAAAGCCGAGTTCGACAACGAGACGGCCCGCAAGCTCCTCGCCACCTGCGACGTCTTCGTCGACAACATGCGCCCCGGCGTCGCCGACCGCCTCGGCCTCAGCTACGAAGCCCTCAGCGAGATCAACCCCGGCATCGTCTACTGCACGATCTGCGGCTGGGGCACCACCGGCCCCATGGCCGAGCGCACCGCCGCCGACCCCCAGGTACAGGCCTTCACCGGCTTCGCGACCAACAGCGGTCCGCCCGGCGGCCCCGGCGAGGTCTACCGGCACTTCACCCAGATGGACGCCACCACCGGCAACTACGCCGCGATGGCGATCATGATGGCCCTGCTCGCCCGGGAACGCACCGGCCGCGGCCAGCGCATCGACCTCACGATGCTGCAGGCAGGCACCGCCGCGCAGGCAACGCGCATCGGCGAATACTTCGCCACCGGCGAGCAGCCGCCGATCCTCGGCAGCGCCGTCGCCAACATGACCCCCAGCGAAGCGTTTCTCTGCGAAGCCGGCAGCTACATCGGCGTCCAGGCCGCAACGCAGACGCAGTGGCGCTCGCTCTGCGCCGCCCTCGGCCTCGACGACCTCGCCGCCGACGAGAGCCTGTCGACTATCGCCGGCCGTGTCGCCGCCCGCGAGCGCATCAGCGCCCGCCTCGCGGACGTGTTCAAGACCAAGCCGGCGCGCTGGTGGCAGCTCAAGCTCGGCGAGGCGCAGGTGCCGTGCGCCCGCATCATGACCTTCGAGGAGTTGATCCACCACCCGCAGGTCGCCCAGAACCACTACATCGAAAAGGTCAGCACCCGCCCCTACGGCGACGTCTACGCTGCCGGCCTGCCCTGGACCTTCGGCCGCACCCCGGCCTCCATCCTGCCCACCGAAGCCGCCGGCGCCCACACCGCCGAAATCCTCGACGAGCTGCTGACGGCCGACGAGCCGGTCGCCGTCAAGCCATGAGAGAACGTAACCAGAACCCCGCCCTGAAGGGCACGGCTTCAGGCGCATGCTCTTCCCTCCAGGGCGGGGTAAAGACCACCACCTCCCTTACGCCGCCTTGTTCCTTGTTGCTTGTTGCCTGTTGCCCCGGAGGGCCGCTGTAGTGGGCCCCATCGAAGGCTACCGCGTCATCGAGCTCGCCCAGGGCATCCCCGGCGCCGTCGCCGGCATGCACCTCGGCGACGGCGGCGCCGACGTCATCAAGGTCGAGACGCCGGACGGCGACTACGCCCGCGGCATGCCCCCCTTCTACGACCACGGCGACTCCGGCGTCTTCGTCGCCATCAACCGCAACAAGCGCAGCGTCGTCCTCGACCTCGCCTCCAGCCGCGGCCGCGAGGCGCTCCGAGCCCTGATCGCGAGCGCCGACGTCCTGATCGAAGACGCCGACTTCACCCGAGAGCTCGGCCTCGACACCGCTGACTTGATCTCCGGTGACCGGCTCGTCCACGTCCGCATCAGCGGCTTCGGCCCCAACGGCCCACTGTCCCATCTTCCCGGCTCCGAGATCACCGCCCAGCTCGCCTCCGAGGCCACGCTCTCGCTCGGCTCGCTCGGCGAGCCTCCAGAACGCCTCGGCACCGATGCCGCCGGCACCTACACCGGCATCTACGCCGCGCAGGCAGCGCTCGCCGCGCTCTGGCGCCGTCATCAAGACGGGCAGGGCCAGCGTGTCGACGTCTCGCTATTCGGCAGCATGCTGGAGATGCGCGTCACGCTCTGGGCCGCGCTGTCGAATCCCGACGAGTGGTACGGCTTCCACAACGACAGCTACGTCCGCCCGCCCGAAACCGGCTACCAGTGCAAGGACGGCGCCGTCACCATGGTCGTCGGCCGCATCAACGACGAGCAGTGGGCGGCCTTGATCGCCGAGCTCGGTCTCGACCAGCTCTCACCGGAGGAGCAGCAGACCGCACGCAGGGAGGTCGGTTCCAACTCGCGGCAGGGCCACATCTACAAACCGCTCTGGGAGCGCTTCCTCAAGAACTTCACCGTCGACGAAATTGCGACCATCCTCAACCAGCACGGCGGCAACGCCTACCGCCACAACACCTACCCGGACGTCTTCTCCCACCCCCAGACGATCCATCTCGACATCACGCGGCAGGTTGACGGCCCCAGCGGCCCCGTCACCGTGATGAAGCCGCCCTGGGAGTTCAGCGACACCCCGGTAAGCGTCCGTCTCGCACCCCCCGCGCTCGGCCAGCACACCGACGAGGTCCTCGCCGAGCTGGGCATCGCAACGCCCTAGCCTCCAACACCCATTGCGAGGATCGACAGCGACGCGGCAACCTCGGGCCGACGCCCCAACCGCACCAAACCGCCCATCGCACAAAACCAACCGCCCTCACCTCATGGTGAGCCCGTCGAACCACGCAACGCCGCGTCCCACCTAACCCATTGCGAGGAGCGCCAGCGACGAAGCAACCTCGGGCAGACGCCCCAACCGCACCAAACCGCCCATCGCACCAAACCAACCGCCCTCACCTCATTGTGAGCCCGTCGAACGCCCACGCCCCGTCCCACCTAACCCATTGCGAGGAACGCCAGCGACGCGGCAACCTCGGGCAAACGCCACGCCCGCTACAAACGTCCCGTCGCGCTTTTTCTGCATCCCTCACGTGGTGAGCCTGTCGAACACCCAGCGCCGCGTCCCGCCTAACCCATTGCGAGGAGCGACAGCGACGAAGCAACCTCGGGCAGACGCCCCCAACCGCACCAAACCGCCCATCGCACCAAACCAACCGCCCTCACCTCACGGTGAGCCCGCCGAACCACGCAACGCCGCGTCCCACCTAACCCATTGCGAGGAGCGACAGCGACG